>JBALTK010000143.1:0-10775 GCA_036964385.1 Sulfitobacter sp. | reverse complement strand
GCTTGCGCCGCTGTTGGAGATATTTCGCGCAGATCCACAGGGCACCGCTGATCAATACACCTTCGAGCAGCGCTTTGTGACGCGCAATGCACCCGGCGGGGTTAAGTTCTGGCCCAAACCGTGGGTACGTCACTTCCGCACGCAGTGTATTCCGCTGTTTCCGCTGAACTACTTCATCGCGCCGAAATTACCCAAAGATGCGCGAGTCGTGATCTTTCCTGCGACGCCGAACCCGCCTGATGCGCTTTTGGGCCGCTGGGTTCCCGAAGAGGGGGATCGCTCGCGTTGGGAGCACGTGATGCGCGCAATCCGTGGACCGCGCCACAGCAAGAAGCGTTTCCGCCATTTGCGCCGCTTTATGCTACCGACACCATGGATCGCTGATCATTGGCGTGAGTAGCGACTGACACGTTGCTCACCAAAGGGTGTATCGCGTTATCTGTCTGCCTTGCTAAGCTTCACGCCTAACAAGGAGATGTTCACGATGATCCGCACCATAGTTTTCGCAGCCATGCTGTTGCCCGCAGCGCTTCATGCGCAACAAACTACACCTGATGCTCCAACCGACACGCCGTCTATTGAGGCGCCGGTGCAAGGTCCTATGACGCTTGAACGGTTGGCGGGAATTGTGAGTGCCATTGATCCCGACGTTGTGTCGCAAGGGCCGACCCTGCAATTTAACATCGATGATATTCCAGTGATGATTGTGGCAGATGCGGCAGCAGACCGGATGCGCGCTATGGTGCCGATTGCGAGCGCCGAAGGACTGAGTGCGGATGATCTGTTGCGCATGATGCAGGCCAATTTTGATACTGCTCTGGATGCGCGCTATGCCGTGGCGAACGGGCGGCTTTGGGGCGTATTTATCCACCCGCTCTCACCGCTTGAGAAGGACCAGCTGATCAGTGCATTGGTGCAGACCGTTAATGTCGCGCGCAGCTATGGGCAGACTTATTCAGGGGGCGCACAGGTGTTCGGGGGCGGCGATTCCAATGGCATCTACCGTGAGCTGTTTGAAGAGTTGAAAAAGAAGGGCGAGGCGCTTTGATCGCGGTTTGGGCCGTGTTCCTCGCTTGACGCTCCTCTCTAAGGGGCACACCTATTGAGACACCGTAAAAAGGAATACCAAAGATGAAAACTGCACAAGATTACCTCGATGCCGCCAATGCCGATGTCCCTAAAATGGACTCGAAAGAGGCGGTTGCCAAACATGCTTCGGGACAGGGCGTGTTCATCGACGTGCGCGACAGCTCCAGCATTTCCGAAAGCGGCACCATCAAGGGCGCACACCGCATCCCGCGGGGCATGATTGAATTTCGCGCCGATCCTGCGGTCGAGACAATGTACAATCCTGTATTCCAGAAAGATGCCGAAATTTACCTGATCTGCGGGGCAGGAGGACAGGCCGCGCTGGCGGGTAAAACGCTCAAGGATATGGGCTACAGCAATGTAACGAACATCGGCGGCTTTTCTGATTGGAAAGACGCAGGCGGCCCAACCGAAGCCTGAATAGGCAAAGCCGCCGTGCTGGTATGCGCGGCGGCTTGATTCTCAATTGGCAGAGCGGCTAGGATGTGATGTGGCTCATCCGTCTGCCTTCCTCACGCGAGAGTCCGACAGAAGTACGCATCCCCCTTATGACAAAGTTCATCAATCCTTGGACCACCCTGTCGCTTGGGTTGACCCCCGCACAGCTTAAGACTGTTTGACCATCCCGTGATCGTGCCCACCGTGCAATTTCTTGTTGCCCATTCCCGTATTTTCTTTCCGATACGATCGCATCATCAAGAGCGGTTAAAACGATTGCTGCAAACAGCTTGGTCGTGCGTATGCTTTGTTCACGGATGTGTTCGGCGCGGTCCAGATCGATATTCATGAGGTGTTTCCCTTCTAGGGTTATTGTCGAAGATGCGACAGATCTGGCCTTTGTCAGGAGGGTGATACCAACAACATTCGGTGCTTCCTTTGGAGGGTGTCGCACACGAGGCAAAATGAAATAGTTCGCGCTTTATTGATCTTGAGAGAGCAGCGCCCGCATAGCGATATTTCGATTTTGCGTTGAGGTATCAGAGCCTTCCTACTGACTTTGGCAGATATGCTGGGGCGGGCGAAAAGGCCCAACCAGCGTCGCAGCGGAAGTTAGATGTTGGAGTACATCGCGTCGTAGGTTTGGAATAACCTGTCCGAAATGCTGACATCATAGCGCGAACTTGCTCCCTTGGAGGAGGGCGTGTCGGCGGATATGCTCTTGCGCTTCTTTGCAAGAGGGCGGCGGTATAAATCACCGTCTGATGTACAGAACATAGCGTGCAACTTTGTCACGAAACGTATGTAATATCTCATTCTAACTTCCTAAGTGTATCAGCCCCACCTTCATCATAGAAGGTCGTCGGCCCAACACGAGCGCGCCACGGGATATGAAAGTGGGGAAGTCGGATCAAAACCTATCCGATTGGATATTCAGGTGCCGTGAAAGAATAGGTCACCCTTGCCAGAAAGCAGGTTTTGCCAAACGTCAGGTCATTCAACTGTTGTGGGTAAGAGGAGTCTCGCGCGTCAATTTCGTTTCTCTTGCGCCTCTCTACCAAATCGCCTATACGCGCGCTTGTCTAAGGGGCGGATACACGCACCGGACGAGGTAGCTAATGCAGGGTCGGTTTCTTCCGGCCCTCTTTCTTTATCTCGGATCGTGGCCCACCCCGAGGTCCAATTTTCATTCAAGACCGGCGGAGACAACCGCACGGCCAGACATAACAAACCAAAGGATACTATACGCCACATGGCAAATACGATGGACGAGTTTGAAGCACTCTTAGAAGAAAGCTTCGAAATGGACACGCCCGAAGAGGGTTCTGTTGTCAAAGGTAAGGTTATCGCGATCGAAGCGGGCCAAGCCATTATCGACGTAGGCTACAAGATGGAAGGCCGCGTTGAGCTAAAAGAATTTGCCGATCCTGGCGAAGCTCCCAAAATTGCTGTCGGCGACGAAGTCGAAGTGTTCCTGCGTCAGGTAGAGAACTCCAAAGGCGAAGCTGTAATCTCCCGTGAGATGGCGCGCCGTGAAGAAGCATGGGATCGTCTGGAGAAAGCCTACGCTGCAGAAGAACGCGTCGAAGGCGCAATCTTTGGCCGTGTTAAAGGTGGCTTTACTGTTGATCTGGGCGGCGCTGTTGCGTTCTTGCCTGGTTCTCAGGTTGACGTGCGCCCCGTGCGCGATGCTGGCCCATTGATGGGTCTTAAGCAGCCGTTCCAGGTTCTGAAAATGGACCGTCGTCGTGGTAACATCGTTGTATCGCGTCGTGCGATCCTCGAAGAATCACGTGCCGAACAGCGCGCCGAAGTTATTGGTAACCTCACCGAGGGCCAAGAAGTCGACGGCGTGGTCAAGAACATCACCGAATACGGTGCGTTCGTGGACCTTGGCGGCGTAGACGGTTTGTTGCACGTCACAGACATGGCATGGCGCCGTGTGAACCACCCATCCGAGATCCTCGCCATCGGCGAAACGATCAAGGTTCAGGTGATCAAGATCAACAAAGAGACACACCGCATCTCCCTCGGTATGAAGCAGTTGCAAGAAGATCCATGGGATCTGGTTGCTGCGAAATACCCACTGGAATCCTCACACACTGGCCGCGTGACCAACATCACGGACTATGGCGCCTTTGTAGAGCTGGAGCCTGGTGTAGAAGGCCTCGTGCACGTTTCCGAAATGTCCTGGACAAAGAAGAACGTACACCCGGGCAAAATCGTGTCTACTTCACAAGAAGTCGAAGTCATGGTTCTGGAAATCGATGGCGCCAAGCGTCGCGTTTCCCTTGGTCTCAAGCAGACCATGCGCAACCCATGGGAAGTGTTTGCAGAAACACACCCTGAAGGCACCGAAGTTGAAGGCGAAGTCAAAAACATCACCGAATTCGGTCTGTTCATTGGTCTTCCCGGCGACATCGACGGCATGGTTCACCTCTCCGACCTGTCATGGGACGAACGTGGCGAAGAAGCCATTCAGAGCTACCACAAGAACGACATCGTTCAGGCGGTTGTATCTGAAGTCGACGTTGAGAAAGAGCGTATCTCGCTCTCCATCAAAGGTGTCGGCGGTGACAAGTTCGCAGAAGCAGTGGGCGGCGTTAAGCGCGGCTCCGTTGTGACTGTGGCTGTGACTTCCATCGAAGACGGTGGCATCGAAGTGGAATACGAGGGCATGAAAGCCTTCATCCGCCGCTCCGATCTGTCCCGTGACCGTGCAGAGCAGCGCCCAGAGCGCTTCTCGGTTGGCGACAAAGTGGATGTACGCATCACAAACGTCGACGCAAAAGCACACCGTCTCGGCGTTTCGATCAAAGCACGTGAGATTGCAGAAGAGAAAGAGGCTGTTGAACAGTACGGCTCCTCCGACTCCGGTGCATCACTTGGTGATATCCTCGGCGCGGCACTCAAGCCTTCCGACGACTAAATCAAGCGGACTTTGGTCCACCTTGCGAAACAACGGCCCCGTGCATCACTGCGCGGGGCTTTTTCGTGCGAATCGAATTATCGAAATTATTACTAATTTTCCCTAGGTTGCTGAAATTCTGCTATCTCTTCTCAAGGTTGTGCCAATTTCCGGCGATTCGGTTCAATGATGCGATAAAATGCGACATTTGGTCGTTTCAGTCACTTTTCGCTGGAGGGGAATTTTCCTATAGTGGTGTCATAATGACGCAAATAATTGCGGGGGGAGACTAAGATGATCCGGTCAGAATTGATTCAGAAGATCGCAGACGACAATCCACATTTGTACCAAAGAGATGTGGAGCGCATCGTAAATACCATATTTGACGAGATAACGACGGCCATGTCCAAAGGTGACAGAGTCGAGTTGCGGGGCTTTGGTGCCTTCTCGGTCAAGAAACGTGATGCCCGTGTAGGTCGTAATCCGCGCACAGGTGAGACTGTTCATGTCGAAGAGAAACATGTACCGTTTTTCAAAACGGGCAAACTGCTCCGTGATCGGCTAAACGGGAATTCCTAATGCGTTACGTTCGCTATCTTTGCATTGCCACCTTCGCAGTGGCCCTTATCTCTGTCGCTTTGGCGAATCGCGCGATCGTATCGCTTCAGGTTCTCCCTACAGAGCTGTCCGGCCTCTTTGCCGTTAACCCTTCGATCCAGATGCCACTCTTCATCGTGATCCTCGGCAGTATCCTTGCGGGTTTGCTGGTCGGGCTCGTTTGGGAATGGGTCCGCGAATACGGTGAGCGTGCAGAAGCGGCCAAGCAAGCCCGTGAAATGCGCCGTCTCCAGCGTGAGTTGGACAAGCTCAGAGCGGAAAAGCACGAAGGCAAAGACGAAGTTTTGGCTCTGCTCGACAAAGCCAGCTAAGCGAAGATGCCCAGCGACATTTCGGTAAAGATTTGCGGCCTGCGCGATAGCGCGGGCGTTGACGCCGCTGCCCAAGCGGGCGCGCGCTATGTCGGATTTGTGTTTTTCCCCAAGTCCCCCCGCCATATAGAAATGCCCGACGCAGCAATGCTCGCCGCACATGTTCCCATGGGCATTTGCAAGGTGGCCCTGACGGTGAACGCCGACAACGACATGCTGGACGCTCTGACAGGCGCCGTGCCCCTCGATATGCTCCAACTCCACGGCAGCGAAACAGTCGAGCGTGTGGCCGAAGTCAAAGCCCGCTATGGATTGCCCGTGATGAAGGCCATCGGGGTAGGGGAGCGCGCTGATCTGGCCCAACTTGATGCCTATGCCGGTGTCGCCGACCAACTCCTTGTTGATGCAAAGCCGCCCAAGGGTGCTGACCTGCCGGGGGGGAATGGCCTCGCCTTTGACTGGACCCTGCTCCAGAACCGCGTCTGGCGCTCGCCTTGGATGCTCGCGGGGGGGCTTACGCCGCTTAACGTGGCAGAGGCAATCAGGCGCACAGGGGCGCGGCAGGTCGATGTCTCCTCAGGCGTCGAAAGCAGTGCAGGCGTTAAAGATGCTGCACTGATCCATGCGCTCATCGAGGCGGCTCTAAAGGCCTGATCTCCGTCAGCTACTCTTCACGCCCTCAGAGACATAACATCACCCCTCCTGCGCGTCTTTGGCTTCTTTACCATTGGGCGCGTGAACGATACTGCTGTGCGCAACACATACATGAGAGGCAGATGCACGATGTCAGAAGATCTTTTCAACAGCTTCATGAATGGCCCCGACGAGAATGGCCGCTTTGGTGATTTTGGCGGGCGCTTTGTCTCCGAGACGCTGATGCCGCTGATCCTTGAGCTGCAAGCCGAATATGACAAAGCCAAGACAGACGAGACTTTCTGGGCCGAGATGGACGATCTGTGGGAACACTACGTTGGCCGCCCCAGCCCACTCTACCACGCGTCCCGCCTGACAGAAGAACTGGGTGGCGCAAAAATTTATATGAAGCGCGACGAGTTGAACCACACAGGCGCGCATAAGATTAACAACGTGCTGGGCCAGATCATCCTCGCCCGCCGCATGGGCAAGAAACGCATCATCGCCGAGACAGGCGCGGGTCAGCACGGTGTAGCCACGGCAACAGTCTGTGCTAAATTCGGCCTGAAATGCGTGGTCTACATGGGTGCGCATGATGTTGAGCGTCAGGCCCCTAACGTCTTCCGTATGCGCCTGCTGGGCGCCGAGATCATTCCCGTCACGTCAGGCCGCGGCACGCTCAAGGACGCGATGAACGACGCGCTGCGCGACTGGGTCACAAACGTGCGCGACACTTTCTACTGCATTGGCACAGTGGCAGGTCCGCACCCGTACCCCGCCATGGTCCGCGACTTCCAAAGCATCATTGGCAAGGAAGTCCGCACCCAGATGGAGAAAGCCGAAGGCCGTCTACCCGACACGCTGATTGCTGCTATCGGTGGTGGGTCCAACGCCATGGGCCTGTTCTACCCCTTCCTTGATGACAAAGAGGTCAACATCATCGGCGTTGAGGCGGGCGGCAAAGGCGTGAATGCCAAGATGGAGCACTGCGCGTCGCTCACAGGTGGTCGCCCTGGTGTGCTGCACGGCAACCGCACCTATCTGCTCCAAGACGACGATGGACAAATCCTCGAAGGTTTCTCGATCTCTGCGGGTCTCGACTATCCCGGGATCGGGCCAGAGCACGCATGGCTGCACGACATTGGCCGCGCCCAGTATGTCTCGATTACCGATGTCGAGGCACTCGCCGCGTTCCAGAAATGCTGTGAGCTGGAGGGGATTATCCCCGCGCTTGAGCCGTCACACGCATTGGCCCATGTTATCAAAATCGCACCGACCCTGCCAAAGGATCACCTACTGGTGATGAACATGTGTGGCCGTGGCGATAAAGATATCTTTACTGTCGCTCGTGCGCTCAATTTTGAGATGGGCGAATTCGCCTGAAGCTCAGCGGGTAAGCTCTAGAATATCAAAATCACTCTCATTGACGGGCGCGGGGAACATCAACCGCGCCCGTTTTGTCGTCACACGTTCAAATACTGCGACATCGGGCGTAATCGTTCCACTGCCCTCGAAAGCAGAATCCAGATCGGCATAGTTTTGCGGCGCTTCAGACGAGACATAGCCAACGCCAAGATACACAGCACGCCCTTCGCGCATTTCAATCCGCCCAGAGGTGCGCTGCGAGCCTGAGAGCTTTTCAAATGTGATCCCCGTATTGTCGAGGGTCATGCGGCAATCGAACTTACTATAGACCACCAGCCGCGCGCCGCCGCCAAGCTTCATCGTGCGGCATTTCCAATCCCCGTTCAGCGATGGATCAAAGGCCACCTGAGGGACGCCAGCCAATGCAGACGTCAGCGCAGCCACATCCCCTGCAGCGCCCTCCGCCATCGCCTCCAGCAGCGCTGTGCCCGCCAGTCGCTCGAACCGGTCGAGCCGTGCCTGCTCCTGCGGTCTGATATCTTGCGCTGCAACTGTGCCTCCAAGAAGTGCCGCGACCAACCCGACGAACATGCCGCGCATCATCCCTCGATCTCCAAAGCGTGCTGTCGCAAAATCTCAAGTGGGACGACATCCAACGCGCGCATATGCGTTGCTGCCAAATGCACCTTTGGCCCACAGCCTTCTTCGGCGGCCTGCATGAATCGACCCGCACACAAGCACCACGGATCACCCGCCTTCAGCCCCGCAAAACCGAACTCAGGTTGCGGCGTCGAAAGGTCATTGCCCACATATTTGGAAAACGCCAAAAACTCCGCCGTCATCACGGCACAGACCGTATGACTGCCCTGATCTGCCGCGCATGTGTTGCAATGCCCGTCACGGAAGAACCCTGTCACCGGATCAGTTCCGCACAGGGCCAAGGTGCCGCCTTCTACATTGATGCTCTCGTCAGGTTCCATCCGGTCTCTCCTCAAATGCTGTTGGCAATGGCGCGGAAAATGGCGACGTTTTCATCCGCCACACCCTCATCGCGGAAGTTGCGATCCGCCGCATTGGTAGCAATCACAACACCCTTCGCGCGGTTCACATAGACATACTGCCCGTAAATCCCACGCGCCATGAATTCTCCCGCGATGGCTCCTTTAGGAACCCACCACTGATACCCATATCCGATCTCTCCCTCGGCGGTCGGCGCCGAAGGCGACGTCGAGGTGGCGACCCACGCAGCGGGCACAATCTGGCTTCCGTTGAATTCGCCGTTTTGCAGATACATCTGACCCATCCGCGCATAGTCGCGTGTGGTGAGGTTTAGACCCCCCAGCACAAACGCCGTGCCAAACCCGTCCGTCAGATAATAGGGTTCACGCTCAAGCCCCATAGGCGCAATGATCTTTTCACTGAGCAGTTCTGCAATGGGCCGCGCGGTTGCACCGCGCACGACCATCGACAGGATATGCGTATCAATCGAGACGTATTTCCATCCCTCACCAACAGGTGCGAATGTCTCTGTCAAACCGCTGGCGAAGTCATCCATGCTGCCGCCAAGGGCAAGCACCCGCCCCATCCGGTTGATGTCAGAGCTTTGATCCAGATAGTCTTCGTCAAAGGTCACGCCGCTGGCCATGTTCAGCACATTGCGAATACTCGCCCCGTCATAGGCACCCCCTTTGAGGGTAGGTGCATACTGCACAACAGGATCGTCAATAGACGCGATTGTCCCGTCCTCCAGCAGCACGCCAACCAGCGCCGACAGATAGCTTTTTGCGACCGACCACGAGATGCGTAGATCGTCAGGTTCCGTCCCTTTGTAATAGCTTTCGTGAACAATCTTGCCGTCTTTCAGCACAAGCAGCGCCGTCACATCACGCGCTTCGGTCCAGCCCATCACCTGCTCGGGCAGGTCGGCATCCGCATCATAGCTGAGTTCTGCTGTCGGGCCGTTGCCCCGCGACACAGGCGTCACCAGAAACGCCGCATCCATATGGGAGAAATTGTTGACGATCTTCTCCTCGGAGAAGAGCGAATTCACCGCCAGAAGGCGCGTAATCCTGTCGCGGTGCCAAAAGCCTACGACCACAACCGCCAGAACCAGCACCACAAAGATGCGGAGAACCCATTTTCCGAATGTACGCATGACGTATCTCCCTCGTCCGATGCCGTTTGGTCAACCATGCGCGTAAAGAGAGACGCAAGACAAGCGTGCCGCGTGGTCAGTCCCCGCCGTGTTGCCACTCGATCCAGCGGCCATGGAAATCCGCCCGCCCCAACACGAGTGTAATATCTCCCGGCCAGAGGCGCAGCGTCACCGCAGCACCCACACCGCCTGTTGTATCGCCATCACTTTCCATCGACAGCCATGCAAGCGGACGCTCTGCTGTGGCACGCGCTCCCGCAGCCTCGATCAGTGCTGTGCCGCGTGCTTGCACATCTTTGGGAAAATACTGCCACGCAACCGAATGCTGGATGAGGTGCAAGTGCCCTTGTGGGGAACGCAACAACCGCTCCGACAGCCAGTCGATCGCATCACCCCGGTCAATTTGTGCCGTCATGACCGAAGCAGCGGCGCGGGTCAGCGACAAACGCTCTGGCTGGTCTGGCCACAAATAAGCAGTGAGCCGCAGCAGGTGGTCGGCACGTTGTGGGTCCAGCGGGTTCAAGTCCACACCTGCACGGTTTGCGATCTGTGGTATGACGTTCAGCGGGGCAGGGCCGCGCCATTCGGGCGTCAGCGACAGCACAGGCATATCCGGTCCGTACCGCTTGCCCTCCAGCTCCAGCGCGTATTGGTCCCACATCATATTCAATCCGCCACTGGCGCCCAACTCACTGAGGTGGACGGGCAGGGGGAAATGGCTCACCGCCACCCGCGCGCCCGCAATCAGCGCAGCAGAGCGGCGCACCTCGTTGGTTTGCGGCGGGCTCTCGACCCAGTCTAGCAGGAACTTTGCGTGGCCCTCTAACGCGCCCAATACGGCGTCGCGCAATGCATCATCACTGGGATTGTGCGGTGGGTAGACTGCCATGAGTGCAGGATCTTGCTGGGTCAGCACCAATGCATGCAACCCGCCAGCAATGCGCAGGGGTAGGGAGTGCCCCGCTGGCCCAATGTCGCCAGAAAAACTCGCAAATTTATGCGCAATGGCACTGTCCATAGGCCAGTGATCCGCCAGCAGGGTCAGCAGGCGCGCCATAAATGGACTGCCCAAGGCAGCGCAGGAGGTGGCCTGATGGCGAAACGCGTCGATCAAGATCACTTGAACCGTCCCAACAGCTTTTGCAGCGGGCTTTGCGGCTCTGCCTCCTTAGGCTGTTCTGGCGCGGCTTTCGGAGGTGCGGTTTTTGCTGGTCCCTTGGTCCCTGTCGAGGGGCGCGCAGGGGCCGTGCGCATACTC
>JBALTK010000142.1:0-10795 GCA_036964385.1 Sulfitobacter sp. | reverse complement strand
ATCGCTCTTGGCAGTAGCTGCCTTTAACAACTCTCCTTCTAATGAGACCGTATTTTCATTTGGGTTATCACCGCCACGCATGTCAGTCGGTGTCATTTGCTGCGGCCCAACGGCCCCATTCAGATGACCCTCGCGCGTGGCACGCTGATTTCCAGCAGCATCCGTTGGTGCGTACAGAGCAGCAAAAGGCGGCATCTGCTTTCCGACATACCCTGGCGTGTCAGCATTCGCGATATTTTGCGAAACAAGTGCTTGGCTCTGGGCAGCATGCCCCGCCATTGCAGATGCGGTTTGAAAGACTGTTAAATTTTCGAACACTGGGATTCTCCCTGCTGCAGTTTCATCAATGCTTAAGGGTGATTCCTTTAGAAACAGTGAGCAGCTGACAAAGGAACACGGAAATGGATGCTTCATTGATTGACGGGCTCACCGCCCACATTGCTGATTTGCGCGCAGTTCGCCCTGTTGGAAGAGTTTACCGTGTTGATGGAGCGGTTTTGCATATCAAAGGCTTAACGGGTGATGCCTCTATTGGTGACGGGCTTCATGTTTACCGCAAGCGAGGTGAGCCTTTAGCGGGCGAGGTAGTCCAAATCATGGGCGACACTTTGATCATGCTTGCAGAGGAGCCACCGGAAGGAGTCAGCCTGAATGACCGCGTCACGTTGCTTTCTCCTAATATTGTGGCCCCCTCCCCAGAATGGTTGGGCCGGATCATCGATCCCAGTGGCCGCCCTTTAGACGGAAAACCATTGCTACGCGGCGCAACCGCACGGCGGCTTTTGTGCTCCCCTCCCAATGCCGCTGATCGACGTCCGTTTGGTCATCGGCTGAGCACTGGTCTGGCCGTAACAAACACCGTCCTTCCATTAGTGAAAGGTCAGCGTATGGGGCTCTTCGCTGGATCAGGTGTAGGGAAATCAAGCCTTCTCGGGCAATTTGCACGGCACATGACTGCAGATGTTGTAGTCATTGCGATGATCGGCGAACGCGGACGGGAACTGCGACATTTTGTTGATGAGGTTTTGGGGACTGAAGGGCTAAAGAGATCCGTAGTTATTGCCGCAACATCTGATCAATCGCCCCTTTTGAGACGTAAGTGCGCATGGACTGCCATGGCAGTAGCCGAATATTATCGCGATGCTGGACATTCAGTTTTGTTTCTAGCGGATTCGATAACTCGATTTGCCGAAGCGCATCGTGAGGTTGCCGTCGCCGCAGGCGAAGCACCTGTTTTGCGTGGGCATCCACCGTCCACAACCCATCTTATTACATCGCTTTGTGAACGTGCAGGACCTGGTTCGGGTTCACAGGGTGACATCACGGCGCTTTTCAGCGTCTTGGTCGCTGGATCAGATATGGATGAACCTGTAGCGGATATCCTGCGCGGCGTCCTGGACGGTCATATAATTCTGGATCGCACCATAGCAGAGCGTGGGCGGTTCCCAGCCATTGACGTGTTACGCTCAGTGTCTCGGAGTTTACCTGCTGCTGCAAATACCCGTGAAAATGGTTTATTAGCGCAAATGCGGAAAATGATGAGCCTCTATGACAGCAATGCAATGATGATCAGAGCCGGCCTTTATACTCAAGGAAGCGACCCAGAAATAGACAAAGCAATCCTGATTCACCCAGAGATTGAGAGCTTTTTGGCGAAAGAAGAAGCCGGCGACCCTCAGCGCAGTTTTAGCCAACTTGAGCTTATCCTGCGGCGTGCCGGCCTCACTTAACCTAAAATCCACGAAGAAGGGTCAGAGCAATAGCATTGGATGAAAAGTTGCTGTTGAACTGGGAGATCTGATCGCGAACGATATATTTGGTGATCAAATCCTGAACCATTTCCGGATCACTAAATATGCTCAAATCACTCGAACCAAACTCCTTATTCGCCTTGTCTTTGAAAACACTTAACTGCTGCTCAAGATCAATTTGTCCAAATGCAGTTGGGAGATTTAATGCTTTTTCGAATAGGCTGCGCAGGGGGGGCTCGCTCATGAGCGTGAACCATTTCGCGTCATTTGACATGTCCTCTTGTGCTAACATGGCCATCTCTCGCTCTGCGTACAGCGCAAAGCGCATAGCCTCGTTCTGTTCACCCGCTGCAACTTCAAATTCAATGGCTTCATAGCGGTCAATAATTGCCTCGGCAAAAACTGGCTCTCCCACCTTAAGAAACTCGCCAGGCCCAAATCCGAAGGCCTGTGACATTTCTTTGTAGCGTGGGTCGCTGAAACGGTTCGCAAGCGCATCGTCATTCACCGTTCCCTCCTCAAGAATTTTGCGGATGAAGAATTGACTGTTAATGTCGTCTTGTAGGCCAAATGCGCCAAGCGCCACAGTCAGCAAGCGTCTGTCTCCGACCAAGTCCTCTGCTGTTTCCACGTTACCTATGTTCTCACGAAAATAATCGCTTCCGCGTTGAAGTTCGGCACTCTGCGTAAAAGCCTTAAACTGACTGTCATAGGTCTGTTGAAGAAACCTCCAACCGCCCAGACCGCCGATGGGAATCACGGGCTGAAACATCAGATCGGTCGCACGGCCATGAGCCGCTCTTCTCGTGGCAACAGTGCACGTAGCGCCTTCAATGTGCGATAATGTTGTTTCTCGATGACCGCCTGACTTGCTTCTGCCAGCATCTGGCGACTATCCGCATCTGTGAATACCTGACTCAGTTCCTCGACTTGGCGGAGCAAAGGTAAATGCGCACTTTCGGCATCTTTATCCCCGGAGAGGACCAACTGCACAGAAAACAATGCACGTCTCACAGGTGTCTTCGCATCTTCGGGGTGGATCGCATCACGCAATCGCAGGATTTTTGCATCGGGTGTCATGATCGCGAGGCGGCTACGACGATCTCCGTTTTCAATGACTGCGCCGTTGATAAGCACACGTTCCTTAGGACCCAGCTTTAGGACAAGACCGCTCATGTTGATTTCCAATCTATTTGAGGCCGCGCAGGATAGAGGTGTTCACCTCAACAAGAGGTATCGCAGTATCAGTGCGCGCAAGCACCTTGCGAGTGTGATGTTCTGTAAATTCAGCCAGGTAAATGAGTCGTGCCCGCAATTCATCTGGTAGCAAATTGTCGGGATGAGCGACGTCCATCGCAAGCTTTCGCCAGAGCTTTTGATTCTCATAAAGTGCATGAGCCAATTTGTTAAATTCCCGAGCCTCTATTGCCGACTTCATCCGTGAGGTAATACGGGCAATTACGTCATATTCCGCGCGGCGTGCTGACTTAAGCGGTGCGGACGTTGGTGCGTAACCCTTGTGGGCGAGTGTTGTTGCGTTCACGATGGTCCCTACTCGTTAATGGCTGTGAAGGGGGCGCGCGTGGACGCGCCCCCAACTGTTGTCAAAATCCGCTCTTTAACGGAAGAGAGACAAGATCGTTTGTGGTGCTTGGTTGGCAATGGAGAGCGCCTGAACACCCAACTGCTGCTGTGTCTGGAGCGCTTGAAGTTTTGCAGATGCCGCCTCCATATCCGTATCAACAAGTGCGCCGATGCCAGATGTTAGAGAGTCAGAGAGTTTGGAGACGAAGTTGGATTGATCATCCAAACGCTTTGCCGATGTACCCAAGTTCGCAGCACCGGTGATCGCCGCTGTAAGCATGGTTTCAAGCTCGGTATAGGTCGTTGCAGCATCCGCAGTATCAGCAGTACCAGTCAATGTGATGTCAGTGACTGTCGCCTCAAGATCAGCAGACGCAACATCAATAGTGGTCGCCGTTGCGGCAGCACCACCAACGCGGTTGATTGAACCAACAACTGTCAGGCCTGTCGCACCATTGCCGTCAGTATCGGTGTTCAACAGATTGACCCCGTTGAACTGCGATCCGGCAACGATGGAGTCAAGTTGCTCCTTTTTCGCAGTCATTTCCGCATCGATCTGCGTGAAGTTTGCACCTTCGGATTGGGCCGAGATTGCAAGCGCCTGCATCTCCTTGATCGTTTCGACAATCATCTCGGCGCCGGCACTGGCCACTGCGACCGCAGATTGACCAACTGCAAGGCTGTCTTTTACAGCGTCGAGACCAGACACATCTGATTCCATTACTTTGGAGATTGCCCAGACGGATGCGTTATCCTTGGCCGTGGCTACATCTTTACCGGTCGAGATAGCGTTTTGCGTATCCGTCAGGTTTGAGTTGATAGATTTCAGAGTTTGAAGCGCAACCATTGCGCCGTTGTTTGTATTAATGCTCGACATTGAAGCATGTTCCTTTCGTATCGGTGCTTTGCACCGGAGTGACGTCCACACTGATGTGGGACAGGAATGCCATTCTGACCTGTACAGTTCCCTTTAAGGTTCTGTGCCACCCGATACCGGATGCATCATCAACATCCCTTTTCAGGCTTTCAGAAGTCTTAATTTGGGAAAGCGCTGTACTGCGCATTTTAATAAACTGACCCGCACACCGATCCGCACAGGCCATGAATTGATACCATTCGTACTCGCTTCAGGCGCGCTTTTCGACTTTTGGTGCCACCGAAATCTCGACATGCTTTTTACGGCCATGTGCGTCATAGGTGTCCAGGGCATTGCGCACCTGTCGCAAGGCTGCCAGTCGTGCAGAAACTGCGCGAATACCGTCGAGAGCCCCATCTAGGAGAAGCTGGTTTCGTCGCAGCTTTCCTTCAAGCGGCACGATTTGATTACGGTCAACTCCCTTGTTGGTCAAAAACATCTCAACCAACTGCTCCTTTACTGGCAAGAGAGTTGCTAAACCTTCAAGGTCACCTTTAAGAAGAAAAGATCGCTCTTGCTCCAACACCGTATCCAGCATCGAAAAATCTGTATTTTCAGGTGTCATAGTTTTGCTCCTTAAGCGCGTTGAAGAGTGATTGGGCCAGCCCTATACCGCCTCCTTTGACGATGTGTTTGGCTTGTTCCTGAATAAGAAAAGATCCGAACTGGTCCTCACCAGCCCCCCCCCCAAAGCTCTCGCTCGTTTTTCCAAGGCCAGCCGATTGGAGCATTTCCGCCAAAAAGGCGGCCTCGAGGTTTTGCGCTGCTTCCATTAACGCCGCATCCCTTGGAGGCGCAGCAGAACTCGCACCTGTTGTGGAAGAGGGAATCGAGATCATTGGAAATACTCCTTAAATTGCGTGAATTTTCCTGATCATGGACGCAAAGCAGTAAACAACTGGTAAGGAAGATTGTGCTTAGTAGCTGCAGATCGAGGCAGAATCCCGAAAGGCGCTACATGAATAATTACATCGCACCGCACAGCCTCCTCATGCCAAAAACGCCAAGCGCGCTTCCCCCTTCGATCCCTTTAGGCAGCCCCTCGCCAGAACGATCCCAGCCTAATCCAAATCAATCTGGTGAAGAGTTAGACTTTGCTAGCTTCGTGGAGCTGTCAGCCGATGCAAAGGCGGAAACATCAGACCACAAAAGCAGTGTTGTGGAGGAGGCTGAACAACCCGCAGTAGCGGCCAATCTCCAAAAAGAAGGTGAGACTTCTGATTTATTGGAGTTCGGTAATGGAACGGTGGAGCGGAGCGAATTTTTTGGCAGAAGCGGTAGAGCACGGAAATTTTCATCAGAAGATAGTGTACAGGAAGTGGTAAGCGTTTTTTCTACAAGAAAAAATTCCACCTCCGAACAACTCTTTTCGCTAACCACTCCTCCGCAGGATTTGCCATCAAGTTCACGACTTAAACACCATGACACTTTTACAGAAATCCAGCCTAAAAACAGCACTGTCAGTCGGCTGCAAACAGGCATAAATATCGCAGCTCGTAGTGCCGTTTCTAGTGTTCCATTAGCTCTAATGACAGGCTCGCCTTCAGAGCAAGCAGCACCTCTTTCAGCAGCCGATATCCAACACGAGATCGCTTCTCCCCCGCAAATTGATGCGGGTATCAACGCGCCTCTGGAAAGTAATGTAAGCTTCCCAAAAGGAATTGAGCCAATAGGTCAGGCCACGGGCCCTTTACAATCAATTTCAAACAATGATTGGTCAGCGAATGGCGGCACATCAACGCCCTCGCCCCAGATCGATCCGCATGAGTTCGAAGCTGGCCACCCTCTAACTACCCAGCAGGTGAGCGTACCGGACCTTAATGCCGAAATCGAACCTGAGAGTGACGTAAAAACGCGTTCAGCAAATCCTTTTGCTCAACACACATTTACAAATGACGTGGCCTTGGCAAACGGTAACGCGCCGAACTTTAAGGATCAACAAGTAGGCCGCACGGATCTCGCGAAGATTACTATTGCGAAGGATGATTCCTTCTCAGCTTCACCATTGGACACTTCCCATCACGCAACACGCCTCCATGCGACCAGTCAGCTAGTGCAAACTTTAGAAAAAGCCTCATCACCAAGCACTACTCAATCGCACACTCCTGCGCTCAACTCCGCACAAGGCGCCCAGAAAGGCAAAACCGTGAACCTGACCTCTGAAACAGGTCAGTCCTTACTATTGCAGGGAGAGGTACAGGACGTACTCAACTGGGAGTCCTCCCGCCTAACGCCGACGATGCAGAACACAGCCGCAGCCTCACGAGGGGAATTTGCCCCTCATGTGGCAAGACAAATGGTTGAAGTCATGTCGCAGGCTGCCCACCGACCAACAGAGATCGCCCTTTCTCCGGAGGAATTAGGGCGCGTGCGGCTTTCAGTCCAAACCGACGACGGTGTAATCACGGTAAATATTATTGCTGAGCGCGCAGATACACTAGATCTTATGCGACGTCATATCGACCAGCTCGGCCAGTCATTTCGCGCGATGGGATACGAGTCGATCACTTTTTCTTTTGGCCAAGGGAATGACACAGGTGACCAAAAAGACAACAACCCAGGTCGATCTAAGGAGAGTGGAGAGTTAGCCACAACTGCCACAGAAGAATCTGAATCAAATCTCATCCAACTCGACCACGCGCCAACTACTGGCGTCGACATCCGTTTGTAAGGAACCAATATGATTTCTCCAACGCTCACTTCATCCACTGTCTCTGGCGCCACGGGTACAAAGGCTGCTGATTTACCTTCATCATCCGCCGTTTCCTCAGACTTTGAGACCTTTATTAAGATGCTGACCACGCAGGCAAAATATCAGGACCCGTTAGAGCCATTGGACAGCTCTGAATACGCCGCACAATTGGCGCAATTTTCGATGGTGGAACAGCAGGTGTTATCCAATGATCTGCTCACCGCAATGACCAGCCAACTCGGCAGCAGTACGATGGGTCAAATGGCAGGCTGGATCGGAATGGAAGCACGTACGAACGGACCAGTTCTTTTCGATACTGCACCCATCACTGTTCTGCCCAGCCCCCCAGTAGGTGCTGAAAAAATGGAGTTGGTTGTATATGATGTTAACGATCGAGAGGTGGGCAGAAATTCTTTGCCTGTCTCTTCCGATCCAGTTCTCTGGGCAGGGGTGCAATCGGGAGGTACGCCTTTGCCCGAAGGGCTCTACCGTTTTGAAGTAGAAGCCACGAGTGCTGATGGTAACCCGCTCCATCGTCTCAGGCAGACACATATGCAAGGATCGTAGAGGTTCAAACTCAGGGGCTGGAAGCCCATGTGGTATTTGAAGGCGGAGCAGAGGCTCCTGCGAGCAGTATCTCCGCGTTGCGCGAACCAGTTTAAAGATCTGCCAGCATGTACCCAGCATAAGCGAATGGCATCAGCGCACGGCGAAATCGCCCCAATTCAAACCGTCTCAAGGGTACGCGCATAGCATCAGGGTATAGCATCTCGGGCTTCTTCCCTTGAACAAGCTGGGCAAGAATCGCTCCGCTGTAAGTGCCCATCGCTACCCCGTTCCCATGATAACACATTCCCGCCCACAGTCCTTCTTTCGCTGGAACGGCCCCCACAAAGGGTAACATTTCACGAGCAAGGCATACCAAACCAGACCAATTATGTGTGGTTTCGATATTCCGCCACGCTGGAAACATTTCCTCAAAATCAGCGCGAACCTTCGCTGTTGCCCGCACCTCGCTGGTCTTACCAGTAAGCAGTCCGCCTCGCATGCCGAAAAGGAATCGACGGTCGGGCATCAGTCGAAAATAATGCAGCAGATTTCTACTATCATAGGCCATTTGGTCCGTGGTCCAACCCGCAGAAACCAACTCATCTTCGGTGAGAGGCCGTGTCACAATAACATTCGATTGACTGGGCAGATACCGTCCCGCGAGCCATGATGGCAAATCATCAGACGAATACCCGTTCGTCGCAACGATTACTTGGTCTGCCTGAAGCGCATGTCCGTTGGTCCTCAAACGCCAGCCGTCTAGTTGAGGCTCTAATTTTGTCACCTGACTCTTTTCAAAGATAAGTGCACCCGCGGCCTCCGCTGCCTGAGCTAATCCATTCAGGTACTTTCGGGGGTTCAATCCAAAACCAGCATGGATCGTCAACCCACCATGAAATGGACCGTTCATACCCAATTCGGGCAGTTCAGCTTTGCTATGAAGTTGGTGTTCTACACCATAGTTTTGCCGCAGGGTCGCAGCGTTCACCTCTAACGCGACCATATCTTTCGCACGATGGGCAAGCATGGTCTCGCCATCTGAATGACGATCGACATTGAGTTGGTTTTCTTCGATCAGGCTTTTGACAATTTGGACCGCCGCAAGTTCTGTCCTGCGAAAGTCTACGCGGCCTTCGACACCAAATCGGCGGTCAAGTGTCGCGTCGCTTGCCATGCCTCCACCCAAACAGCAAAAACCACCATTGCGCCCAGAAGCTCCCCAACCCACCCGCTCTGCATCCAGAACTGTGACATTTACTCCTGCGCGCGCTAAATGAAGCGCCGCAGACATTCCTGTGAAACCTGCGCCAATAATTGCGACATCCGTGCGCGCCACTTGTTGAAATACAGGACGCAGATTCGAGTTTGCAGTTTCATCCCACCAGCATCTCGACCGTGGTCCCTCGCCGTAGGCATATGCATCAAAAATCCGTTTCACCCAGCCCGCTCTGCCGCCTGCATATCTTTTTGCGCCCGCACTGAATTACGCTTGGAAACAAGGGATGCCGTGATCACTCCGACGGTGACAATGCCAATCATCAGCGTCGAGAGCGCATTGATTTCGGGCGATACCCCAAGGCGCACCGCGCTCCAGATTTTGATGGGAAGAGTCGTCGAAGATGGTCCGGATACAAAAGACGCAATCACCAAATCATCAAGGCTGAGCGTAAACGCGAGTAACCATCCAGATATCACAGCAGGTGCGATGATCGGAAGAGTCACAAGGCGGAAAGCGTCTAAACGGTTACACCCCAGATCAAGAGCCGCTTCCTCCAGAGAGCGATCAAAACTAACCAACCGTGACGACACCACAACAGAAACGTAGCACATCGAGAAGGTCGTATGCGCAAGAACGATTGTCAGCACACCACGATCAAGGCCAATCCCGATAAAGAGTAGCAACAAAGACAGACCCGTGATCACTTCGGGCATGACAAGCGGCGCATAGATCATCCCCGAAAACAAAGTGCGCCCGAAGAAGCGACCAGAATTAACCAGTACATAAGCCGCCATCGTACCGAGAACAGTCGCAAAGGTAGAGGAGATCACAGCGACCTTGATCGTAATCCACGCTGCGTTCAGAAAAGCTTCATCGCGCAAAAGCTCGCCGTACCATTTGGTTGAGAAACCTGCCCAGACCGTGACAAGTTTGGACGAGTTAAAGCTGTAGATAACCAGTAGGATCATCGGGAGATAGAGGAAGGCAAACCCGAGCGTAAGTGCGGTGATATTAAAGGGACTTAGGCGCTTCATGCTTCCGCCTCCGCCTGTTTTTGCTGGTTCTTCTGGAACAATACGATCGGGATGATCAGGATAAGCAACAGAATTACAGCCACCGCAGAGGCAACTGGCCAGTCGCGGTTATTGAAGAATTCCTCGAACAAGATTTTACCTATCATTAATGTGCCAGAGCCGCCGAGCAGCGACGGGATCACAAACTCGCCCAACGCAGGGATGAAAACCAAGAAGCACCCAGCGATGATACCGTTTTTGGAGAGTGGAATGGTGACCAACCAAAACGCGGATAGACGCGAACACCCTAAGTCTTCAGCCGCCTCGATCAAACTGTCATCCATCCTCTCAAGCGCCGCGTAAATCGGCAGGATCATGAACGGAAGATAAGTGTAGACGATCCCGATGTAGACCGCCGTATTGGTATTCAGGATCGTCAAAGGTTCTGAGATCAGACCCGTCCAAAGCAGCAATTGGTTCAATAATCCTTCATTACTGAGAATGCCTATCCACGCGTACACGCGGATCAGAAACGAGGTCCAGAACGGCAAAATAACCAACATCATTAAAGTCGCACGCCACTCTTGCGGCGCGCGCGCCATACCGTAAGCCATCGGATAGCCGACAAGCAGAGTAAGCACGGTCGAGATGACAGCAATCTTAAGGCTGCTCAGATACGCTTTGTAATAAAGGTCATCGGTTGTCAGAAACACGAAGTTTTCGAAATCGAGCCCTTGAATCAAGGCGCTAAAGCCGTCCTTCATTGTAGGTGTATAAGGGGGGATCGCCAGAGCAATATCAGATAAGGATATCTTAAAGACGATCAGAAACGGGACAAAAAATAGCGCCAATAGCCAAGTATACGGCACAGCGATCAGGGCAAAACGGCGCATCCCTCAGTGCTCCAACAAGACGCCGGCAGTCGCGTTCCAGCGGACCCACACCTTATCTTCCCATGTAATGCCACGACGTGACAGACGGCGGGTGTTGGCAGTCTGCGCCTTGATGATCTGCCCATCGGACAGTTTGACGTGATAGGTGCTCAAGTTCCCAAGATACGCGATATCAAGG
>JBALTK010000141.1:0-10828 GCA_036964385.1 Sulfitobacter sp. | reverse complement strand
CGGTTTCAACTGCCGTGGCGAATCCGCAGATCGCGCCCATGATCATCATGCCTTCAACGCCGAGGTTCAGGACGCCAGTGCGCTCCACCACCAACTCACCGATGGCGGCAAAGATGAGCGGGGTCGCGGCGACGAAGAAGCCTGCGATGAACAGGATTGGGTTGATTGCGGACAAGTCCATTACGCCACCTCCGTCCGGCCAAATTTAAGCCGGTAATTTGTGAAGAGATCAAAGGCGAGCAGGAAGAACAGCAGCATCCCTTGGAAGACCTGAATGGCCGCGGCAGGCAGGCCCAGTTTCGATTGCGCGATATCGCCGCCGATATAGGTGAGCGCCATAAGGCCGCCAGCGAGCAAGATGCCAACAGGATGCAGACGCCCCAAAAACGCGACGATAATCGCGGTGAAACCGTAGCCTACGTTAAAGTCGATGGTCACCTGACCTGCGGGGCCAGACACTTCGAACACGCCAGCGAGGCCTGCAAGTAGACCTGATATGCCGAGGCAGAACAGCACCAGACGCGCAGGGTTTACGCCTGAAAATGCCGCCGCGCGGGGTGCATCACCCGTGACGCGTATGGCAAAGCCGAGGCGGTGCCGCGCCAATAGGACATAAGCAAAGATTACGGCGATAAAGGCGGCAACCACGCCCCAGTGCATGCCCGAGCCTGCGATCAGGTCAGCGTTATGGGCGCTGGTGTATTGCTGAAGGTTGCGCGACCCAGGAAAGCCGAACCCTTCGGGGTTTTTCAGCAGGCCGAGCGACATTGACGCCAAAAACTGTTCGGCCACATAGACCAGCATAAGCGAGACGAGGATTTCATTGGTGCCGAATTTCACGCGCAGTATTGCGGGGATCATTGCCCAAATCCAACCGCCGAATGCGCCTGCGATAACCATAAGCGGGAAGATGAATGCGCTTTCCATTGGATAAAATGCCAAGCCCACACCTGCGCCAAAGAGCGCGCCCATGATGTATTGGCCTTCTGCGCCGATGTTCCAGATGCCCGCTTTGAATCCGAGGCTTAGGCCAATCGCGATGAGCACCAAAGGCGCCCCTTTGATAAGCAGTTGGGGGCGGTAGAAGAATGCGAATTCGCCAAAGAGCGGTTCCCAGAAAATCGTGCGTATCGCCTCTAACGGGTCTTTGCCGAGCACGGCGAACAGCAATCCGCCAAATAGCATCGTGGCCAGAACGGCGAGTACGGGGGCCGCGAGTGAATACGCGCGACTGGGCTCTGACCGCTTTTCAAGCGTAAAAAATAGAAGCGAGAACCATAGTGCAGGGGACAGCATGAATGTGGCAAGGGGGTTTGACCCTTGTCCAGAGTTTTCGTCGAACAGGTTCTTAGACATGCGCCACCTCCATATCATGTGCGCCGCCCATCATCAGGCCGATCTCTTCCACTGTAATCCCTTGCGCGGGGCGTGGAGCGGTAAGGCCGCCTTCGTTCAACGCGGCAAAGCGGTCGGAGATTTCCATCAACTCGTCGAGGTCTTGGGAAATCACGATCAGCGCCGTTCCGTTCTGTGCCAGATCGAGCAGCGCTTGGCGGATGTCTGCGGCGGCGGAGGCGTCGACGCCCCATGTCGGCTGGTTCACGATGAAGACGTCTGGCGATTGCATGACTTCGCGGCCGATGACGAATTTCTGCAGGTTCCCGCCCGATAGTGACCGTGCAGCGGATGACGCGCTTGGGGTGCGGACGTCGAATTTAGCGATGATCGCGTCGGCAAATGTGCGGGCGGCGGGCCAGTCGAGAAAGCCCCCTTTGTCCAACCCCATGCGCGCGGCACCTGTGAGCATTGCGTTCTCGGTGAGCGACATATCGGGTGCTGCGGCGTGGCCCATCCGCTCTTCTGGGGCGGTGAGCAGGCCTGCTTTTCGTCGCGGGGTGGGACCTTGGGAACCGATGTCGGTACCTTTGTAGGTGATCATGCCGCGTGCGACGGGACGTTCGCCCGAGAGAGCGGCGAGCAGTTCATCCTGTCCGTTGCCCGCAACGCCACCAATACCGAGGATTTCACCGGCACGCAGATCGAGGCAGATATCTTTGAGCGCCATGCCAAAAGCATTGGGCGCAGGCGCGCTGAGATTTTTCAGGGTGAGGACCGTGTCACCCGCACTCTGGCCCGAGCGTGTGGGTGTTTGCAGCAGCTTGCCGACCATCATTTCGGCCATTTCGCGTGCGGTGGTATCACGGGGCGTGCATTCGCCGACGACCTTTCCAAGGCGCAGGATGGTGGCGTGGTCGCACAGCGTTCTAATCTCTTCGAGCTTGTGCGAGATGTATAGAATGGCCGTGCCTTCGGCGCTAAGCTTGCGCAGGGTTTTGAACAGGATTTCAACTTCTTGCGGGGTCAGGACGGAGGTGGGTTCGTCCATGATTAGCAGTTTGGGCTCTTGGAGCAGGCATCGGATGATCTCGACGCGCTGACGCTCGCCTGCCGACAAATCACCGACGATGCGGTCAGGCGACAGGGGCAGGCCGTAGGCTTCGGATACCTCTGTGATCTGGGCGGATAGCGCGCTTAGCTTGGGCGCGTTTTCCATTCCGAGGGCGATGTTTTCGGCGACTGTCATCGCGTCAAAAAGCGAGAAATGCTGGAAGACCATACCCACACCGGCGGCGCGTGCGGCGCGTGGCTCGGGCGGAGTGAAGGGGGTGCCGTTCATCTGCATTGTGCCGCTATCGGGTTTCACGAGGCCATAGATCATCTTGACCAATGTGGATTTGCCTGCGCCGTTTTCACCGAGAAGCGCGTGTATCTGACCTGTGCCAATCTCCAGCGATACGGAATCATTTGCGACCACGCCAGGGTAGGCTTTGGTCAGTGCGGAAAGGGACAGCAGCGGTTGGGTCATGTAAGGGCCTTGGTTTGCGTGTCGGACAGTAGTGCGCGCAGGACACCATGTGCAATCTGATCAGGGTGTTTGCCAAGGGATTTATCCCCGATGGGGCAAATTATGGGCGTTGGATCGAGGTTCATGTCGCGCAGCCGTCGGGAAAACCGCGTCCATTTCGTCTCGGAACCGATGAGGCCGATGCTGGCAGCGCCGCGTTTGAGTAAGGCTGCGCAGAGGGCGAGGTCGATCTCGTGAGAGTAGGTGAAGATGAGGTGATTGGCGTAAGTCGGCGCGCGCGAGGCCAGTAGTGGCATATCGGCGGCAGGCATTTTCGTGATATTGGCGGCAACGCGGTCGGGAAAGCGGTCGGCGCTGGTGTCGACCCATGTCACCTTGAACGCTTGGGGAGGCGCGGCGGTCACTACGGCACGGCCCACATGGCCTGCACCCCACAGCCATAGGTGTTTGGGGTGCGGGCGGTTTTGAACGATTTTGTGTACTGTGAAATGGTCCAACTCAAGGGAGAATGGGCGAGGTGTATAGGTGTAGCGCAGGGTGACAGCGCCACCGCAGCACTGCCCGAGGTTGGGACCGAGGGGGATGGTTTCGGAATGCTCATCACCGCCCTTGGCGAGGATATCACGTGCTGTGGCGATGGCGCGGTGCTCGAGTGCGCCGCCCCCAATGGTTTGTTTCGTCGTCGTCGGGGTGACAATCATCGTGGTGCCTGCGTCGCGGGGGGTTGAGCCGCGAGTGGCTGTGATCTCGACGTAGATGGTGCCTTGTGTGTCACTCATTGCGGGTGGCCGTTTGGATTGCCTTGAGGACGGCCTCTGCGGTGGCGGGGGTTTGTAGGTCGGCGTAGCGCGGCCCGCAGGATTGGATTGCATCGGCCAGCGCGGACCATGCGGAAATGCCCAGCATAAAGGGTGGTTCACCCACTGCTTTTGAGCGGTAAATAGTGTGAGCGGGGTTCGGTTCGTCCCAAAGCGTCACGTTGAAAATATCAGGGCGGTCGGAGCAGGCGGGGATTTTGTAGGTCGCGGGCGCGTGGGTTTTGAGTGCGCCATTATCGTCCCAGACGAGTTCTTCGGTGGTGAGCCATCCAGCACCTTGGACATAGCCGCCTTCAATCTGGCCGATATCCAGCGCGGGGTTCAGGGACTGGCCGGCATCGTGGAGGATATCAGTGCGCAAGATGCGGTTTTCGCCTGTGAGCGTGTCGATAACGACCTCGGTGATTGCCGCGCCATAGGCGAAGTAGAAGAACGGCTGACCTACCCCTTTGATGCGGTCCCATTTGATGTCTGGGGTTTTGTAAAAACCTGTCGCGGAGAGGCTGATGCGGGCTTCGTAGGTTTTTTGTGCGACTTGGGCGAAGGTCAGGGTGTGTGTGCCTGCCGTGACTTGACCATTGTTGAACTTTATCTGGTTGGCGGGGCAGTTGTGCAGAGTGGCGAGGTGATTAACCATCCGCTTCCGTATGGTTTGACATGCGTTCAGCACAGCCATGCCGTTCAGGTCGGTTCCTGAACTGGCCGCGGTGGCGGAGGTGTTGGGCACCTTTGCCGTGTCGGTTGCGGTGATCTTGATCTGCTCAAGCGGAACGCCGAATTCGGCGGCGGCGACCTGCGCGACCTTCTGGAACAGCCCTTGGCCCATCTCGGTTCCGCCGTGGTTCAAGTGGATCGAGCCGTCTTGGTACACATGCACCAGTGCGCCTGCTTGGTTCAGGTGGGTGAGCGTGAAGGAGATACCGAATTTGACAGGGGTGAGAGCGATCCCGCGCTTGAGGATCGGATTTTTGACGTTCCAGTCAGCGATGATTTTGCGTCGCTCAGCGTAGTTGGCGCTGGCACAGAGGCGGTCGGTTAGCGCGTTGATAATACAGTCCGCGACGGGCTGTTGGTAGGGGGTCGTTTGCTGTGTATCGCCGTCTTTGTAATAGTTGACGCGGCGCACTTGGAGCGGGTCGAGGCCTAGGTGGGCGGCAATATGATCCATGACGCGCTCGATCCCGACGATCCCTTGGGGGCCGCCGAACCCGCGAAACGCCGTGGCGCTTTGGGTGTTGGTTTTGAGGCGGTGGGAGGTGATGCGGATGTCGTTCAGATGATAGGCGTTGTCCGCGTGCAGCATGGCGCGATCCGCCACGGGGAGCGACAGGTCCATCGCCCAGCCACAGCGGGCATAGTGGGTGAAATCAAGGGCGGTAATGCGGCCTGTATCGTCAAACCCAGCGTCATAGGTCACGCGGAAATCGTGACGTTTTCCTGTGATCATCATATCATCGTCGCGGTCATAGCGCATCTTGCACGGCTTGCCAGTTTGGCGTGCTGCAATGGCGCAAGCGACCGCTAATGCGTTGCCTTGGCTCTCTTTTCCGCCGAACCCGCCGCCCATGCGCCGTATTTCCACGCGCACCGCATGCATCGGGAGACCGATTGCCTCGGCGACCTTGTGCTGGATTTCGGTGGGGTGCTGGGTTGAACTGTGGATCAGCATGTCGCCGTCTTCACCTGGCAGGGCAAGGGCGGCTTGGCCCTCAAGATAGAAATGCTCTTGGCCGCCGATCTCAAGCGATCCGGTCAGGCGGTTCTTGGATTTGGGTAGCGCCGCTTCGGGGTCACCTTTGGCGTAAATGCGCGGACCGTCCTCAAAACGGCTGTTGGCGGCCATTGCTTCGTCGATGGTCAGGATTGGGGCTTCTTTGGTGATCTGTACATCGGCCAATCGCACCGCTTTTCGGGCGGCGAGGTGGCTGGTGGCGATGACCATAAACAATGGCTGACCGATGTAGTGGACGTGGCCAAGAGCCAGCAGCGGCTCGTCGTGGTTGGAAGGGGAGACATCATTGGCGAAGGGCAAATCATCAGCTGTGAGGACGGCGATCACGCTTGCTGCATCGCGTACTTGGTCGAGTGTCATGTTTGTGATCTGACCACGCGCAACGGTACTCAGGCCGAAGGCGAGATGAAGGGTGCCATGAGGCGTAGGGATGTCATCCACATAGCGCGCAGTGCCCGTGACATGCAGATGAGCAGTGTCATGTGGAAGGGGTTTTCCAGTGCTCATGATGTCACCTCATGCAGGTCGGAGGGGGTGCCATTCGCGCTGTGGAAAGCGCGTAGGAGTGCGTTTTGCGCGACCTGCATCCGGTATTCCTGTGAAGCGCGCATGTCTGACATCGGCGTAAAGTCCTGCGCGAGTGCAGACATGGCCGCGTGGATTGTGTCGAGAGTGGCGGGCTGCCCTGTAAGGGCTGCTTCGGCGTGGGATGCGCGGGCGGGTGTGCCAGCCATGCCACCAAAGGCGAGGCGTGGTTGGCCGAATATGCCGTCTTGGATAGGTAAGTTGAGACACGCGCAGACCGCAGAGATGTCTTGGTCAAAGCGCTTTGAGATTTTCGTGCAGTGGAGCGTGTCGGGTTGCTTTGGAACTGTGATCGCCTCGACGAATTCGCCGCGCTGGCGGTCCTGTTTGCCATAGGCGATGAAGAAGTCTTCGAGCGGCATCTCTCTGCGGGCGCCTTCCATACGTAGGTGTATGGTTGCGCCGAGTGCGATCATCGCGGGGCTGCCGTCACCGATGGGAGAACCGTTGGCGATGTTGCCGCCCAATGTCGCGGCGGCGCGCACTTGGTTTGACCCGTAGCGGCGCAGCATTTTGCCCAGGCTGGGGAAATGCGGGGCGAGGGCGCGCTCGACCTGCGCGATGGTGGTCATTGCGCCGATGCGCCAATGCGTACCCTCATCAGTGATGCCGTGCAGATCAGCGCATTGGTTGAGAAAAATGGGTTTTTTCAGGTCGCGCAGTTGTTTGGTGACCCAGAGGCCAACGTCAGTCGCCCCTGCGATCAGGGTCGCGTCGGGATTGGCGGCATAAAGCGTTGCCAGCTCATCCGCGCTTTGCGGCGTTCCGTCGTCTTTCACTTGGGATGGGTTCGCGGGAGGCGTTGGGCGCAATGAGGTTAGATGGTCAGGAACGGGCTGGCCTTCGGCCGCTTTTGCCGCACGAATGATCGGGGCGTAACCGGTGCAGCGGCACAGGTTTCCCGCCAGAGTCGTGTCGTGATCGGTGTCGTCGTTCAGGTGCGCTGTGGCCATGCTCATCACGAAACCCGGGGTGCAGAACCCGCATTGGCTACCGTGGTGAGTGATCATTGCGTCCTGCACAGGATGCAGGGAACCGTTGGGCGCGCGCAGACCTTCAACAGTTGTGACGTGTTTGCCGTGCAATTGCGGAAGAAAGAGGATGCAAGCGTTGAGCGGATGGTGACCCGCGTGATCGGTGACCATCACAGTGCAAGCGCCGCAATCGCCCTCGTTGCACCCCTCTTTTGTACCTGTGAGGTGGCGCTCTTCGCGGAGCCAGCCGAGGAGGGTGGTTGTCGGGTTTGGCTCCGTCAAACTGACGGAGGTGCCGTTGAGCATAAACGTGATCTGCATGGGGGTGACCCCGCCGCGGTACCATGGGTGCAAGCAATCTGACTTCGATGCGGCGTAGAAGGCAGTGCGTTGACAGGCTACGGCGGAGGGCTGGGAAATGGCAAGGGTTTTGCGGCGATATGTGGAATAGAACGGGGTACGTATCCCAAATATGCTGGAAATTTAGCATTTTTCATCGGTTAGATTGCATTTGTTGTCACGGGGTCAACCAGCAGTGCCTTAACGCTGAGCGGTAGGCCTCTTGGCTATGACGCGAAGTTTGTTCGGCTGGTAGGCCCAATACCTCGTTTTCCCTGTAGAGGCTTTTGACGATGCGGACTAAGCTGTTCGCATGAGCAATTCCCCCCGATTCATTCACCTGCGCACGCATTCCGAATACTCTTTGTTGGAGGGGGCGCTGCGGCTGAAAAAGCTGCCTGATATGTGCGCGAAGGCGGGCATGCCTGCGATGGCACTGACCGATACGAACAATATGTTCGCGGCGTTGGAGTTCTCGGTTGCGATGTCGGGTGCCGGTGTGCAGGCGATCATCGGCTGTCAGGTTGATCTGGAATATGTGACTGCCGCCCCCGGTGAAAAGGTGCGACCACCAGCGCCTGTCGTTCTGCTGGCGCAGAGCGAGCGGGGATATGAGCATCTGATGAAGCTCAATTCCTGTTTGTACCTTGATAAAGGGGGCGCTGTTCCTCAGGTCACAATGGCAGAACTGGCCGCGCATTCGGAGGATGTAATTTGTCTGACGGGTGGGCCAATGGGGCCTGTTGGCTTGTTGTTGCAGAACGGCCAACGGCCCGCGGCAGAGGCCTTGATGGGTGCGTTGAAGGATGCGTTCGGGGATCGGCTTTATGTCGAGTTGCAACGGCATCCGAACGAGAATGGCGCGCTTGAGGCCGAGCAGTTGAGCGAGCGTGGATTTGTCGAGATGGCTTATGCGATGGACATTCCGTTGGTCGCCACGAATGACGTCTATTTCCCTGACAGCAAGATGTACGAAGCGCATGATGCGCTGATCTGTATTTCTGAGGGGGCTTATGTCGACCAACAAGAGGGCCGCCGCCGTCTGACCCCGCAGCATTATTTCAAGTCTCAGGCCGAGATGGTCACGCTGTTTGCGGACCTGCCCGAAGCGATTGAGAATACCGTAGAGATTGCCAAACGCTGTGCGTTTCAATCATATCGCCGAGATCCGATCTTGCCCAAATTTGCCGACGATGAGGTTGCCGAATTGCGCCGTCAGTCGGAGGCGGGGTTGAAGGCGCGTTTGGCAATTATCCCGCACGCAGCTGAAGTCGCGGAGTATGAAGCGCGGCTGGAGTTCGAGCTGGGCATTATTGAGGGGATGGGGTTTCCGGGCTACTTCCTGATCGTTGCGGACTTTATCCATTGGGCGAAGGACCAGGGCATTCCCGTGGGGCCAGGGCGTGGTTCTGGTGCGGGCAGCTTGGTCGCGTATGCGCTGTTGATTACTGACCTTGATCCTTTGCGCTATTCGCTACTATTCGAGCGGTTCTTGAACCCTGAACGTGTGTCCATGCCCGACTTTGACATCGACTTTTGCATGGACCGACGGGAGGAAGTCATCCGTTATGTTCAAGGGAAGTACGGGCGCGACAAAGTGGGGCAGATCATCACCTTTGGCGGTTTGCTGTCGAAGGCGGCAGTGCGTGACATTGGGCGGGTTTTACAGATGCCGTATGGGCAGGTGGACCGTCTGAGCAAGATGATTCCCGTTGAGGGTGTGAAGCCCGTGAGTATCGAGAAAGCCCTCGCGGATGAGCCTCGGCTGCGCGAGGAAGCGCGGTCTGAGGAGATCGTTGCGCGGTTGTTGGATTACGGCCAGCAGGTTGAAGGATTGCTGCGGAATGCGTCGACCCATGCTGCGGGTGTTGTGATTGGCGACAGACCACTCGACGAGTTGGTGCCGCTCTATCAAGATCCGCGATCCGACATGCCCGCAACCCAGTTCAACATGAAGTGGGTAGAGCAGGCGGGGCTGGTCAAATTTGACTTTTTGGGTCTGAAGACCCTGACCGTGATCCAGAACGCCGTGGACCAGATCAAAGCTTCGGGGCGGCATTTGCACCTGAGCGCTGACGGGACGGAGTTGTTCGAGCCGCCAGAGGGGTTGCTCGACGATATCTCTACCATTCCGTTGGATGATGAGGCGTCTTATAAACTGTATGCAGCGGCCAAGACGGTCGCGGTGTTTCAGGTTGAATCCAGTGGCATGATGGATGCGCTCAAGCGCATGAAGCCGAACTGTATCGAGGATATTGTAGCCCTCGTGGCGCTCTACCGTCCCGGTCCGATGGAGAACATCCCGACCTATTGCGAGGTGAAGAACGGGCTGAAAGAGCGCGAGTCTGTGCATCCTTCGATTGACCATATTCTTGAGGAAACTCAGGGTATTATCGTTTATCAGGAACAGGTTATGCAGATCGCGCAGGTCATGGGGGGCTACTCCCTTGGCGGGGCCGACCTGTTGCGCCGTGCGATGGGTAAGAAAATCGCAGAAGAGATGGCGAAGGAGCGGCCCAAGTTCGAAAAAGGTGCCATGGCCAATGGCGTTGATAAGAAAAAGGCCAAGGAGGTTTTTGACCTTCTGGAGAAATTCGCGAACTACGGTTTCAACAAATCCCACGCGGCTGCTTATGCGGTTGTTTCGTACCAGACTGCATGGCTCAAAGCGAACCACCCTGTCGAGTTTATGGCGGGTGTGATGAACTGCGATATTCACCTGACTGACAAGCTGGCCGTGTACTTTGAAGAAGTGCGCAAGCGATTGGAATTGCCGTGGGTGCCGCCCTGTGTGAATCGCTCCGATGCGACGTTTAAGGTTGTGGACGGGGCGCTGGTCTATGCGCTGGGCGCGCTCAAGAACGTGGGCGTCGAGGCGATGAAGTTGATCACCGAAGGACGTAAAGTTGAAGGTGTGGAGAAGCCGTTTGCGACGCTGTTCGATCTGGCGCGGCGGGTCGATCTCAAGCGTGTGGGTAAGCGGCCCTTGGAAATGCTGGCGCGCTCTGGTGCGTTCGATGTTTTGGACGCGAACCGGCGGCGTGTGTTTGGCGCACTTGATCCGCTGGTGGCGTATTCCGCCGCGATCCATGAGCAGAAGGCGTCTAATCAGGTGTCGCTTTTTGGTGAGGCGGGCGACGATCTTCCCGAGCCGCGCATGATGCCGTCTGACGACTGGCTCGCGGCGGAGCGGTTGACCGAAGAGTTCAAGGCGGTGGGGTTCTATCTGTCTGGGCATCCGCTTGACGATTACATGGGGCCGCTCAAGCGTAAGGGTGTGATTACGCTGGACGAGTTGACCGAGAAAGCGCGCGGCGGTCCATTGGTGGCAAAGCTGGCGGGTGTTGTTGCGGGACGGCAGGAACGGAAATCTGCGCGTGGAAACCGCTTTGCCTTTGCGCAGTTGTCTGACACCACGGGTGCCTATGAAGTCACGCTGTTTTCCGACGCGCTGGAGCTGTGTCGTGATCATCTGGAGACGGGGGCCAAGGTTGTCGTCAGCGTCGAGGCCACG
>JBALTK010000140.1:0-10876 GCA_036964385.1 Sulfitobacter sp. | reverse complement strand
GTCTGCATATCCTCGAGTGAGATCCCCGCAGCCTCGACACTTGCCCGCATCCAGTTTCCCAATGCCCCTGTAATAGCGCGGGAGGCGATGAGATCCTCCATCTGGCTCTGCCAGACCATCTCGCGGTAGGCATCCGGGATCATCGTTTCATCCGCTGCCAGAAACCGTGTTCCAACATAGGCGAAGTCCGCGCCAAGGTTCTCGACGGCGCGGATTGCTTTACCCGTTCCGATGCCACCACCCACAATCAACGGCCCATCGAAAAAGCTGCGCACTTCTTCAATGAACGGTATCATAGCATACTGACCCGTATGGCCGCCCGCCCCAGCGCAAACAAGCACCAAGCCATCCGCCCCCTTGTCCAATGCCTTGCGCGCAAAGCTGGGGGAGGTCACATCAGCAAACACCATACCGCCATAACCATGCACCTGATCCGTCACACGGTGTGGGCCACCCAGAGCTGTAATGACCAAGGCGGGCTTGAATTCCTCCACCAGCGCAAGCTCCTCATCAAAGCGACCATAGCTGGAATGGGTGATCATGTTCATCGCCCACGGGGCATCATCTGCGGTTACGCTGGTTGTGATTTCGGTCAACCAATCGCGTAGATCCTCGGCAGTACGCGCATTCGGGCCAGGAAATGATCCCATCACACCCGCTTTGCAGGCCGAGATGACAGTCTGCGGCCCCGACACCAAAAACATCGGTGCTGCAATCGCGGGCAGTACCATAGTGGATTTGATGGCATCCAAAGTTCTGTGCATGTGCGGCCTCTTTTCAATTCCTGCATTTGGTTATCACGATAGCTTGGTGCTGCATCGCTCACAACAACGCACGAGGCACTGCCTTAGTAAGCGTTAAATTCCAGCAGCATGACTGTGCGCTCTTTTGTGATGCGGCTGAGGCAATTGGCGCTGATCAATGGCTGAAGCGATCCGCCCTCATACGGGCTTGCATGCACCGCACAAGCTGCATCGCGGTACGTGAGCCATGCGCGTTGTGCCTTAAGCAGCGCTTTGCCCTGCCCGATAGCATCGGCAAATGATTTCGCAGAACCCCATGCCAGATTCAGCGCAACGTCTGCCTCGGCATATTCTTTTGCTGCGCAGGCGTTCATGAGTTGTTGCGCTTGAGGGTCCACACATTCAGCCGCTGACTGTGCATCAGCCGGAGCGCCTCCGAGCAAGCCTGTGCAAAGCGCAAGAGCGCTAAAGAGACCAGCAGCTTGTTTGCTCCACTCCATGACACGCCCTTTCGAGTAACCGTCCAACATCAGCATAGCATCCCCCTAAATCAAATGTCCTGCACGATTTCGACAGCAGGTCGCGCCCCGCCCAAACTGGCAAATGCCATTTGACGACAGGAAAAGACAATCACTTGCTGATCCGCCGCGACACGATGCAATGCTGTAAACATCGACATGATCCGACTGTCATCGGAATAGACAAGTGCGTCGTCCAGAATGATCGGCATCGGCTTACCCTGACGGGCAAACAGCCGCGCAAAAGCAAGACGGGTCAGGATTGCTATCTGCTCTTGGGTGCCACCACTGAGCATCTCCATATCCTCTTGCGCCCCCCCGCGCTCCAACCCTTGCGGAAGCATGGAAGCCGGATCAAAGCTAAGTGCGGCATCCTCGTGCAAAAGTGCTAATAATGGCGCGAGTTCTTGCTGTACGGGTCCAAAATAGGCTTCCTGCGCAGCACCGCGTTTGGCCCGCAATGCGTCAACCAGAAGCGTCAGCCCCGCCGCCTCATGAGCAAACCGTGCGGCCCGCTCTTGCGCACTTTGCATCAGGCCTGCCGCCTCATCGCGCTTTTCCTCCACGCCATCCTCTGCGCGCGCACGAATGGTCGCACTTAGGTCAGCGCTGCGGGTGCGCAACTGCTCACGCTCGGAGCGCATGTTCTCTGCCGCGCTTTTGGCACGGGCAAGGTCGGCCTGCGCTGTAATCAGATCGGGTGCCGCATTGCGCAATGTCTCCGTGGCCGCTTTTGCATCCTCAGCAGTGACCTTTGCCGATGAATGCACACGCGCGGCCTCCGCTTGTCGCGCTGCAAAACCTTCCACATCACCATAGGCAACCGACGCCGCATCAAAGCCTGTCTGCGCCGCCTCAAATCCAACAGCCGCACCCGCAAAGGCGTCGCGCGCTATGTCACGCTCATCGCGAGCGGCCTCATACTGGCGACGTGCGGTCTGCTCTGCATCCCGCGCTTCATCCAGATTACGGCTCAGGGTCGCAGCATCCTCATGGAGTTGTGCGTCCCCTGCACTTAACGTTTCCAGTGCTGCTTTTGCCTGTGCCAAACCCGCCTGCACGGGCGCGATCCCATCAGGTGCAAGGGTTTTGATCACACCGCCCAGCAACGCAACTTCCGCACTGACTTCCGTCCGCTTGGCCGCAGCACCGCGAGCGCCTGCGATATCCGCCGCCCCGACTGCGCTCAGTGCTGCTCGGGCCTTAGATTGTGCCGCTTCGACAGCAGCCAAATCAATTTTGGCCGCCCCTGGATCGATCGTCATCCGACCAACGCCTTCAATCTCAAAAACCTGACGATCCGTGATCGCGTGGGCACCTTGTTCAAGCGCCGTACCGTCTGCAGATATCCGGCCCTCACCCACATAAGAAAGCTGCATCTGCACCCCCCCTGCCGAGGCTTCTGCTTGTGCACGCTGATGTTCCGCGTGGGTCTTCTCTATCAGGTCGAGCGCTTGCGGCGTGACCTTCAGCGTCGCCAATGCAGCCTCGGCTTTGTCCAACGCGCTGCGTTTTTCTTCAATCTGCACCAGCAGCATGGCAAGCTGGTCATGCTTTTCGGCGGCATTGCGGCGCAAGGCATCTTGCTGCGCTGCTTCCTTTGCATCGGTCGCGCGTTTCAGGTCAGTGGACGCCTTGGCCAATACCGCTTGCGCCGCATCTGTCGCCTCCTGCGCCGAGGTTGCCTCGTGTTTGGTCTGATCTCGTAAAACAGTCGCCGCCTGCAAAGCGCCACACGCGGTTTCAAAGCTTTTCGCAGCGTGCAGAAGACCGTCCAAGGTATTCTCTGCAGCCTCCAGCTCTAACTGTCGCAGAGCAGCCTGTGCTTCTGCCTGACCCAACTTATCTGCGTGGGCCTGTGCGGCATCATAGACCTTCTGCGCCTGCTCCAACGAAATGCCCAAGGCGTCCTGCGCACCAGGCGCTTCCAATGCCGTCAACCTCGCAGCGACTTCGCGCCGCTGCATCAGCGCATCGGATAATTCGCGACATGCATGGTCCAGCTCAGCGTGGCGCGCGGCATGGGCTTCCGCCTCAAGCTCTGCATCTTTCCACGGTCCCTTAACGACCGGCTTACCCGTCGCTGTTGCCAGTCGCCCTAACGCTTGTGTCGCTGCTGCAATAACGCGGTCCATGCGGCGGCCACCGGTGATCATATCGATTTCGCCCGCAACCGAGGACAGCAAATTGCGCCGCGCGCCCAATAGCGTGTCTTTCTCAGCTTTCGAACTACCCGTCGGCTCCAGTGCCGTAATCCCCTGCCGCACCCACAACAATCCCGCAGGTCCCTCAAGGCCACTGCCCATTAGTTTGGCGATCCACGCCTCAGCTTCATCATCCAGAGCAATCAGATTGCCACTGGCGTCTTTCACCGATGCGCGTTTTTGCGCGAGGAACGTCTTCTCAAGGGTAAAGCGGCCGCTGGGCAGTTCAAGCTCGGCGCTTACCCGCACGGCTCCACCCGTCCGTGGTTGCAAGGCCTTCACCTCTCGTGTGGTCGACCCGTATTTGAGAAAAAACAGCGCATGCAGCGCGTCGAAGAAGGTGGACTTGCCAAACTCATTGGCCTGCGCCACGACACTCACACCATCACTAATGCCGCTGATAGTGGCGGTCTGCCCTGCGAATTTACGCACATTCGTGAGAGAGATGCTGCGCAGCTTCATGCGTCCTGCTCCGCGACAAAGGAAAACAACTGCGACAGCGCTGTGGCAGCCACCCGCCTGTCCGCAGCAGAAAGATCCGCGTCCTGCGCAGAGGCCGCAAGCGCCTCGGCGGCTTGACGCAAGGCACCGCCCGACGGATCAATCGCCTCAAGGTCGGCAGCATCGTGGGCCAACCGTACAGCGTCAAGGTCTTGGGTCAGATTCAAAAAGTCAGGTGCCGCGTGCGAAAGAGCTGCGGTTAACTGCTGCATCTGCTGGACGCCCAAACGCCCCTGTGCCGCGACATGCAAAAGAGTATCGCGCCGCGCGACCAATGCAGGCAAACGATCTGCGATCAATGCGGCGCAATCGTCCTCAGGCGTCAACTCAAGCGGAACGCGCAGCCAGTTGATTTCACCAACAGGAACAGAAATTACATCAGGTGTAGCACCTGCTGCCTTAACCGAGACTGACAACGCTGTACCGCTGTGCGGATGTTTAAAGCTGTCAGGCTCCGGCGTACCTGAGTACCACGTATTACCACTCACCCTGATCTGGCCGTGCCAGTCGCCGAGGCCAAGGTAGTCGAGACCAGCCAAGGCGGCACGGTCTGGTGCGATGGTGCCGCTCGGTCCCTCAGCAGCCATAGATCCAAGGCTCGCGAAGTCCTGAATGCCTCCGTGTCCCAGCCCGATGCGCAAAGCCCCCTCTGGCGTAGCTTGAGCCATGTCCACTGTGAGGTCCCGACCAGGATTGCGTGTTGTGCAGGGCGCGGGTAGCAAATGTGCGCCCTCAAGCGCCAAAGGCTCGGACGTCAGAACCAAGATCACATTTTCAGGTTTATCGCGTGCGATCGTCTGCCAAAGCTCTGTTGCCGCGAGACTGTCATGATTGCCCGGCATGAGCACCCAAGTCACATCCTCAGCTTGTCGCATAGCATTGAGCGCTTGACGCGTGATCGTAGGTGCAGGCGTCTCCTGATCAAAGGTATCGCCTGCAAGCAGGATAGTACCCGCCCCCTGCACGCGCGCGGCGGCGGCCAAACGGTCCAACACGCCATGACGCGCTTGGCGCAGTCTTCCGCGCACATCCTCGCTGTGGCGGCCAAACGGCTTGCCCAAATGCAGGTCAGAAGTGTGGATAAAGCGGAACATGGCAGGCTCTCAAGAATGGGTCATGCGCCGCCCCTTAGGGCAGCGCATAGTCTTTATTGCGTCGCCAGCGTCGGAAGCCAAAGAACAATCGCAGGGAATGCCACAAGCAAAGCAATCGTTACGGCATCCGCAAGGAAGAAGGGCATCACACCTTTGAAAACGTCCTGAACCGTCAGGTCATCGCGCACACCTGCCACAACGAAACAGTTGAGGCCAATCGGCGGTGTGATCAGACAAAACTCTGCCATCTTGACCACGAGTATCCCGAACCAGATTGCACACATCGGACCAGACATGCCGAAAGCACTGTCTGCTGCGGCAACAGTTTCGCCGCCATTCAGCGCCATGACGGCAGGATAAACAACAGGCAGCGTCAACAGTAGCATTCCGATTGCATCCATGAACATCCCGAGCACTGCATAGGCCAGTAGGATACAAATCAGGATCACAATCGGCGCCGTTTCCAGTGAGGTTATCCATTGGGAGAACGCATCCGGCAGTTCCGCAAAACCCAAGAACCGTACATAGATCAGAACACCCCAAATGATGGTAAAGATCATCACCGTGAGTTTAGCTGTCTCTAGCAGAGCTTCCTTAAGCTGCCCCCAGCGCATACCGCGGTAAAGCGCCATCAAGAACACGATAAAAGCACCTACTGCGCCGCCTTCGGTCGGGGTACCCCATGCGTCACCGAACGGATTGTAGACGAAGAAGATGATAATCACGACCACAGCGACGATGGGCAATGCAGGTGGCAAGCTTTCAAACCGTTGCTTCCACGTAAAGCCTGTCACTGGAGGACCAACGTTTTTCCATATTACAGCAATACCGATGATCAGCGCGGCATAGACGATGGCAGAGAACACACCAGGGATGAAACCTGCAAGCAGCAGCATCCCTACGTCCTGCTCAACGATGATCGCATAGATCACAAGGATCGCAGAGGGCGGGATAAGCGACGCGAGCGTGCCACCAGCGGCGACGACACCTGCTGCGAACTGCTTGTTATAACCGATCTTGAGCATTTCGGGGATCGCGATACGGGCAAACACCGCCGCCGTGGCAACAGACGCACCAGATACAGCCGCAAAACCAGCCGTGGCAAAGACAGTAGAAACAGCCAAACCACCTGGCACCCAAGCGAACCAGCGCTTACAGGCTTCGAACAAGGCCGTCGTTAGCTTTGCGTAATAAGCCAGATAGCCGATCATGATAAACACAGGGATAAGGCTAAGGACCTGCGCAGAGACTTTGGAATGCGGCGTGAGGCCCGCAATCTTCGTGCTGATCTCTACCGCTTTCCAGAAGCGATCAGGGTCGTAATCGAACCCGTTCCAGCGCAACCAGACCAACCCGACATATCCTGCCAAACCCGCCGCAAATGCGACACGCATGCCCAGCAATACCATGACAAGCATGCCAGCCGAGACGTAGATACCAATTTCAATAGGTTCCATCAGTCAGCCCCTTCGAGAATTTTCGCTTCGGCCATCGCCTGCTCTGCAACAGTTAGCGATAGAGGTACGGCAACGGGATTTTCCAACCCCAACACCAGCGCACGGCCATAGCCCCACGCTTGCAACAATAGGCGCAAGGTCAGTACCCCAAAGGCAACTGGTACGACCAGTTTACTGGGCCAGATCGGTAGGCTCACGTCAATCGAGCTGTCGCGTGAACACCAAGGGCGGGCACAGTCGAACGAGCGGTCGAAATGTTCCCATGCACCATAGGTAAGGCCGACAATCAGCAAGAGCATCAACAGAACCGAGATCAGCTCAAATAGCCAAAGGATGCGCCCTTTGAGTGCATTCACCAGCATGTCCATGCGGATGTGCGTGCCATCGCGCGCGACGAACGATACGCCCATGATCGCAATGATCGGCATCGCTGCTTCGATGTAGTCCACATACCCCATAAGCGGGCTGCCGAAGAACTTGCGCGCTGTGACGGAGTAAGCCGCCAAGAACATTAGTGAGAATATCGCAAGGCCGCTCAGGAGCGCGCAAAAACGCTCGACTGGCAGCAGCATACGATCGAGTTTGCTCAGTAGGCTGGAATCTTCCAGCACTGCGGCTGAACCTGCCATAGTCATGCCCCCCAAATCTAAAAACTGAAAAGGCTGCGCGATGCCTGTTGATCAGGACCGCGCAGCCAGCGTGAATGTGGTCAGAGGCACTTATGCGCCCCTGCCCTCAGATCAGCTACCGCTTTTCGCGTCAGCAAGTGTTTTAACCACCAGATCATAGAGTTCCTGACCTGGGATGCCTTGGGCTTCCATGTCAGCAATCCACTTGTCGCGGATTGGATCAGCAGCTTTCGAGCGGAACTCGGCCAGAACTTCTGGTGCGATTTCGACTTTTTCAACGCCCTTCTCTTCAAGAACGGCATCCCAACGCTTGAGCAGCTCACCGTAGTTGGCGAGGTAGTGATCCAGCGCTTCGTCAACGGAGGAATCAAGCGCTTCACGCTCGGCGTCCGACAGGCTTTCATAGGCGTCGATGTTCACCACAACAGGGCAGTTCACAGTGCCCGGGTTAAGGTTTGCAGTCCACCAGTCAGCTTCGTTGATTGTGCCAAAGGAAAGGTGCGCGTGCTGGGCGAATGCAACCGTGTCGACAACGCCGGATTCCATCGCTTGGAATGCCTCGGAGGACGTCACGGATGTTGGAACCGCACCAACAGCTTCGAATGCTTGTCCAATACCGCCTGTGGCACGTACGCGCATACCTTCGAAATCAGCGAGTGTCTTCCGCGCTTCGCCTGTGCCCACAAGGTTGTACTGTGGCATAGGTGAGGTCATCAGCAACTTTGCATTCCACTGTGCCATCTCTTCGGTGGCAGCGGGGTGGGCATAAACAGCCTTAGATACGGCCAGCTCTTGATCAAGGTTTTCAACGCCCAGAAATGGGAGTTCAAGAACCGTCACAACACGGTTCTTGTCGCGGTGGTAACCAGCACAGAACTGCGCCATCTCGAAAGCGCCGATGGAAATACCATCGAGGTTTTCACGGTTCTTGGACAGGCCGCCATAGCTTACGTTCATTGTGAATTCGCCGTTGGTCTTCTCGGAGACCAGCTCAGCCAGCTTTTCAACATGCTCTGTAAAGGCGCGGCGTTTGCCCCAAACGGACACGTTCCATTCGGTAGCGGCAGCTTCGGACACGAATGCAAAGCTGAGTGCGGCAACAGCAGCACCTGACATATATTTATTGAGTTTCATTGGTGGTTCTCCCCATGGTTTTATTCAGTTGTACAAATTCTTTTGGATCATCAAGGGGGCCACATCTGGCAAATACCCTTCCGTCCGATTGTCGCCTAGCCCAAAGATTTGAGTTCCCCAGAGTCAGCGTACCGTACAAAAGCCCACTGACAGACAGGTTGCAATAACATATTGCGCTGTGGCCCGCGTTTCAGGCAGTTCATTAAGAAAATCAGCCATATAGGCCGCACACTCACCCCGAAATCATCTATGTTGGGTCCGTGCCTGTGTGAAAATCCGCACAGCAAAACACAGCATTGGGAACATCACTGAAAATTATACGTCCGCTCAAAGCACCTAAACGTAAAAATTTACACACGCCGCCAACATTCTGTAAATTATTTACAGCGGGAGGTGGCACACGTGTCTTGTTTGTTTCCTTCCCCTGCAAGCGCGTTATGATCCGCTCGACCACGGCAGGTTGGCCCGCAACGACGCGCTGCCCTGTCAGGCATGCATTCGGGAGGAAACATCATGTCCAGCACAGCCGCAAAAACCTATCCGCCGTCCCAACAGATGGCAGACACAGCACACGTCAACGCCGAGAAATACACGTCGATGTATGAGGCCTCGATCAATGATCCTGACGGGTTCTGGCGTGAACAAGGCGCGCGCGTTGACTGGATCAAGCCGTTTACCCAAGTGTCCGATGTCGACTTCACCCTCGGACAGGTCAAGATCAACTGGTATGCAGATGGCCAGATGAACGTAGCCGCAAACTGCATTGACCGCCACCTAGAGACACGCGGCGACCAGACGGCGATCATCTGGGAACCAGACAGCCCCGACGAGGGCGCGAAGCACATCACTTACAAAGACCTGCATACAGGTACGTGCAAGATGGCCAACATCCTCAAGGATCTGGGCGTCTCGCGCGGCGACCGCGTCATCATCTATCTCCCGATGATCCCAGAGGCCGCTTATGCAATGCTGGCGTGTGCGCGCATCGGTGCGATCCACTCAATTGTGTTTGCAGGCTTCTCGCCCGACGCTCTAGCCTCCCGCGTCAACGGCTCTGAGGCAAAGGTTGTGATCACTGCCGATTACGCCCCGCGCGGTGGTCGTGCGACCCCGTTGAAAACCAATGCTGATCAGGCGCTGCTGCACTGCAAAGACTCGGTGAAATGCCTTGTGGTCAAACGCACTGGTGGTCAGACGACTTGGACTGAAGGTCGCGATTTTGACTACAACGCGCTGGCGAGTGAAGCCGCAGATACCTGCCCAGTCGAGCCGATGAACGCCGAAGATCCGCTGTTTGTCCTCTACACATCAGGCTCGACAGGTCAGCCAAAAGGCGTTGTTCATTCTACAGCAGGCTATCTGGTCTATGCGGCCATGACCCATGAAATGACGTTCGACTATAAAGACGGCGATATCTTCTGGTGTACTGCTGACGTGGGCTGGGTCACGGGACACAGCTATATTGTTTACGGACCTCTGGCCAACGGTGCAACAACCGTGATGTTCGAAGGCGTACCGACATATCCCGACGCGAGCCGGTTCTGGCAGATTTGCGAAAAGCATAAGGTAAACCAGTTTTACACCGCACCAACAGCGATCCGTGCATTGATGGCCAAAGGCGACGATTTTGTAAAAAATTCCGATCTGAGCAGCCTGCGTATTCTTGGTACCGTGGGGGAGCCGATCAATCCCGAAGCGTGGAATTGGTACAATGAAGTCATCGGTGGCGGCACCTGCCCCATCGTGGACACATGGTGGCAGACCGAAACAGGTGGCCATTTGATGACGCCTCTGCCCGGAGCGCACGCGATGAAACCCGGCTCGGCGATGAAGCCATTCTTTGGTATCAAACCTGTTGTGCTGGAACCGACAACCGCCGAGGAGCTTCAGGGTAATCCCGTTGAGGGCGTGCTGTGCATCGCAAACAGCTGGCCTGGACAGATGCGCACCGTTTGGGGCGATCATGAGCGGTTCGAGAAGACCTACTTCTCCGACTACCCCGGCTATTACTTTACTGGTGACGGCTGTAAACGTGATGCAGATGGCGATTACTGGATCACGGGACGCGTCGATGATGTGATCAACGTATCGGGTCACCGCATGGGCACGGCAGAGGTTGAATCTGCCTTGGTGGCCCATCCGAAAGTGGCCGAAGCTGCCGTTGTCGGATACCCTCACGAAATCAAGGGCCAAGGCATCTACTGCTACGTGACCCTGATGGAAGGCGAAGAATATACCGACGACTTGCGCACTGAGTTGCGCAACTGGGTCCGTACCGAGATTGGCCCCATTGCTTCTCCCGACCTGATTCAATGGTCGCCGGGCCTGCCAAAAACACGCTCCGGCAAAATCATGCGCCGCATCCTGCGCAAGATTGCCGAGAATGATCACACAACGCTGGGCGACACGTCCACGCTGGCCGATCCATCCGTTGTGGATGATCTGATCGAGAACCGCATGAACAAGTAACGCGGCTCATGGTTGAACCTTTGCGGGCGTCCCCTTCTGGGGCGCCCTTTTTTGTTGCCCACTCCTTAGTTAAAACAACTTTCCGAACGCAACCAATGCGGCATCCGCCCGCGCCTCTATCTCGCGC
>JBALTK010000139.1:0-10995 GCA_036964385.1 Sulfitobacter sp. | reverse complement strand
TGAAATCAATCTCTGTATCGGGCGCGTTATAGAAACGATCAGCACGCAAATGGAACTGCGGGGCCAGCGCCTGAAGCGCCGCCGTTTTGATCGTTTTATTCTCTGCCGTGCCGGCGCCCTTGTCTGCGCGGAAACGGAAACCGTCCAGCTTGCCTACAAATTCGCCTTCAACGGTCACTTCACCGGTCTCGTTATTTACTTCGGCCACCATGGCTTCCTTCTGTCCTAGCCGCCGCAACAAAACAGATGTGCGCCGATCTACAAATCTTTGGGTCAGGCGCTCGTGTAACGCATCCGACAGTCTGTCTTCTACGACACGTGCCTCTCCGCGCCAATGGGTTTCGTCATTTGTCCATCCTTTGCGCTGAGTGACGTATGTCCATGTGCGAATAAACGCCAATCGTTTAGACAACGCATCAATGTCGCCATCGGTTCGATCAATCCGTTTTATTTGTCGCGCAAGCCAGTCGTCAGGGATGCTGCCACGCTGGTGCAAGTGGTTATAGATATGCTCCAGCAGGTTTGCATGCTCTGCATGACTAATGGAACGGAAATCGGGAATACGGCAGACATCCCAAAGCAACTTAACTGACGGCCCATCGGTGCAGCGCGCCGCAATCTCCGCATCCTCGCCCAGATATTTCAGCACCCGCAGGTCATCAGCCTCGCGCGCTTTAACCAAACGTTCGTGATCTGGCCCGACCTCTAGCGATTTGACCAACGCGGCGATGGTGCCGAACTGCAAATGCGGATTGCGCCAGTTGATCTTGTTCTGCGGTGTGAACCGGTGGTCCATGATCGCCTGCGCTACCCCCTCATCCAGAGGATGCACATCGCCAGTAACCCCGAATGTCCCGTTCTTCATGCCACGGCCCGCACGGCCCGCGATCTGGGCCAGTTCATTGGGTGCAAGGGGCCGCATCCGCCGCCCGTCAAACTTGGTCAGGCTACTGAACGCCACATGGTCCACATCGAGATTAAGGCCCATTCCGATGGCATCCGTAGCCACCAGATAATCAACCTCTCCATTTTGGTACATATCAACCTGCGCATTGCGCGTTCGCGGGCTGAGTGAGCCCATTACAACAGCAGCACCGCCCTTTTGGCGACGGATTAACTCTGCGATGGCATATACATGCTCAACCGAAAACCCGACAATAGCACTGCGTGGGCGCATCCGGCTTATCTTTTTCTGACCTGAATAGGTTAATTCGGACATCCGCTCACGGCGCACGAACTGTGCCTCCGGCACCAACTCTGCAATGGTGCCGCGCATGGTGTCTGACCCCATAAACAGCGTCTCGTGCAGGCCACGTGACCGCAAAAGGCGGTCTGTGAAAACATGCCCCCGCTCAGGGTCGGCGCACAACTGTATCTCGTCAATCGCGACAAAATCAGCGCCCATTCCGTCAGGCATCGCCTCGACAGTACAGACCCAATATTGCGCCCGCGGAGGTACAATCCGCTCCTCGCCAGTGACCAACGCGACGACCGAAGGCCCGCGAACAGCAACGATCCGGTCATACACCTCACGGGCAAGCAGGCGCAGCGGCAGACCAATGATCCCCGTCCGGTGCCCCAGCATCCGCTCAATCGCGTAAGTCGTTTTTCCGGTATTGGTGGGGCCCAGAACGGCCACAACCCTGCCTTGCGTGTTCACCGCAAATTCCTAACTTGGGTTAGAGCGTACGCCCGATGCCTTCAGATTTCAGCTGCTCAAGCGCCTTGTCGGCGTTCTGGTGATGCGGGTTCAACGCCAACACACGGCGGTACAGTTCGGCAGCACGGCGGCTGTCGCCCAACTCCTCAAGCAGAACCCCGAGGCCGAATATGGCGTTAAAATTATCAGGATTGAGCGCCAAAGCCGTCTCAAGATCGGCAATCGCAGGACCATAAAGGTCTGCGCGATAATAAGCCGTAGCCCGCGCATGGAACCCTTCGGCAAAATCCGGCGCATGGTCCGTCAGCGCAGTCAGGTGATCAATCGCTACGGAGTATTCTCCCACAGCCATCGCGTCCCGTCCCCGCTTCAGCAGCAAATCCATGGCCGCAGAGCCGGATTTGGACCATTCGCGCTGCACATTGCGCTCAGCGGATTGTGCTTGATCCATAGGTGCAGTGCGCAATGCCTCCAACAATTCGGCAATCTTCGAGCTTTGCTGCCCATATGCGGGGCCACACAGCAACACAGCACATCCAAGTGCCGTAACGGTATGTTTGAGGTTGACGATGTATCTGACCATAACAAAAGTGAATGTAACAGGTGGGGGGCCGATTTCCAGTGTGTCCGCCACCATTTGCCAAAAAAGGGCTAAATAATGAGCGACATGATCAACGAAGCTGTAAAAGTACTATCTGCAAAGATGGACGGCGTTGAAATCGGCGGCACAGTCAAGTTCGAGATCGAAGGCGAAGGCTGCGTCATGGTGAACGATACTGACGTTCACGCAGGCGATGAAGAAGCAGACGTGACCCTGAGCGCAGACCCGGAGACATTTCAGGGCATCATGAGCGGCGATACGAACCCGACTTCCGCCTTTATGACAGGAAAACTCAAGGTAGACGGCGACATGGGCATGGCGATGAAGCTCGCCTCTGCGCTGGCCTAACTGATCCAAATCAATGAACCTTACGCCCGCCCCGCTATTCACCGATATCCAACCTGGACCAGATCCGGCACAGGCATATTGGGCCGAAACATCTGACGGCAAACGGATCAGGCTGGGCGTATGGAACGTTGACGGATCAAAAGGTACGGTCCTGATCTTTCCGGGCCGCACTGAATATGTCGAAAAATATGGTCCTGCCGCTGCTGAATTTGCGGCGCGGGGCCTTTCTTCTATCGCGATTGACTGGCGCGGTCAGGGCCTTGCCGACCGGATGCTTGATGATCCACTGATCGGGCATGTCGATCACTTTCCCGACTATCAAAAAGACGTCGCGGCGATGATGCGCGCCGCCCGCGGGCTCAATCTCCCCCGCCCCTATTTCCTTGTCGCACACTCCATGGGCGGCAGCATCGGCTTGCGCGCCGTAATGGAAGGGCTGGCGGTTCAGGCTGTGGCGTTCTCGGCGCCCATGTGGGGCATTCAAATCGCTCCGCACATGCGCCTGCCTGCAAAACTGCTCAGCACTTGGATGCCAAAGTTCAACCAAGGGCACCGACTGCCCCTTGGCTCCACGACCACGCCCTACCCGCTGACCGCTCCGTTTGAAGATAACATGCTAACAACGGACACAGAAATGTACGACATGATGCGTGACCAGTTCATCGCACACCCCGAGCTACAGCTTGGTGGCCCCAGCTATATCTGGCTGCGCGAGGCATTGGCCGAAACTAAACATCTGGCCCAACGCGCCGCGCCCAGCCTCACCTGCATCACCTATGTTGGCACAAACGAGCGGATCGTCGATGTACCCCGCATCGAGGATCGGATGGAGGGCTGGAAAGGTGGTCAGCTGCGCCGCGTTGAAGGCGGCGAGCATGAGGTACTGATGGAGCAATCCAGCCTACGCACGCCGATATTCGATGAAATCGCACATCTATTTTTGAACACCACCACAGGCTAGTACTGGCCCTGCGCGTTCTGCCGCCTAAGTAATGGGCATGAGCAAAGAACCCATCCTCACTTTCACCCCTGATGGCATCTACTGCCCTGCTGGCGATTTCTACATCGACCCGTGGCGCCGTGTGGATCGCGCGCTCATAACCCATGGGCACGCCGATCACTCCCGCTGGGGCATGGGGTCCTATCTGGCCACCCATGAGGCGCTGCCCGTCATGCGCCACCGCTTGGGCGAAATCACCGCCGAGGGCATTGCGTACGGCGAACAGCGCGTGATTGGCGGCGCAACAGTCTCCTTTCACCCTGCAGGCCACGTCCCCGGCTCTGCCCAAATCCGCGTCGAAGTTGGCGGTGAGGTCTGGGTCGCATCCGGCGACTACAAAGTCATCGACGACGGCCTGTCCACTCCGTTTGAACCCGTCCGCTGCCACCACTTCATTACCGAAAGCACCTTTGGCTTACCCGTTTTCCGCTGGGAGGCTCAGGAGGTTGTCGCAGCCCAACTGAATGACTGGTGGCGCAGCTGCATTGAGAACGGCAAAACTGCTATCCTCGGTGCCTACTCGCTGGGCAAGGCACAGCGGCTCATGTCCATGCTCGACCCGTCCCTTGGTCCGATCCTCTGCCACACAGCCATCGAGAACACCAACAAGGTCATGCGCGCCCAAGGCATCACGCTGCCCGAAACTGTGCTGGCCAACAAGGACGTATCAGCCAAGACACATGCAGGCGCTATGGTCATCGCACCACCCTCTGCACTAGGCTCAGCATGGGCTAAGAAGTTTGGTCCCCAAGAGAGCGGATTTGCTTCTGGCTGGATGGCAATGCGCGGCGTACGCAGGCGGCGCGCTGGCGATCGGGGCTTTGTCATCTCCGATCATGCCGATTGGGCGGGGTTGCTTTGGGCGATCAAGAATACTGAGGCTGAAAATATATATGTAACACATGGTTACACAGACATCTTCATGCGATACCTCAATGAGAAAGGTTATAATGCGCAAGTAGTTCCAACCCAGTTCGAAGGCGAGAACTTGGATACATCCGATGATAGCGAGGATGCCGCATGAAAGCCTTCGCCGCCCTTTTTACCGCCATTGACCAAAGCACAAAAACCACTATTAAAGTCAACGCGTTATCCGAATACTTTAAAGCTGCAGACGACATCGATAAGCTCTGGACCATTGCCTTATTTTCAGGCCGCCGCCCCAAGCGCGCAGTGACGACGACACGCCTGCGCGAATGGGGCGCAGAAGTTGCAGGAATCCCCTTATGGCTCTTCGAGGAATGCTACCCCATCGTCGGTGATTTGGCCGAAACAATCGCCCTCGTCCTGCCTCCGAACCAGACAACCGACAACCGCTCCCTGTCGCAATGGATCACCGATTTACGTGAGGTCTACAAAGCAGATGACGAGACAAAGAAAGCCTTCGTTCTCGATGCATGGTCGCGCCTTGGCGGGACCGAGCGTTTCATCTTCAACAAGTTGATCACAGGCGGCATGCGTGTGGGTGTGAGCCAGAAACTCATGACCCGCGCGCTTGCTCGCGCGACCAAGCGCGAAGAGGCAGAGCTAGCCCACCGCCTCATGGGCAACTGGCACCCTGACGACACCACATGGCACGCCCTGATCGAAGCGCAGGACGCGAGCGCAGACGCCTCACGCCCTTATCCCTTCTACCTCGCTTACGCACTCGAGGGCGGCCCTGAAAGCCTTGAGACCCCGACCGACTGGCGCGCCGAATGGAAATGGGACGGCATCCGTGGTCAGCTTATCCTGCGCGGCGGCGAACACTTTGTCTGGTCGCGCGGCGAGGAGTTGATGACCGACCGCTTTCCCGAACTTGCCCGCGCTGTGGATTACCTGCCAGACGGCACCGTTCTCGACGGCGAATTACTCGTCTGGCACGAAGGCGAAGAGTTTCCCGCCAGCTTTAACACGCTCCAGCCCCGCATTGGACGCAAAACTGTCCCCAAGAAGCTGCTCAAAGATGCCCCCGTGGTGCTGCACGCCTATGACCTGCTCGAATGGCAGGGCGAGGACATACGGCACCTCCCTTTCAAGGACCGCCGCGCCACACTTGAAACTGCCTGCGCCGGCTTGCCCGATGACGCTCCCGTCAAACTCTCGCCTCAACTCCCGTTTGAAGGTCCGCGCGATCTGCACGGCTACCGCGATGCGGCCCGCGATGCCCATGCCGAAGGGTTGATGCTCAAGCGTGCCGACAGTCCATATCTCGCTGGCCGCAAAAAGGGCGACTGGTGGAAGTGGAAGCTCGCCCCGCTCACCATCGACGCTGTGATGATCTATGCTCAAGCAGGCTCAGGCCGCCGCGCCAATATGTTCACCGATTACACCTTTGCGGTTCGCGACGGTGATGCCTTGGTCCCCTTTACCAAAGCCTACTCTGGTCTGACCGACAAAGAGTTTCGCCAAATCACCGCGTGGGTCCGCAAGAACACCTTGCAGCGCTTTGGCCCAGTGCGCCAAGTCACCCCGCACCATGTCTTTGAAATCGCCTTTGAAGGCATCCAGGCGTCACCGCGCCACAAGTCCGGAGTCGCCCTGCGCTTTCCGCGCATGCTGCGCTGGCGCCACGACAAACCACTCTCCGAGGCCAACACACTCGACGATCTAAACGAAATGCTGCGCCTTTACGGATAAGCTTGCCGCTGACGTCTTGCCCCTGTCCGCCTGCGTCCTTACCTATGCATCAAACGATCAAAGGATTTTCCATGTTTACTCTGCCATTCCCTGTACGCGATGCAAATGCCTCTGGCGGCAAACCTTCCTTCGGTAATCTGCCCGAATGGAACCTCGATGACCTATACACTGCCGAGGATGCCCCAGAGCTTAAGCGTGATCTGGATTGGTTGGAGCAATCATGCGCCAACTTTGCTGCCGATTTTGAAGGTAAGCTAGGCACGCTCGACGCCGCAGGTCTACTTGACTGTGTGCTGCGCAACGAGAAGATCAACCAGATCGCAGGCCGCATCATGTCCTACGCAGGTCTGCGCTATTACCAGCTCACGACGGATTCGGGCCGCGCGAAATTCATGTCCGACATGCAGGAAAAGATCACCAACTTCACCACGCCGCTGGTCTTTTTCACGCTGGAACTGAACACACTTGAGGACGCGCATCTTGACGCCCTACTGGGCCAGAACGCCGACCTCGCTCGCTACACTCCGATTTTCGAGCGTATTCGCGCCATGAAGCCCTACCAGCTCAGCGACGAGATGGAGAAATTCCTTCACGATATGGGCGTGGTGGGCGATGCATGGGAACGCCTGTTCGACGAGACCATTGCAGGCCTCAAATTCGACGTAGATGGCGAAACGCTGGGCATTGAAGGTACACTCAACCTGCTGACCGACCCTGACCGCGCCACCCGCGAAGCTGGCGCGCGCGAGCTTGCCGATGTGTTCAGCGAGAATGTGAAAACCTTTGCGCGTGTGCACAACACCCAAGCCAAGGAAAAAGAGATTGTCGACCGCTGGCGCGGGATGGAAACGGCCCAAACGGGTCGCCACCTCAGCAACCATGTTGAGCCTGAAGTTGTCGAAGCTCTGCGCGACGCAGTCGTCAAAGCCTATCCCAAACTCTCCCACCGCTACTACGCGTTGAAAAAGAAATGGCTCGGACTCGACACCATGCAGGTCTGGGACCGCAACGCACCCCTGCCCATGGAAGATCCCAAGATCGTCGATTGGCCCACAGCCGAGAAAATGGTCATGGATGCCTATACAGCATTTGATCCGCGCATGGGCGAGTTGGCAAAGCCGTTCTTCACCGATGGCTGGATCGACGCAGGCGTAAAACCTGGCAAAGCCCCCGGCGCCTTCGCCCACCCTACCGTCACGGATGTGCACCCTTACGTCATGCTCAACTATCTGGGCAAACCACGTGACGTGATGACCCTTGCACATGAACTGGGCCACGGCGTGCATCAGGTGTTGGCAGCGGGACAAGGCGAAATGCTTTCATCCACCCCCCTAACACTGGCCGAAACCGCTTCTGTCTTTGGTGAGATGCTAACCTTCCGCAAGATGCTGGAGAACGCCAAATCCAACGCAGAGCGTAAGGTCCTGCTGGCAGGTAAGGTCGAGGATATGATCAACACGGTCGTTCGCCAGATCGCGTTCTATGACTTTGAGTGCAAACTCCACGCCGCGCGCCGTGGTGGAGAGCTGACCCCCGACGACATCAACGCCCTGTGGATGAGCGTTCAAGCAGAGAGCCTTGGGCCAGAATTCGAATTCATGGACGGCTACGAGACCTTCTGGGCCTACATCCCGCACTTCGTGCACTCGCCCTTCTACGTCTACGCCTACGCCTTTGGCGACGGCCTCGTGAACGCGCTCTATGCAGTTTTCGCTGAGGGGCACGAAGGTTTTGAGGAAAAGTACTTCGACATGCTCAAAGCAGGCGGTTCCAAGCATCACAAAGAGCTGCTGGCCCCCTTCGGTCTCGACGCATCCGATCCTGCGTTCTGGGACAAAGGGCTGAGCATGATTTCAGGCTTCATCGACGAACTGGAAGCCATGGAAGAATAAGCTTTGGCCTTAGCCCGCACTTTGCCAACGGCAACGTGCGGGTGGCCCCAGCGCATCATCTGCTTTCTCCAGGCCGTCGACCTCCCGAGAAAATACATTCAAAAACAATATCTTGCGGACATAACCTTTGGCATATCAGCCATTTCAGCGCCAAATTTGCGGATAACCATATCGCAAAATAAGGCAATTCCCCATGATCCGCACTCTCTTAGTTGTAGGCCTTTTGGCCACCAGCGGCACCGCCGCATCCGCCAGATCGCTTGTTGGAAAATGGGACTGCGAAGGTCGCGATGGGCGAAACCTCGCGATCCGAATGCTGCTCGACTACCGTCAAAGCGGTCAGTTCCACCACCTTGCCAACATCGCAGTGGGCGACCGCCTTGGCCGCATCGACGGGGCATTGGCCCTCAATGGAAGCTGGTTCCGCGACCACAGAAAACTGAGCGAAAATGTCAACCACGCACGCGCGCGGTCGCTCAAGGCGAACGGTCACGATATTTCAAAGACGCCGATTGGTCGCCGTATGGCCCGCACCCTGCCCAACCAGATGGTCTCTGAAAACCGCGCTGACGTAACGGACGTCCGCTTTCTCTCCGACAGCAAAATCACTCTGACGAGCGACCGGATACAAGCCACCTGCACCAAACGCTAAGCAGGTTATTTTAACTGACTGTCTTTTGAGCCGCGACGGTTGATCCCGCCGCGGTTCTGATGCACCGCGTCGCGCGCCCGTACACACTCAATACACAGCTTGACCCCCGGTAGTGCTTCGCGCCGTGCTTGGGGAATTGGCTCTTCGCATTCCGCACACAAGACCGCACTTTCCCCAACTGGTCCGCGCCGCGACTTAAGCCGCGCCAACTCATCGTTGATTGATGCTTCGATCTGCTCCGCTACCGCGCCATCACGCGTCCAACCGCCAGCCATAACTTTCTCCTAATACTCTTGCTTGTCTTCCTCGACAACAAACAGACAGCCCTACCACTTTGTTCCAGTCAATCAAAATTCACTGGCATTCCGCTAACCACTGCGCGGGCAGAGTTCTAGCATTTCACAAACGAAAAAGCCGCTCCCGTTACCGGAAGCGGCTTTCCAAATACGAAAGTCGCAAACTTACTCCGCGACAGCCATTCCCTTTTCAGACGCCAGTTCTTGCATTCGCTGCTGAATCTTCTCGAACGCGCGCACTTCAATCTGGCGGATCCGCTCGCGGCTTACTTTGTACTGCGTGCTCAGATCCTCAAGCGTGATTGTCTCATCGGACAAGCGCCGCTGCATCAAGATGTCTTTTTCGCGGTCGTTCAGAACGTCCATCGCTTCGGCCAGCATTTCACGGCGGGTCTCAAGTTCATCGCGCGCCTCATAGTCGCCCGCTTGGTCGGCACTCTCGTCCTCTAACCAATCCTGCCACTGCATGGTGCCTTCGCCCTCGGACCCAACAGTCGCGTTGAGCGAAGCATCCCCGCCCGACATGCGGCGGTTCATGGAAATGACCTCTTTCTCGGTCACACCCAACTGGGTCGCGATGGTGGTCACGTTTTCAGGGCGCAAATCGCCTTCTTCCAGCGCGCCAATCTTGTTCTTGGCCTTACGCAGGTTGAAAAACAGTTTTTTCTGACCTGAGGTCGTGCCAAGCTTTACCAATGACCATGAGCGCAGGATATATTCCTGAATGGATGCTCTGATCCACCACATGGCATAGGTCGCAAGGCGAAAGCCCTTCTCGGGATCAAAGCGTTTGACCGCTTGCATCAGGCCGACATTCGCTTCGGAAATCACCTCTGCCTGAGGCAGACCGTAACCACGGTAACCCATGGCAATCTTTGCTGCCAAACGCAGGTGCGATGTAACCATACGGTGCGCCGCCTGAGTATCTTCTTTCTCGACCCACGCCTTGGCGAGCATATATTCTTCTTCCGGCTCCAACAGAGGGAACTTCCGGATTTCCTGCATATAGCGGTTTAGACCACCTTCTGGGGTCGGCGCTGGCAGATTTGCATAGTTGGCCATGGTTATTCGTCCTTTCCCTGGCACCCATGTAACAGGGCTTAACATCAATATGGGTCTAGCACCCCACCGTTACAAGATGATGTGCTTCCGTTTTGCTAACCCTTACACAACGGGGGTAAACAAAATACGTTCCGCGCGTCCGCTCACCAAGTTGTGCAGTTTGCAACAGGCTTAGGCGCGCGCAGGCTCCAACGTAGAAAGCAGATCGGCCATATCGGCAGGCAACGGCGCTTCAAAACGCATCGCTTCCCCACTCACTGGATGTACAAAACCCAACACAGCCGCATGCAGCGCTTGGCGCGGGAACGCTTTGACTGCATCGGCCAAGGTCTCCGGCAAGGCCGCGCGCGCCAGCTTTCGTTTACCGCCATAGGTCGGATCACCCACAAGGCCATGACCAGCATGGGCCATATGCACACGAATCTGGTGCGTGCGACCTGTCTCGAGCCAGCATTCCATCAGTGCCAGCACAGGCGGCGTGCCAAACCGCGCCACAGTGCGCGCCCGCGTAACCGCATGGCGGCCTGCGTTGAACAGCACTGCTTGGCGCTGACGGTCAGTCTTGTGTCGCGCCAGTCCCGTCGTGAGCTTCAAAATATTGCCCGTCTCGAAATTCGCACCCTTTACCCCGCGCAGACGCGGGTCGTTGGCATCAGGCACACCGTAAACCAAACACCGGTAATACCGCTCAACTGTATGCGCCTCGAACTGCTTTGCCAGCCCGTGATGCGCCGCATCCGATTTCGCCACGACCAGCAGGCCGCTCGTCTCTTTATCAATCCGGTGCACAATGCCGGGACGCTTCATGCCGCCCACGCCGGACAGGTCATCCCCGCAATGCGCCAGTAGCGCATTCACCAAGGTC
>JBALTK010000138.1:0-11011 GCA_036964385.1 Sulfitobacter sp. | reverse complement strand
AATACGGATCGACTGCAGAGGAGTCCGCCCTGAACCGTCAGCAGATGGTGAAAGTCGGCGACGATCTGGGGTTTGATTTCCAGTTCACTGAAGACACGCGGATGCACAACACCTTCAACACACACCAGTTGCTCCATTGGGCCAACACCCAAGAGCGGATGCACGACCTGAAGCAAGCATTGTTCACCGCGCATTTTACCAATGGGCGTGACCTGTCTGACGCAAAAGTACTTGCTGACATCGCGGGCGAGATCGGTCTTGACCGGGCTGAGGCGCTCGCTGTGCTCGAGGATCAACGTTATGCTGATCAAATCCGCCAAGAAGAGAATTTCTGGATCAAACAAGGTATCCGTGGCGTTCCTGCGGTGGTCTTTGAGCGCCAGCACCTTGTCACAGGCGCGCAGGGCGTCGATAACTTCACCAACATCCTGAAGCAACTGACTGAGGAAACTGTTTAAGCATGGCACGCGCCGCCCCATATGACCGCGAAACCGCCCTTGATGCTGCTATGGCATTGTTCTGGGACAAGGGGTTTCATGCGGCATCACTCAAGGATCTTGAGGCGGCGCTGACCATGAAGCCAGGTAGTATTTATGCGGCGTTCACCAGCAAGGAAAACCTCTACTTGCTCGCGTTAGAGCGTTACTTTGAAATGTCACGCGCGGGGTTTCGCAACCAAATTGCGCAGGCGTCTTCGCCATTGGCCGCTATGGCCGATCACTTCCGCAAGTATGCACGATTGACCGAGAATGATAGCTCCCGCAGGGCGTGCATGTTGACCAAAACCATGGTGGATACCCGCACAACCGATCCCGATATTGCTGACAAAACCCGGAACTATCTGTCCGCGATGCAGGCCGAATTTGCCTCAGTATTTGCCGCGGCTCAGGCTGCGGGTGAAATCAGCGATGCTGCAGACGTGCAACGCTTGGCGCGGCGGTTCCAGTCGAATGTTACTGCGCTCAGGCTCGCCGTTCATCAGGGGATGGACGTCCAGAACTTCATACAATTGACCGAAGATATGGCCGCCGAGGTCGAGGCGCTGCGGGTCTGATCCCGCAGCAGGCCATCTCACGTCCTAGCTCAAAAACTGGGCCACAACTTTTGCCTGAAGCTTTTTGCCGTCTGGATCAAGACCTGTCTTAAGGGCGGTAAACTTCTCGGCCCATTGTGACGTGCGTACGCGAATTGGCGGCTCAACTGCATCAACGCTCTGCATCACGACGGCTGCCACTTCATCTGCCGTTTGATAGATATCTGATCCGGCCTGACGGGTTGATGCGCCGCCAATGTATTTCTGCAATATAGGCAGATACTCATCTTCACGCATACCGCCCGTTTCCGTGACGTGTTTCAAAACGCTCGATGCAAACTCCGTGCTGATGCCACCCGGTTCAACGCATGTGAAATTGATACCAAAGCTTGGCGTGATATAAGACGCCATTCCTTCCACGTAGCCTTCGACAGCAAACTTTGCGGCGCAATAAATCTCGTTAAAGGGCTGACCGACAAGGCCGCCGACCGACGTGATCGAGACGATATGACCAGCGCGTGCTTTGCGCATGTGGGGCATCACGGCCTTCGTGCAACGGACGACACCCATAAAGTTCACGTCCATCACCCAGTCAATTTCCGCCTCGGTTGCTTGCTCCGTCGAGCGGACGAAACCAACCCCTGCATTATTGATCAGAACGTCGATCCGGCCTTCTTTCGCCATGACCGCCTCCACGGCGGCATCAACCGACGCGCCGTCCTGCACATCAAGTGCGATCACATTCAGTGACACACCAGCCGCAGCAGTAGCGGCGTCCAATGCGGCGCGCTTTTCAAGGTTCCGCATCGTTGCGTAAACAGTGTGACCCGCTTGTGCGGCTTGCACTGCGATACTGATGCCAAGGCCCGTAGAGGTGCCTGTGATGATGATAACTTTGGACATCGTTCTTCTTCTCTTTTGTGTTTGAGCGGCGTTCCGTTTGACATTGACATTAAATGCAAAGTGTCATGCGCCAGAAAAGTTAAAGGCGTGGGGTGGCGCTCTTATAATAGCGCCACCCGTTACGGCTTAGAAGCCTTCGAGTACAAGCTTACCCTTGGCTTTGTTGCTCTCTAGGATCGCATGTGCCCGCTTCAAGGTAGCTGCATCGATCTTGCCCAATGTCTCGGTTGCTGTTGAACGGATCTTACCCGCATCCAGCAAGCTTGCGACTTCGGTCAGGATGTCGTGCTGACACGTGATGTCTGCTGTTTGGAAAAGAGACCGCGTGAACATAAACTCCCAATGGGTTGAGACTGCTTTTTGTTTGAACGGCATGATGTTGAGGTTTTCAGGATCATCGATCAGACCGAACCGGCCTTGGGGGGCGATGAGCTCTGCTATCTGTTCGATGTATTGATGGGTGTGCGTGGTTGAAAACACATAGCCAGGCTGGCCAATGCCCAATGCTTCGATCTGGGCCGCCAAAGGTTTGGTGTGGTCGATCACGTGATGCGCACCAAGTTCTTTTACCCAATCTTGGGTTTCAGGGCGCGATGCCGTTGCGACAACCGTCATATCAGTTTTGGCGCGCAGCAGCTGGATCGCGATTGAGCCAACGCCACCAGACCCGCCAATGATGACAACCGCATTTGCCGCACCCGGAACTGGATCGTTAACGCGTAGGCGGTCAAACAACATCTCGTAAGCCGTCAACGTGGTGAGGGGCAGGGATGCAGCTTCGGCAGCCGAGATTGACGTGGGGCTTTTGCCTACGATCCGCTCGTCCACCAGATGGAATTCGGCATTTGTACCCGAACGGTTGATCGCACCCGCATACCAGACAATATCGCCTGTTTTGAACATGCTCGCATCGTCGCCAACACTGACAACTTCGCCAACAGCATCCCAGCCGAGGATCGCGGGAGTTTCGCCTTCAGGTGGGCGTTTCATACGGATTTTTGCGTCAACAGGGTTCACTGACACGGCTTGCACGCGCACCAGAAGGTCGCGGCCCGTCGCAACGGGCGTGTCAATTTCGATATCGATCAGGGAGTCAGCACGCTCAAGTGCGCCTGCGGTTTTGTATCCAACGGCTTTCATGGGGTGATATCCTTTTATGTGTTCAGAAGTTGAGAGATTGCGGCCTTGATGGCCTGCATGACGGCACTGACTTTTTCAGGATCAGTTGCGTCTGGGTGGGGTTGACCGAAGGCACCTATGTCATTGTCGAAATAGCGCCCCGATACATTGGAGAAGTCGGGATCAACGGCTGCACGGCGCAGGATGATCGCACCGATAGCAAGGTCATTACCCGCAATGCCAAAACCTTCTTTGACCATCTTGCTCGCCAATAGGGAGCCAGGGTTCACGGCAAGCACACTTGACCCGTCAGCGAGTTTTCCAGCCAGATAATACGACCATATGGTGATTGCGAGCTTACTTTGAGCATAGGCATCCATGTCATCCATTTCGATGCCACCTTTGAGAGCAGTCAGATCAACGGGTGCTTGCGCGGCGGAAGACAGGTTGATGATCCGGCCATCGCGAGGGATCAACGACAGCAGACGTTTGGTAAGCATGTAGGGCGCAATCGCATTAACCATGAAGCGCAGGTCCAGCCCGTCGGCGGTTACTGTTTGCGGTGCTTTCAGGACGCCTGCGTTATTGATCAGCACATCGAGCTGCTGGTGATCGGCGATAACCTCGTCACCCAACCGCTGGACATCAGCGGTCCGAGATAGGTCTGCCAGATAAGCTTGGGTGTCTCCACCAATCGCTTTGACAGCGCCCTCTAGTTTCGCTGCGCTGCGACCGTGAACCAGCACCCTGTGCCCCTCATTGGCCAGCAGTTTAGCCGCCTCAAGGCCGATCCCATCGGTCGCGCCTGTTATGAGAATAGTCTTAGACATGGGAAGTCTCCTTGGGTGGAAATGAAGGCAGGATATCATCTGCCAATCCAACGCTCAGCTGCTTTGGATGGAACACAGTATTGTATGCAGCGTAAATGGGAGCGAACTTTTGCACATTGGTTTGCATATTTATCGGGTTTTGCCTTGGCTGTGTAATGACGCGGTGTCTGTTACGATCCAGATATCCGACTATGCTAGATTTTCTTTTTCTTCGATCAGGAAATGCTGACGATCAGAGCCTGCAGTGCTGACTTTCAGGTCGGGAACGTACACTGGATCAGACATGAACGCTTCGGCGGCTTGGGCTGAGGGCCATTCTGTCAAGATCCGAAGGGCACGGCTCTGTTGGCGCCCTCTGGCTGTGAATGGCTTGACGTACGGGTCAGGTACTTTCCGCCATGCTTGGCGACGAGGGTATTGGCAGGGCCGATGAAATTGGCGATCCAATCTTGAGATGTAGGTGTAACTGCTAGAACAGAATAATAAGACATGACTGTATTCCCTCATAAATTCAGTTGATCGCTGTGGCGGCCGCAAAGACAAAAGGAAATTTTTCGGCAGCGTTAGTTATCTCGTGATTGGAATGTAGATTATTTTGTAAAAATGTATAAGCTGGCCTAAGTAGATTTCATAATTCGGGTTTGATGTATAATCAGATGGATACAGAAAGCGTCAGGTTGTTTGTGCTCTGTGCAGAAAAACTGAACATCAGCGGAGCAGGTCGGGAATTGGGTATAGCACCTGCAGTCGCAAGTGCGCGGCTGGCTAAGCTGGAAAAAACACTGGGTGCCGATTTGCTGCGGCGCACGACACGGAAGGTATCATTGTCATTGGAAGGGGTCGATTTTCTACCCTTTGCTAAGGAGATGCTCGCCCAAGAGGATGCGGCCCTTGCTGCTTTGGGAATGGTCACACCGACCGTGAGAGGTACCTTGCGGTTTGCGGCACCCAGCACCTTTGCGCAAAATTATATTGCTCCAATCCTGCCGAACTTCTTGAACAAGTACCCCGACATCACTCTTGACCTGCGTCTTTCTGATACGCAGTTTGATCTGATCGAGGGAAGTTTCGATCTTGCTCTGCGTAACCAGGAAATGTCGGACAGCAGCTTAAAGGGACGCAAGCTTGCAGATGATACGCGCGTCCTTTGCGCATCTCCTGCATATCTCGCAGAGCGTGGCGCCATCGAGAAGCCAACCGACCTAGCGCGGCATCGCCTGATTTCCTTCAAGGATTTTTCGACAAAAGGACTCATAAGCGATACAGGGAAGAAGGCGAATTTTGACCCGAAGGCCGCGAATGAACGCTTGCTGTGTGACGACGGCCAAAGCCAGAAAATAGCGACAATGGCGGGGGTAGGTGTCTCGATTAATTCTATGTGGAGCGTTCACCGTGAGTTGGCCAATGGCAGCCTCGTGCGGGTTTTGCCGAATTATAGATTGGATCAACAAGCTGCCCTCTGGCTCGTCTACCCCAAATCAAACGTCCTGACAGCCAAGGTGAGGGTGTTTATTGATTTTCTGCTCGATGAAGTCGGCAGTGCGTTGTCAGAAATCGCCTGATTGCCAAGGGGCGCTTGGGTAAATTGCCGAAAATCAAGGGATGGTTTATCAATTAGCTGCAGTCGCCCAGACCTGCAAAAAGAGTAACTGACTAGTGCCGCTCCTTAGCTGATCGGCGCAATGGGGCACCCCTTGCCGTAATATGCAGATTACGCCTAGTGGGCCATCGCTGTTCCTGCATATCCGACTGGAAGTCTAAGCATTTTCGAAAGTGCCGTTGTGACCGCCTGTGTTTAGGAGGCCGATCCAGAGAAAGGCATCGCGTAGATAAGGACTTATAAGCAGGGCTTGCACCTGTGCATCGGGGCAGGACGTTTGAGTGGTTAATCTGTAAGATGTGTCGAAGGAGATGTGCTAGACTGCCGTGTGTTGGGTTTTGCTCTTACGCCACATAAGGGCGGATGAGCTGGAAGTGTGGTTGCAGGAGAAACAGGTTATTAACTGCTGTGGCTCGTCAAGGGCGTAACGAACTGCTTATGCTAACTTTAAATGACGTTTCACCATTGTAAGGTGCTGGATCACGCAAGGAAAACAGGAACGATCGATGCCCGACCGTACTTCACCGCTGATACTCTTCCGAAACCAGACGTTCCGGTCTTTGTGGATCGCTGCTCTGGCGTCAAACTTCGGTGGGCTGGTTCAGGCGGTAGGCGCGGCTTGGCTGATGACCTCGTTATCAGACTCGCAAAGCATGGTGGCGCTGGTACAGGCGTCAGTGACGCTGCCGATCATGGTGTTTTCGCTACTGGCGGGTGTGTTTGCTGACAATTTCGACCGCCGCCGTGTGATGCTGATTGCACAGGCATTCATGTTCGGGGTGTCGTTAGTATTGACGTTTTTGGCTTTCAATGGCTGGCTAACACCTTGGTTGCTGCTGTCGTTCACCTTTTTGATTGGTTGCGGCACAGCGCTGCACAATCCGTCGTGGCAGGCGACCATGGGTGATATTGTTAGTCGCGAGGAGCTGCCAGCGGCGGTGTCGCTTAATTCCATGGGGTTTAACCTAATGCGCAGCGTAGGCCCAGCGGCAGGCGGGGCTATTGTGGCCATTGCAGGAGCGGCGGCGGCCTTCGCGGTAAACGCGCTCAGCTATGTGGCGATCATTTTGGCGCTGCTGCGCTGGAAGGCACCCGAGCGCGATACGCATCTGCCGCGAGAACCTATGGGGAGCGCCTTTTCTGCCGGGCTGCGCTATGTGGCGATGTCACCAAACCTTTTGAGGGTGATCCTGCGCGGGTTCTGGTTTGGCCTGTCCGCCATCGCGTTGTTGGCTCTGCTACCGGTTGTGGTGCGTGAGACGTTGCAGGGTACGGCCTTTGTCTATGGGGTGATGCTGGGAGCGTTTGGCATTGGAGCTGTAGCGGGGGCGATGCTGAATGCCCGCTTACGCGAGGCATTCCGAAACGAGATCATTGCGCGCGGCGCGTTCCTTGCATTTGCGGGTAGCTGTACGGTCTTGGCGCTCAACACGAACAGCTGGGCCGCAGGGGGTGCGCTGGTCGTGACGGGAGCAAGCTGGGTGCTCGCGCTATCCATGTTTAACGTCACCATTCAACTGTCCACCCCGCGTTGGGTGGTGGGTAGGGCACTGGCGCTCTATCAAACAGGTACTTTTGGCGGCATGGCTGCGGGCAGCTTGATTTGGGGAATGACGGCAGAACGTTATGGTCCCGAGCCTGCGTTGCTGAGTGCTGCCGCGCTTCTGGTCGTCGGCGCAATGATGGGCCTGAAGCTACCTTTGCCCGAATTTTCGGGCCTTAATCTTGATCCGCTTAATCGGTTCAAAGAGCCCGAAACGCTGTTTGACTTGAGTTATCGAAGCGGCCCAGTCCTAGTGATGGTGGATTATGAGATAGCGCCAGAAGATGTGGAGGAATTCCTTGCAGCGATGCGGCAACGGCGGCGAATTAGGATCCGCGATGGGGCTCAGCAATGGACGCTGCTGCGCGACCTGCAATATCACGACCACTGGAGCGAAAGTTATCATGTCCCAACCTGGGGTGAATATGTACGCCACAATGAACGACGCACGAACGCTGATGCAGCCCTATCCGATCAGTTGCGCCAGCTACACCGAGGAGGGAGCGACCCCGTTGTCCACCGGATGATCGAACGTCAAACCGTGCCATTGCGAGATGACCTCCCGTTAAAGGGAGTGTGAGGCTAAAATCTCCAGCTTACGAGTATGAAATCTGTCACCACTGCGAAATCCGGTTCGTTCTCGACCAACAACTGGCGCAGTTTGAATGTAGAACCTACCCGTAGGTCGAACTCATGCTTAGGAAAAGTTTCGCCAGTTGCTAAAAGCGCGGGGGATAGCTGCATAATTGGCGATAACGGCAAGCTTTTCAAACCGCTCGACAGTTTCGCCAACGCAAGCATGCCCAGCACCTTCTTCTATGTCAGGCAACACTTTAGGTCGGGGGATAGAGTAACGCAGCCAAGGAAACTTACGTATTGTAGGATTAATCGCACCATTTAACTAACTGGTGGAGAAAATTGACAAGAAGGTCAATTCATCGTGCCCAATCCCCAATTTTCACTTTAACATGCTCCCAACACTACAGTGTTTTTGGGAGAACCTTTTATGACCGCATTCATTTTCAATACGACCCCGAGCATCCGAATGGGCGCGGGGCTGATAGATGAACTGGGAAGCATAACCAAGGCGCTTTGCGGTGACCGCGTTCTGCTCGTAACTGACCCAGGTATGATCGCGGCAGGTATCGTTGAAAGAGCACTGTCCGCTCTGCGCGGCGCAGGCGTTTCAGTCACTGTTTTCTCAGATGTGCAGGCGGATCCACCTGAATCGGTTATTTTTGCCGCTACCGAAGCAGCTAAGGGTGTGGGTGGTGTCATCGGGCTTGGAGGTGGATCATCCATAGATGTCGCAAAACTGGCCGCTCTTTTAGGGGCAGGGCGCGAAGAATTAAAAGATGTCTACGGTGTTGGAAACGCCAAAGGTCCACGATTGCCCCTTATTGCGGTGCCAACCACGGCAGGGACAGGCAGTGAGGTCACGCCGATCTCAATTGTGACAACGGGAGCGAGCGAGAAGATGGGTGTTGTTAGTCCATTGATCATACCTGACCTTGCATTGCTTGATCCTGAATTGACCCGAGACCTACCTGCGCACGTCACGGCAGCAACAGGCGTCGATGCGATGGTGCATGCGATTGAAGCTTTTGCATCTGCAAGCCCCAACAATAACTCGATAAGTCGTGCACTGGCCTGCGAAGCCCTACGGTTGATGGGTGCTGCGTTGGAACGTGCGGTCACAACGCCACATGATATGGATGCACGAAGCGACATGCTTTTGGGATCACTCTTGGCAGGGCAAGCTTTTGCCAACTCGCCAGTGGCCGCAGTCCATGCACTGGCCTATCCGATTGGTGGGCATTTCAAGGTGCCGCATGGATTATCCAATGCACTGGTCTTGCCGCATGTGCTGCGGTTTAATGCTGTAACGGCACCTGAACCATATGCTGCCATCGGCCCGATAGCTTTCCCAGAGTTGGCAGGGCTGAGCACGCAGAAGGCCGCATCAGGTTTCGCAGATGCGCTTGCCGCGCTCTCTGAAAGATGTGGTTTACCTGCTGGTCTGCAGGCAGTTGGCATCACGAAGGAAGATTTGCCCCTTTTGGCCCGCGACGCAATGAACCAGACGCGATTGTTGGTCAATAACCCGCGGGAGGTCAAAGAGGCTGATGCATTGGCCATCTATGGTGCCGCTCTGTGAGCCGTTTACCACCAAGTCAGCGGACCGACTACAAAGCTTTTTCACAGATAACGACTCGCTGGAACGACAATGATGCCTACGGGCACATGAACAACGCAATCCATTATCAATTGTTCGACACAGCCGTGAATGGTCATCTTATTGAGCAGGGCATACTTGATTTCAAAGCGGGCGAAACGGTTTTTTTGGTCGTGGAAACAGGATGCCGTTATCACGGTGAGATGGCATTTCCAGATGTGATCACCGCAGGCATAAGGGTCGCTTCGATCGGGACGTCTTCGGTGCGGTACGAAATCGGACTATTTAGAAACGATGAAGACAAGGCATGTGCCGAGGGTCACTTTGTTCATGTTAACGTTGGCTCTACTTCTCGAAGACCAATCCCGTTAAGCCAACGAACACGTGCTTTCGTGGATGCCCTTTTGCGCTAAGCTGTTCGGTGCGATTTACTATTCATTGGCAACCACATTTGAGCCCTGCCAGATCTATACTGTTGAAGCTGACATAGCTGGACTTGGAAGTATATTGATGGCTCCAACTTCTGGCGGCAAAGAGAGGTGAGCTTTCGAGCCGAGCCTAAAATGTAGAACGGATAGTTAGATCTGCATACTTAAGACTATAAGCGGTGTGCACTTAGCTAGGGGCATTTGAGTGGTTTATATAGAAGGTGACCTTTGATCCTTCTCGATTGTGACCGGTGGCACCGATCGACAGCATACCCACGGCTTGGCGTGCGGGTTCGGCCCGAAAATCTTTAATGAGCATCTCAAGACCGATCACGGCGGGATTTGAGTTGGCATGTTGGCGAAAGTTAAACTCAGGTATGAAGCGCTAATTTCGCGCACCGTTTGCCATCGCGGAATGCCTGTTGATTTTGACTAACCGCATGTCGGGCCATCAAGGCAGCAAGTGCGATCCCCTTTAGTCGATAGCAGGTAGTGGACTATGCGTAACTGAAGATCGAATCCTCACAGCATTCTTGCAATAATCTTCCGATCGTGGGACCGAGTGCATCACTCAAAATTTGGACACTAAATCCCATGAACATATCTACCAACGACAGAGACATTCTGCTTGCAACGCTGAACAACAAGTCCTCCGAAATTGTGCAGGCTAGAATGGCGAACGCGCTTCTTCTGCTGGCCGAAGGGCTACAGGTCGAAGAAGTGGCTGGATTACTCTACCTTGATGAAGAAACGCTCTTTGGATGGCAAAAGATGTTCTCTGCTAATTTGCCTCCAATGGCTTCTCAAACCCCATAACAGCTCTCTGGGAATGAACGTAATATCGCGTACCCTATGCTACTTGGTATGTTCCTGATGAGGCAACTTCAGCTAGTCTGGCTCCCAAGGGTGAGATTGTGACAAGTTATTTGAAAAAACGTATTGCGTGTTTGGGAATCATCACCTATAGAAACATTCTCGCTGGTGCTTAGAGATGAGTAACAGCGGACGGAGCGAGGCGGAGACGCTGAGTTACGGAAGCGAAGTAAGAATTCAGAGATGTGAATGGCGGGGCGCGCTGGTTTAGATTAGCGCATCTTGTTAGTTTTTGTCTCTACGTTATTTGAAAATAGAATATCTGAAGAGATATGTGGGCGGTTTGGTCTATTTCGATGGATCAACGTCTGTATATCGCGCTCTTAGAGAAGTCACTTATGTGGTGGATCGATTATAGAGTGTCAGCTTCACTGTTTGAACGGCTTTCGGTTACTTTGGTAACTTTAAGTACATCAAACAGAAAAGACGCTTATATTGTTCAGTAAGCAATATAAGTCGATGTGCAGAGGTTCGACGTCAAGGATATGATCTTACGATCATATCCT
>JBALTK010000137.1:0-11014 GCA_036964385.1 Sulfitobacter sp. | reverse complement strand
CCATCAACGACATCGGCGAAGCGCTCACCTCGGAACAAGCACAGGCACGCGGCACCGTGCGCGAGATGAAGGCAAACGGTGTCAAAGGGGGGCAAGTTCGCCTTCTTGGCAATCCTCTGAAATTTTCGAAAACGCCAGTAAAGTATCGCCGCCCGCCGCCCCGCTTTGGGCAGGATACCGACGAAGTTCTTGCAACATGGTTAGGCGATACACCGCCAAAGTAGCGCAAACTTTGCTGCTACAGCACCGACACCATCGCCCACACAATTTAATGCTGTCACTTAGTTCACGAAACCCGAACATTGCTTCACGTTGGCGTGTGACATGGCCCAATGCCATGACGAGAGTGCGCATTTTCGGCTAAACATCTTTTAACGCGGCACACCTTTATGTGCAGCCTATCCAATTAAAAGGTGCTTCTGCTGTGACCCAAACCGATATGTGCGCATGCCCTGTTACTCTGTCTTCACCCGCTGCCCTGAGCGACTGGAACGGTGTGATCCATGGACTGCTATCCCACGGCCAGCAAACGCCAGTACATCTGGGACGGTTGATGGAAGCAGAGCCGGATTTCGCTATGGGCCACGCTGCACGAGGCTTGTTTTGCCTGATGACGGGTCGCGCCGAAGTGCTGCCCTCCGCCCACGACGCGCTTAAAGCAGCAAAAACATCGGCCGCTCATTCTACCATTACCCCCCGCGAGACAGGGTGGATCACCGCACTCGATCTTTGGCTACACGGGAAACCCACCGCTGCAATTTATGCTGTTGAAGACATCCTGCGGGTCCTGCCCCATGATACGCTCTCAGCCAAGCTGAGCCACGGCATCCGCTTCATGCTGGGCGACAGCGCGGGCATGCGCCGCTCGGTCGAGCGCATTTTGGACGCCCATACTGCCGATCATGCAGGGCGCGGATATTTACTGGGTTGTCACGCCTTCACCCTTGAAGAGACTGGCGAATATGAGCGCGCCGAACAAGTCGGCCTCGAAGGGTTAAGCCTCACGACGGATGATGCATGGGGTCTGCATGCTGTGGCCCACGTCCACGACATGACCGCGCGCCCCGACTGTGGCATTGCGTTGATTGAGAACAATACCGCCGCTTGGGATCGTTCGAACAACTTTCGCTATCATGTCTGGTGGCACAAAGCGCTGCTGCATATGGAGCGTGGCGAGTTGGACATCGCACTAGGCCTCTATGACGCGCAAATCCGTGCGGATAAGACCGACGATTACCGCGACATCTCGAACGCTACCTCGCTGCTGATGCGACTTGAGCTTGAGGGCATGGACATCGGTCCGCGTTGGGAAGAACTGGCCGACTTCTCCGAGAACCGTGTTGAAGACGGCTGTCTGGTGTTTGCAGACCTGCATTACCTTCTTGCGCTCACAGGTGCCTCACGCGGCGCCGCGCGCGATTCAATGGCTGCACGCTTTGCCCGCGATGCCAGCAAATCCGGTGAGATGCCCGCCCGCGTGGAAGCTCCTGGGAAGGCTGCACTTGCTGGGCTGACTGCCTTTTCCGAAGGGCGCTATGACGCCGCGTTTGCTGACTTGGCGGCAGCCCGCCCATTGATGCAAACCATTGGTGGCAGCCACGCACAACGTGATGTATTCGAGCGCATCACCATCGACTCAGGACTGCGCGCAGGCCGGTACGATGCAACCTCCGCCATCCTGCGGGATCGTCAAAAAATACGCGGTGGTCATGTTGACCGCTTTGCCGCTACCCGCTTTGAAAAGATTAACACCGCACGCGGAATCGCGGCGCAATAGACCGGACGAACAACCCATATGACGACCCAAACCGCCCCTAACGTTGCTGCGCCTCGCGTGCGCGACCTACGCCTCGATTTCTTTCGTGGCATTGCGATGTTCATCATTCTGATCGCCCACACGCCGGGTAATTTCTTGTCTTCGTGGATTCCCGCGCGCTGGGGTTTTTCCGACGCGACCGAGATGTTCGTGTTCTGCTCTGGCATGGCCTCTGCCATCGCCTTTGGCGGTGCGTTCCAACGATCCGGCTGGTTTCTAGGAACGGCACGCGTGAGTTTTCGCATATGGCAGGTCTATTGGGCGCATATCGGACTTTTCATCGCCGTGGCCGCCCTTATGGCAGGCTTTGACTACTACGGCGGCTTTGACAAAAACTATATCGGCTCATTGAATCTGTGGAAGTTCTTCGATGACCCAGCTGTGCCGCTGCTGGGTCTTGTGACGCTAACCTATGTGCCGAACTATTTCGACATTCTGCCGATGTATATGGTCGTGCTGGCCATGATGCCTATCGTGATGGCGCTTCAGCGTATCCATACCGGATTGGTCTTTGCCTTCATGGTGGCCGTCTGGTTGGGCGCGCAGACGTGGTTCTTGGGTGACTACCACCTCGCCTTCCCCGCCGAGCCGTGGTCCGAGCGAAAATGGTTCTTCAACCCTTTCGCGTGGCAGCTTATTTTCTTCACCGGCTTTTCGCTTATGCGTGGCTGGATTCCAAAACCACCTGTGCACATCGTCCTGATCGTGCTCGCTGCTGTTATCGTTTTGGTCAATATCCCACTGAGCAATATCGGTGTACGGGCCGTGGCGCGCGATTGGTTCTTTGTGACTGAGACAGGCAACCCTGTGATCGACGCGCGCCTCGCTCTAGGGTCGCTAATCGACAAGACTGACTTCGGCCTGTTTCGCTACATCCAGTTCCTATCACTTGCCTACCTCGCGTGGGTCATCGCTGGGGATAAGGGCGACAATCTTTTAGCGCGGGGCACCGGTTTCTTGGCGCGTATCTGGGGCGGTATTCTCAAGATCATCCTAAAGGTGGGTCAACAATCATTGGCCGTATTCATCGTGTCGATGTTTACCGCACGGGTCATGGGCTTTGTCATGGATATGATCGGGCGCAGCACTGCCACCTCACTGCTGGTCAACCTTGGAGGTGCAATATTTCTTGTTGCGACCGCCTATGGTGCGGGCTGGTTCAAATCTCAACCTTGGAAGGTGAATTCCTAATGTTGCGCCGCGATGTACTCAAAACTTTGGCTGCTTTAGCCGCTCTTCCTGCCGCCGCATGGGCCGAAGATGCGCCTTTGCAGACAGGACCTTCCACGCCGTTCAACGCACAAACTGTCAAAAACCGTGCGCGCACTCTGGCCGCGAAAGACTATGCCCCTCGCCCAAAAATACCGCAGGAATGGGAACAGATCAGCTATGATCAGTATCGCAAGATCTGGTTCGACCCACGCAACGCGCTTTGGGAGAACACCAATCGGCCACAGCGTTTGGACGTCTTCCCTCCCGGTCTTTATTATGGGCAAGCCATTGAGATTAACGTGGTTGAGGAAAGCGCCGCCAGCCCGTTAGTGTTCGATCTGGAAGCCTTTGATCGCACCGATCAGTTCCCCGATCTGCCGCTGAATGAGCATATGGGCTATTCTGGCATGCGGTTACGCGCCGATTTGCGTAATTCTAGCGCATTCAGTGAGTACGCTGTTTTTCAGGGTGCAAGTTACTTTCGTGGTATTGGTACCGGCGAAATTTACGGTCTGTCTGCTCGCGGCCTCGCCCTGAAAACCGGCGATCCTATGGGCGAGGAGTTTCCCGATTTCATCGCGTTTTGGATTGAAACACCGGAGCCTACCGACCGTTCCGTGACGGTCCATGCCCTACTCGACAGCCCAAGCTGCGCAGGTGCTTACCGCTTTGAGATCACGCACGGTGATGTGCTGGAAATGGAAGTGGAAGCAACAATCTTTGCCCGCACGGACATGGATCACGTGGGCATCGCCCCGTTGACCTCAATGTTCCTGTTCGATGCCACAGATCGTGCGCGCTTCTCCGATTTCCGCCCCAACGTGCATGACAGTGACGGCCTGTTGATCCACAATGGCGCAGGCGAGGTGATATGGCGGCCTTTGGCCAATCCGAAGAACCTGCAAATCAGCGCATTCGGTGATCAGAACCCAAAGGGCTTTGGCCTGATGCAACGCAAGCGTGAGTTCAGTGATTATAACGATCTGGAGGCGCTGTATCACAAGCGCCCCTCCGTCTGGATCACGCCCCGTGGTGACTGGGGCACGGGGGCTGTAAATCTGGTCGAAATTCCTGCAGATCTTGAGATTTACGACAATATTGTCGCCTACTGGCGTCCTGCTGCCGCTATCCCTGCTGGGACAGAGCATAACATGCGCTATGGCCTGCAATGGGGTGCTGATCCCGCGCCAAACCCGGCGGAGCTGTTGCGTGTTACTGGCACTGCCATGGGTGGACGTCCCGAGGGTGGGCTGGTGATGGTCATCGATTTCGAGAACGGCAGTGCACTTCCCGACGACCTTGAAACCGTCGAAGTGACCCTGCGCAGCAACACCGGGACCACCACAGCGGGAATTTTACAACGCAATCCTGAAACCAATGGGCCACGACTTGCGTTTACTTTTATGCCCGAAGGCACAGAGGCCGCGGAATTCCGCGTACAGCTGCGCATAGGCGAGGCCCCCTTGAGCGAAGTATGGCTCTACCGTTGGACACAAACCTGATGCAAAATGCGACGCCACATGCTGCAATGCCCCCCCGCGCTCCCATGGAGGCGCGTGAGCAAACTTTCGGCACAGCCCCCTCGCCTACTTTTGCAGATCAACCGACGAAAGGTCCCGCGTGGCGCGCGGCCACGTTCTGGCCCGCTCTGATCGGCACAGCCCTATTGATGTCCGGTCTCTATGGCTGGCTTGCAAACGGTGGGATGAGCGGAATGGAATGGGCACTGCTCAGCATGATCGGCGCGACGTTCATCTGGGTAAGTTTATCAGTAAGTACCGTTGGCGTAGCGATTGCAGGGCTTTTGGCGCGGGCCAATGCCGATGCACGTCACGCTGATGAAGTGACAGGGATCGACGTGGCCCTTTTGGTGCCGATCTATAACGAAGTGCCGCAGAACGTATTCGGCAATGCCGTTGCCATGCTCCATGATCTTGCCCAGCGTAAGGGGCCGCACGCCTATTCGCTTTTTGTCCTGTCAGATACGCGCGACGATGCCATTGCCGCACAGGAGTGGCAGGCATTCGGGGAACTCCAACGCACAGCACCCGTAGGTTTCTCCGTGCATTACCGCCGACGAAGCGACAACACAGACAAGAAGATCGGCAATATTGCCGAATGGGTCCGCGGCTGGGGCGCGGCATTTGAGGGCATGGTTGTGCTAGACGCTGACAGCTTGATGAGCGGACGTGCGATTGACCGCCTGTCGTCCGAATTGTCCTCCGATCCGCGCGCGGGGTTGATCCAGACCTTTCCTATGCTCATCGGCGCACAAACCGTTTTCGCACGTTTGCAGCAGTTCTCGAATGTCGCTTATGGCTGGTTGCTGGCTGAAGGGCTTGCTACGTGGGCCCGCTCCGAAGGTAACTACTATGGCCATAACGCGATCATCCGCACAGAAGCATTCGCGACCAGCGCCATGCTTCCCCACCTGCGCAGCCGCGGTGGAAATGACCAACTTATCCTGAGCCATGATTTTGTCGAAGCGGGCCTACTGCGGCGCGCGGGATGGGGTGTACGGTTTTTGCCTCGCGTAACAGGCAGTTTTGAAGAAACACCCGCCACCCTCATCGACTACGTCATCCGCGACCGCCGTTGGTGTCGCGGCAACCTCCAGCACCTTCGTTTGCTAGGGACAAAGGGGCTCCACCCCGTTTCGCGGTTCCATCTCTTTCACGGTGCAGTTGCCTATCTGCTTAGCCCTGCATGGTTCTTCCTGTTGGTGATCTGGGCCTTGCTTGGCAAAGACGCCGAGACGAATGTGATCCGCTATTTCAATGAGGCGAACCCACTGTTCCCCGACTGGCCCCCCGCCATGAGCCATATCGACAGTGCGGTGTTTCTGGTGATCATGTACGCGATGCTCCTGACACCGAAAATTGCAGGCGCGGGGATCATCGCCGCGACGCCACGTGCTGCGCGGGTATTTGGCGGCGTAGCTCCATTCCTCAGCAACTTCGCAGTCGAGGTAGCCCTCTCTATCGCCTATGCGCCCATCATGATGATTCAGCAGACCAAGGCCGTTCTGCGCGCCTTTACCAGCAGCTCCGAAGCATGGGCACCGCAAGCGCGCGATGCACGTAAACATAGCTGGGCAACCTTGTTCAAATTTCATTGGGTCGAGATGATGTTGGGGACAATTTTGCTGAGCGGTCTACTCGCGGGATTGGTCTCTCTGTGGTTGGTACCGATCGTGTTCAGCCTTGTATTTTCTGTCCCTCTCTCCGCACTATCAGGCATGCAAGTTTCAGAACGCGCAAGCGCTGCCTTCCGGCTCGATAGTCCGTACACGCTGCGCGAACCCGCCATCGTGCGGCATGCCTTGCAGGAACGCGCACGGTTGGAAGGGCTGCTGAGAGCGAAAGACATTCCCGCCGAATAGCAATTTCCGTGCATAGTTCGCCCATAACAAAAACGCCCGCCAGATGTCTCTGACGGGCGTTTTCTGTTTAAGGCTGATGTCTAGTTAGGAAGTCACTTGCTCTCGCAGGATGGAGGCAGTCAGCGACAACATCAGGTAAATGCCACCAAAGATCAGGAATGCGAGAATGGTATTCTCGAACGCCCGTGGATAGCTGGGTTCCTGACTTGGCACGGGACGCACGGCAATCGTAAGATAGCGCACTTGGCGCGTTGCCTCGGTGCGGGCCTGCTCCAACCCGGTCTGTGCCAATTGCAGGTTAGTATCCGCATTCACCAGATCTGCTTGGGCAAGTTGTAAACTCACCGCTTGCTGGGCGAGCGAGTTCGTTCCTTCCGTGGCGTTGTTCATACGGTTGTTCAACTGCGCCAGCGCACCCTCAAGACGCCGCACATCGCCTTGCGCACCCTCTACCTTGGCACGGTTTGGCCGCGCATTATCAAGCAGAGCAGCAAGCTCCAATTGTTTTTCAATCAACAGCGTTTCGTAGTTGGTGATCTGGGTCCGGATCGCGGCAATCACCGCTTCAGGATCAACACCATTCTCGACCTGCAACTCAATCAGACGTTGCTGGGCTGACCGACGTGCGTCCTGTGCTTTGGCAAAACCGATCTCGGCGTCGTTCATGCCGCTATCGCGCTTGTCTTGGCTCAGGCTGTTCACGCGCTCCTCGGCGTATTTCAACAACCGCTCGGAGAAGGTGGTCGCGACCTGTGGATCAGCCGCAATGACTTCCATCCGGATCACACCCTCTGTGGGATCATAGCCGATTTTGACGTTCTTCTTATAAAGTTTATACGCCTCTTCATTGGTCGGATTTTCGGTCAACCGCTGAATGGGGTCAATTTCTTCATCCGTGAAGTGATCCTTGAACCCTGCGTCGCCATCAAGTCGCAGCATCGCATCCTTGGACTGAAGATATGCTTGAGTCGCGATACTATCTGCAGAGTTGGCAAACTGTGTAGGGAGTAGGCCGCCAAACGGGCTTGGGCCGCCGCCACCTTCGTTCTGAATGATCAGGAACTGACTGTCAGTAGCATACATCGGTGTCGCCACTTTGTAGAAATAGTAGCCCGCAAAAATCGTAGGTAATATGACAAAGAAGGCCAGCCGCACGATGAGCAAACCCATCTTTTTGCGGCGGCGGCGCGAGATGTCTCTTTGAATGTCCGAGATTTCACGAGTGCGGCGTTCCATCGGGCTGATTTCGGTGGAGGGAAGCTTAATGCCTCCCGCTGGTACAGTCTGGGGCAGCTGCACACGGCCAGAGCCTGCACCGCCAGCAACAGCGGGCAATGTCGCCATCACATCACCGGGGCCACCTTCATGCTGCGCGCCGCCTGCTTGGGGCACAACAAGTTCGAGCATGTTTGAGCGTTGAAACGGGTCGATCCCTTTTGCACGCAAGAGGCGCACGGCATCAAAATCCGATGTCGCCGGCAAACCGTGCTTTTGTGCCACGCGCCGCGCCATACGCAGCTGGCGACCTGTGAGGCCTTCTTGACGAATGGCGTCCATGTCCTGTTCGCCTGACACCTGTGCCGCCGATGCGACTTCCCCCGATTGAGAAGCTGCTTGCTGCTGGGGTTGCTGCGTGGCCGCAGGCTGGCGCGGTTGCGCAGGAGCCCCCTGAGGCTGTGGCGCCTGGGCGCGCGGTGCTGCCGAAGGCTTTGGCGCCTCTGCAGGCGGTGTCGCTGCTTCTGTCTCAGCACTGGGGCTGCGCTTGATGCGGAATTTTCTAGCTTTGGGTTTGGTAGTCATACAACTGTTTCGCTTCTTCCAAGCTGTCAAAAACGTTCAGCTGCCCGTCCACAAGGACCGCGGCAGTACGCGCGAATTTTTCTAGCGTTTCCGCCTGATGCGATACGATCACAATGGTCGTAGTGCGCAGGCGTTCTTGCAGGATTTCTCCTGCTTTTCTGTTAAACTCTACATCTGTCGTAGAAGGCATTCCCTCGTCGATCAGATACATATCAAAATCGAGCGCCAGCATCAGCGCGAAGGAGAAGCGTGCGCGCATCCCCGCCGAATAGGTCCCAAGCGGTTGGTCAAAGTATTCGCCAAGACCGCAGAGCCAGCGGCAAAAGCTCTCGACGTAGTCGGGATCAAGCCCGTAGAGCCGCGCAATATAGCGCGAGTTTTCCATTGCAGACACTTTACCAACGACGCCACCCATAAATCCCAGCGGGAATGAAATGTTGCAGCCGCGATAAATTTCACCTTCGTCAGGTTTTTCCAGCCCCGCCATCATATTGATAAGCGTGGTTTTACCCGTCCCATTAGGCGCTAGGATGCCCATGGATTTACCAAGCTCAACGCGGAACGACGCACGGTCAAGAATGACCTTGTGCTGCGTACCCGTCCAGAAGGATTTGGAAACGTTACGAAATTCCAGCATTGCGCGCCTGCTCCGGTTCGGCTTGCGGGGTGAAGTATGCCCCTCTCTTGCGGAGGGTATGGTTCCGTCTAAAGATAGAATTTGGCTATATTATGTCCCATTTGGAAACAAATGTACAACAGGACCGATAGCCGCAATCGACGTTCCCTTATGCGTGCCCGATAAGCGTGCCAGCTTGCGCGCACTCGGTGCCATGCTCCTCGATCTGAAAAGTGCAATGAGAGACTGCAAACCGTGCCACAAGCATCTGTCGGAGTGCCGTATCGGTCTCCCTCGGATCAGCATAAGGGCGCAGTAAGATATGCGCATCCAGCGCATTTTCATGCTCCCCCATCATCCACAAATGCACATGGTGAACCGACTCTACACCGCTTTCGGCCTCCAGCGCCGCGATCACCTCGTGCGTGTCCAGATCATCAGGACAGCCCAACATGAGCAAACGGACCACGCCCGGCATCTCAACTGCTGCATGCCATAGGATATAGGCCGCAATCAGCAGGGTCACGAGCGGATCAACCCAATACCATTCGAACAAGATCACCAGCGTCCCCGCAATGATCACCGCGACCGATCCGAAGGCGTCCGCCAGATTATGCAAAAACGCCGCACGAATATTCATGCTGGTCTTTGACATCCGGTACGTCAGCGCCGCCGTCCCCAAATCTATCGCTAAGGCAACTGCAGCTACAATAACGATAATCCAGCCCGTGACTTCCGTTGGTTCAAAAAACCGCGCAACGCCTTCATAGACAAGGTAGAGCGCCACAACGATCAGCGTCGTGTAATTGATCAGCGCAGCAACGGCCTCGATCCGGCCATAACCGAAAGTCATCCGCGCATCTGCAGGGCGGCGTGCAATCTTGCGCGCGCCAAAGGCGATGACAAGCGACATTGCATCCGACAGATTGTGCATCGCATCCGCGATAAGCGACAGGCTGCCCGCGACGATACCGCCAATAATTTGCGCTAAAGTGAGAAGCAGGTTCAGCCCGATTGCAAAAGCAACTTTTGCATCGCCTGCTTTTGGATCAACGTGATGGTGGTGTGCGTGATTATGTCCCATCAGCTGTGCCCATGCCCGGCGCACGGCACTTCCGCATCGGCGCAGCACTCTGTCAGTAGAAAGTGTGACAAGCTGCGTACACGGTTATACGCGATGGCCGCGCAAATGATACTGCGCCCTTGGCGGGTTTGCTCGACCAGCTCTGCTGCGGCGAGGATTTTCATATGGTGGGTCAGCGTGGATCCCGTTACCCCCGTCGCTTCGCCCAGCGCGCCGATGCTCAGCCCTGCAGGCCCTGCCCGCACAAGCGCAAGTAACACAGTAAGACGTTGCTCGGAGCCAAGAGCAGCAAAACCTGCGGCAGCAATGGTGAGATCGGGGGGGGGTGATTCCATTTTCATAATACTAGCAATATAGAATGGTGAAGTGGCGTCAATCACATTTCGAATAATATCGAAATATAATATCCTTGGCAAAACCGTATGCTCGCTTACCTACAGTTCTATGAAAGACATCCGCCCCGAACTCAGCGCTTGCACACTGTGCGCCCAACGTTTTTCCGCGACTGCCACCGCGCATCGCCCCAATCCTGTGGTCTGGTTCCAGAAAGGTGCGCGCCTGCTTATCGCGTCCCAAGCACCGGGGATGAAAGTGCATAAGGCCAACACACCGTTCTGGGACGCGTCAGGGGTGCGTTTGCGTAACTGGCTGGGGCTGGACGAGGAGGCTTTCTATGATCGTAATCGCGTAGCAATCATTCCCATGGCCTTTTGTTTTCCGGGCTACAATGCAAAGGGCAGCGATCTGCCGCCCCCGCCCATTTGTGCAAAGACATGGCGCCGCGATGCACTGGCGATGGTTCCTGATGTAGGTCTGACCGTGCTGATCGGTGGTCACGCCATGCGCTATCACTTGCCCGATTTCACAACAGTGACCCAAGCGGTGCGCGATTGGGAGAAGCACCCGAAAGGCACCTTCGCCTTGCCACACCCGTCATGGCGCAATACGGGTTGGCTTAAGAAAAATCCGTGGTTCGAGGCTGATGTGATCCCCCGCCTGCAGACCGCCGTTGCCGAGGTAATGACATGACCGAGACCCCGCTTGATACTGCCCACGCCGCGATGATGGCCGCGCCAGAAGACGACACCGCCCGTCTGCGCTTTT
>JBALTK010000136.1:0-11051 GCA_036964385.1 Sulfitobacter sp. | reverse complement strand
GGTGCTTTAGGGTGCTTTTACCCGCGCTGCAACCTCATTCATGGACAAGGTATTCCACGATCTGGGTTCGCTGCAGCCTAAAAAAGTTATCATCCGAGATCATCGTGACATACATTTGGCCACGTGCGTCATCCCAAACACTGATCCCCTCAAGGTTATCATATCGTGCTGGGATAGTAGTAAGCAAAGTGTATTCACGCGGATTGCGTGGGTCAATTACGAACAAACGCACGCGGCTACGAAATCCGAGTGGTGTCGCGGTACGTTCCAACAGCCACAAACGCCCCAGTCGATCAATGTCCGCGCCAACAGGCACAAATGGGCCGCGCTGGGGAATACGTGCGATCACCCGCCACTGGCCGTTCGAATATGCATAAAGCGGAAAGGGTTTCCCACCTTCGGGTGCTTTCTCGGTGAGTGCGTAGAGCGTGCCGTCAGGCCCGATTGCTAAGGCTTCGACGCCAGAATTATCACCCATAGTGTTTTGAAATGGCAGGTTGATTTGACCGCTAGTACGCCCAGTTGCCAGATCGACGCGCATGATACGGTGGCGGTGCTCAAATGAAATATAAGCTGTACCATCGCCAGCAATCGCGAGACCTTCCGCGTCGCTTGCTTTTTTGTGCAGACGGTTACCAGATGATCTGTTTAATCCGTTGACGCTTCGAACACCTACACCCCTGAGTTGCCCATTTGACCGCTGAAGGACGGCATCAGCAATCTGTCCACGGTCACTGATCACCGTCATCTGGCTGCCTTGTGCAGTTACCTCAATCCCTGACCAACCGCCAAACCATGGTGTATCAAGCTGCCATCGCATGCTGCCATTGGACTGCAAAGACGGCTCTGCCAGTGCGCTCCCGCATAAGCAAATTAGAGCCAGTGCGATCCGTATCAATTTGAATCAAGCACGGCTTTACACTGTGCCGGAAGATCAGCGAGTACCAGCTCGCGGCGCGGTTTTGGCTTCGTCTTGGTTTTGGTCTGGGGCTTCGGCTTAACTTTTGGCGGGTTGAGAATGTTTGCCTGCCATTCGCGCGCATCATTACAACCATCGCCTGCGGGAGGCGGTGTTTGGTCCCGACAGCCACTGGCTCCTTTGGGGCAGGCGAGGCGGACATGGAAGTGATAGTGATGCCCGTACCATGGGCGAATTTTACGCAGATAGGCGCGGTTGCCGCGTTCGTCGTCGCACATCTGTACCTTTGCTCCGGGGAATACGAAAATTCGCGCGACACGAGGATCTTGGGCGGCGGCCTTGATGATCTCGTGGTGGGAACGAGTCCATGAGCTGTTTACATACGCCCCACTCGCACGTCGGGTCGAAATGGAAGAGATGTTCTCGCGTTGTTTACGTGTCAGGCTGAGCGAGTTTGGGGGTAGCATCCAGATGTCCGCGTCGAGCCCGATCTGATGGCTTCTGTGACCTGTTAGCATAGGGCCGCCACGTGGCTGGCTCATATCGCCGATATACAGACCATTCCAACCAGGCTGTTGCGCGGCGAACTGGCTCAGCTTGGTAACCATATCGATCAGCTCTGGATGGCCCCAGTTGCGACCCCGTGACAGACGCATAGCCTGCCATGTAGGACCCGATTCGGCCAGTTGGACACCGCCTGCCATACACCCTTTTGCATAACTCCCAAAAGGCGCGGAGGACTGGTTCGACCTTGAGGATTTGGTTCCAAACAACTTTTTCGCCTGAACATTTGCCAGCGGGCCAGCGAGTTCACCAATTGTTGGTAAGTCTGCCTTCTTGGCCTTTGATCCGCTGATGTCTCGTGCGCCTCCACAGCTTGCCACAAGAATGCCAAGGGCGGCGATGGTCAGGAGTTTTGAAATCTTCATTTGGAGAAATCCCCTTTTGGTTTCACCCAGATTAACAGAACCAGCCCTATGATGAACAGCCCCACGACGGGACTTACGCCCAACCGCTGACTGCCGGTAACCTGACTGGTAAGCGCGATGAGGGCAGGTGCGAGAAACGATGTAGCTTTGCCTGACAGAGCATACAGGCCAAAACCTTCGGTAATACGCTCTGGATTTGCCTGCCGTGTGAGCATGTTACGTGAGGAAGCCTGTAGCGCGCCGCCTGCCGCACCGATCAGGGCGCCAGCAATAAAGAAGGTCACATCGGGCAGCGCCGACCCTTCAGCAATCGATATGCCAAGAATCGATGTGGGCGTGATCATCACGATCAGCAATGCAACACAGGCAAGCGTTACAACACAAAAAACGATGACTGGCATGGGCCCAAAACGGCGGTCCATACGTCCAGATATCCAACAGGCGACTGCCCCAGCGATAGCAGCGATAATACCAAAAATACCCACCTGTGTGATCGACCACCCCAAAACGCCAAGCGCGTAGATACCGCCGAACGTGTACATCCCGTTCAATGCGTCTCGGTAGAACATGGACGAGCCGAGATATGCCATCAGCGAAGGATTATTTGGCAACCCTTTTAGCGTCGTCAGCAAATCACGCATGCTCTTTGAGATTGAAAGACGGGTTGCACCCGCTTGGAGGGTGTCGCGGGTGTAGAGAAAGAAGGGGATCATAAACACCGCAAACCAGATCGCAGCGAGCGGACCAACAATACGGGTATCCGCTCTTGTTGCAGTATCGAGTCCGAACAGTGGCTCGAACCCAATGAGCGTTCTACCGCTCGGCGTTGCCTGAAACAGCGCAATCATGATAGCAAGTGCCAGCACGCCGCCAACATATCCAAAGCCCCAGCCAGATCCCGAAATACGTCCCAGTTCTGCGGGGTCGTCGTCGAGATCGGGCAAATAGGAGTTGGTGAAAATGGTTGCGAACTCCATTCCGATCAGGCCGATACCAAAAAAGAATAACGCCCAGATAATGGAGAAATCCTGCGGCTCGGTCCACCAGAGTGCCCCAGACCCTACAAAGTACATAATCGAAAAGAGCCATATCCAAGGCAATTTGCGCCCTGAATTATCTGCAATCGCCCCAAGGATCGGCGCAAGGATAGCAATGCAAATACCCGCAGCAGCAAGTCCCCAGCCCCAATATGCTTGTGCCTGCGCCCGTGCAGCACCATCTGCCATGCCTTCAGCGATCAGATTGGCGGTAACTGTTCCAGTGAAGTACGGCCCGAAAATAAAGGTGAGCAACAAAGTGTTGTAGGGCTGACTGGCCCAATCGAAAAAGTACCAGCCCCAGATACGCTTGCGCTTCGACACCACTGACATTGAATATGACTCCCCGTTTGGATCATCATAGAACAGGCCACATGCATTGGTGCAAGAAGTGCTTTTGTTCCTCTACTCTCTCAATCTTGCATCGGAGGCCACGGGCGTGCGCTTTCGGCGCGGGTCCAAAGTGCGATCCATTCGGGCATTTCAGGGGAGAGGGCATCCTGCCCCATTGCGGCCAATACCCGAGCAGGACCGATAATTCCATTCTTGTCGGTCACGGCAGCGCGGTAGAGCACGTGGCTCGCGCATTCACCGTCCCGCTTCCACATGGATTGCTCTATATAAATAAACTTGTCGTCCCAGCAGACAGCGCGACTGCGCACTTCGAACCGTTCGAAACCACGAATGCGGCGCCGAAACCGAACATGTGATCCTGCCATCGTCAGGCCCCATCTCTCACGTTTCAGGACGGCAACCAGACCTCCGCGCTGGGCCATCCCAATGCGTCCCAGATCATAGAGCGTTAGCGCGCGGCCATTGTTCAATTCCAGAAAAATATCAAGATCCTGTGGCCAGCATATGTGCTGGGATACATGGATATCTGTCAGGGTCTTGAGTGGGGGTTGGCGGCTTGCCAGAAAGACATCTTTGATAAGGCGGATAAACGGAAACATGGGTGGACTCCTTTGATCGCTGAATTGACCCATATTAGCCTTACGTCAATCATGAACCTCGCGGCACCCTTGTCCTTTTTGCGCAGCAGGCTTAACTGCTGTCCACACGCTTTGAAAAAGGATGGCCGCCTGTGACCTCAATTTTTATGATCCTGATGCTTTTGCTGAACATCTTGTGGTTTTTCATCATTGCCCATGTCGTGATGTCATGGCTGATAAATTTTCAGGTCCTGAATACGCGCCAGCCTTTGGTTGCGCAAATTTGGTATGGTATCAATCGTTTGCTAGAGCCGATTTATGCGCCCATCCGCCGCGTGTTGCCCAATATGGGCGGGCTTGATCTCGCACCGCTTGCGGTGCTGATCGGTGTTGCAATCGCTCGGATCGTGCTGACCAACAATGCGGCGTTGTTCTACTAAGAAACCCACAGTTCTGTTGCGGAAAAAGGACGCAGGTGACTGACAGGCCCTTGCCCCTTCCCAAGTGATATGTGACTCTGAAGACACTGCATTTCCCAACACTCAGGTTCCCTTATGTCCGGCGCTGCCCCGCTGCTAAAAGATGTATTCGGTTTTGACGGGTTTCGCCCCGGACAAGAAGAGATCGTGGAGGCGGTAACCGCAGGGGAAAACGTGCTGGCCATTATGCCCACGGGCGGTGGTAAGTCGCTTTGTTTCCAGCTGCCCGCATTGATGCGCGATGGTGTCACCGTTGTAATCTCGCCCCTGATTGCCCTCATGCGCGATCAAGTCCGCGCCTTGCAGGAATTGGGGGTTGGTGCAGGCGCGCTTACTTCTGGCAATACACCTGAAGAAACCGACGCTGTTTGGGAAGGGCTCGAGGCGGGAACGCTCAAGCTTCTCTATATGGCGCCCGAACGCCTTGCTGCGGGTTCTGTCATCTCGATGCTGAAACGCGTAGGCGTCAAGATGATCGCTGTGGATGAGGCGCACTGCGTCAGTCAATGGGGCCATGATTTTCGCCCCGATTATCTGCGTATCGGAGAGTTGAAGCGTGCACTTAATGTGCCGCTTGCTGCGTTTACGGCGACTGCTGATGCCGAGACGCGGGACGAGATTGTACAAAAGCTGTTTGAAGGTACGCCGCCACGCAGTTTCCTTGGCGGATTTGATCGGCCGAACATTCATCTGATGTTTGCTGCAAAGAATTCGCCACGAAATCAAATTTTGAACTTTGCCGCCGCGCGACGTGGGCAATCTGGCATCGTTTATTGCGGTACACGGGCAAAGACCGAAGGCATCGCGAAGGCGCTTAATGATGCAGGGCAAACTGCCATACATTACCATGGCGGGATGGAGGCGGAGGACCGCCGGATTGCGGAGCGCAGGTTCCAGCAGGAAGACGGGCTGATCGTTGCTGCTACGGTTGCGTTTGGTATGGGTATCGACAAGCCTGACATCCGCTGGGTCGCCCATGCTGACCTGCCCAAAAGCATCGAGTCCTACTATCAGGAAATCGGTCGCGCAGGTCGTGATGGCGCGCCTGCTGAAACTTTAACGCTGTTCGGTCCCGAAGATATTCGCCTGCGACGCACCCAAATTGATGAAGGGCTCGCCCCACCAGAACGTCGCACAGCAGATCATGGCCGCCTCAATGCGCTATTGGGGCTGGCAGAGGCGTTGGAATGTCGTCGCAAAACCCTGCTCGGCTATTTTGACGAGAGCGAAGTCACCTGTGGTCGCTGTGATCTGTGCGATAATCCAGTTGATACCTTCGACGGCACAACCGCCGTACGCAAGGCGCTGTCTGCGATGTTGCGCACTGAGGAGTGGTTCGGCTCGGGTCACCTGATCGACATTCTGCTCGGAAACGAGACGGACAAGGTCAAGCAGCGGGGCCACCAATCGCTGCCGACCTATGGCGTCGGGACCGAGTATTCCAAGCCGGAGTGGCAGGCAGTATTTCGGCAAATGATGGGCCGTGATCTGGTCCGACCTGATCCCACGCGTCACGGCGCGCTCCGCATGACCGATGCGGCCTTGCCCATTTTGCGCGACGAGCAGGCAATCACCCTGCGTCGCGATAGCATCAAGGCGGCTGGATCTGCGCGCCGCCCTGCGGTTAAGGCGATGGTGAACGAAGAGGATGCGCCATTGCTCAGCGCACTCAAGGCAAAGCGACGCGGTCTTGCCGAAGCTGCAAAGGTGCCAGCGTATATCATCTTTACCGACCGCACTTTGATCGAGATGGCAGAGACACGTCCCACCAACCTTGACCAGATGGCAGGTATCAGCGGGATCGGTGCCAAAAAGCTCGAAAGCTACGGAGCGTCGTTTCTGGAAGTTATCAACGGCGAGGCTGAGATGATGCACCCGCAACGCCGCAAGTTGGCGGGCCGTGATGCGGGTAATGTATACGACCAACTCCTCGAAGCGCAGGCTGAACTCTCTCGTGGCGCGCTGGGCACTGAAAAACCACTCAGCTGCTCCGCCTCGCTGTTGGCAAAAGTCGCACAAATGCACAACGCGGATGCAAGTGCGATCGAGCGCGTATTGGGCGATAAGCGGGCTGAACGATTTGGCGTGGCATTTCTGGACGTGCTGCGGGGCGCGGACTAGATACCAGTTTAAGATTTAGAGGAGTGGTTATGCTTGTTGTGATTTCACCGGCGAAAAAGCTGGATTGGGCCGAACGTGATGTGGGGACAACCACACCGGATTTTCTGCAGGATGCCGCGCAGTTGGTTGACGCTGCGCGCGACCTAAGCGTCAGTGACCTCAAATCCCTCATGTCACTGAGTGAAAATCTCGCAACCCTCAACCGTGACCGCTTCCAGTCATATGTAAAAACACCCGATGTCGATCTGACACGTCCAGCCGCATTAGCATTCGCAGGCGACACCTATCAGGGGTTGGAGGCGAATAGCCTTGATGCGGATGAGATGGCTTTTGCCCAAGAACACCTGCGCATTCTGTCAGGTCTTTACGGGGTGCTGCGTCCCCTTGACGCGATACAGCCTTATCGCCTCGAAATGGGAAGCAGACTGAAAACAGAGCGTGGAAAGAACTTGTACGAATACTGGGGCAAATCTCTGTCAGAAGCTCTCAACCTGCAGGCAAAGAATACCAGTAGCGAGGTGCTTGTGAATTGCGCCAGTCAGGAATATTTTGGAGCAGTCGATCAAAAGGCGCTCAATCTCCGTGTAATCACGCCGCAGTTTATGGAAGACAAAGGCGATGGGAAAGGCCCCAAGATCGTGAGCTTTTACGCTAAGAAAGCACGGGGCGCGATGGCAAGGTTTGTGATGCAGAAACGGATAAAGAACGTTGATGGCATTCTCGACTTCGATATTGGCGGGTACGCGCATGACCCAGAACGGTCCAACCCGGACGCGCCTGTATTTTTACGGCCTTATCCTGCGACCTGATCTTCTTCCGCGTTAAGAGGTTCCGTTCCATCAGGTTGAGCGAGTAAGACGTGTTCTTCTATTAGGGCCCTGCGCAACGGTTTGGTCAGGTAGTGATCCAGTCCCGCTTGTAAGATCGATTTATCATCGTCCGGCATCGCATGGGCTGTCATGGCGACAACTGGAATGTGTTTTCCTGTGCGTGCCTCTAATGCGCGAATTTTCTGGGTTGCTTGCTTACCATCCATGCGGGGCATCGAGATGTCCATGAATACCAAGTCAGGCCTGAATGATTGATACAATTCAACGGCCTCTTCGCCATTTGCCGCAAATTCCAGCGTGATATTGAGCGCCTGTACCATCTTGCTGAATACAAGCTGGTTGGTGCGGTTATCTTCTGCTGCGAGCACCCGCATTTTGCGAAGCGCATGAACGGGCAGAGTTGCTTTTCCTGAAGGAGAGATTTTCTCCAATGCGCTGAACAGGACATTGCGTGGCAGTGGCTTTTGTAGCATCGCTGTAAAGCTTGCGGCAATCGCGCTGTCTCTTACGTTAAGCAAATTCGAGCTCAGCAAGATCAGTGGCACAGTGCTGCCGCGTTCTTTCAGGCCTTCAGCAAGTGTTAGCGCATTCACGTTTGGTAATTTGTGATCCGTCATGATCAGATCAACTGTATCGTCCAAGGCTGCTAAAGCTGCAGCAGTGCTTGAGACACCAATTGTTTGCAGTCTGAGTTGTGCCAATTGTCGCTCCAATATGACGCGGTTGGCGGGCATATCATCCACAATCATTACGCGCCGCATACGGTGTGGAAGGGTCGGATAGGCGGGGTCAATTTCGCCATTCACCTGCATTTCCATTTTAAAGCCAAAGCAGGAACCGACGTGTTCTTCGGAGGTAACCCAAATCTCACCGTTCATCAGCTCAACCAGGCGTTTTGTGATCGTCAGGCCAAGACCGGTTCCGTCAAATTTTCGGTTCCGCTCATTTTCGACCTGATTGAACTCGCCAAAAATATGATCGGTCATATGCGCAGGGATGCCGATACCAGTATCTTCTACTGCGATATGGACCATCACAGTCCCGGATGCGGCTTCGGCAACACCTGTCACACGGATAAGAACATGCCCGTTGGTCGTGAATTTGATGGCATTTCCAATAAGGTTTGTCAGAACCTGTCGCACACGACCAGCATCGCCCATCAGATCAGTTGGCAAGAACAGATCGTAATCAAGTAACAGCTCTAGCCCCTTTTCGCGGGCCATTGGTTGCAGCAACATGACAACTTCCTGACACGCGCGCTCGAGATCAAATGGCGCGGTTGTCAACTGGAGGCGGTCAGCTTCAATTTTGGAGTAATCAAGAACATCATTGATGATGGTCAAGAGCGCTTCGCCCGAGTTTTTAATCGTCTGAACATAAAGCCGCTGCTCCTCGCTGAGCAATGTGTCCCCCAGCAAATCGGCCATGCCGACCACGCCGTTCATCGGAGTGCGGATTTCATGGCTCATATTGGCGAGGAAGGCCGACTTGGCACGATTCGCTGATTCAGCGAGTTCCCGCGCGGCATCAAGTTCGCGCTCGTATCGCTTGCTTGCGGTTATATCGAGGCCAAGAGACACAACATCACCGCTTGGGCCCCGTTGATCAATCATCTTGATGTATGTGCCGTTCCAAAGCTGGATCACTTCGGGTTCTGGATGTTGCATCTGAAAGCGCGCGAGCATGCGTTGTCGCCATGCCGTAGGTTCCATGCCATCCAGATCGACAATACCCTCATCCGTGAGCGCCTGAAGGATAGTCACAAAGTTGACTCCGGTTTGGATCACTTCAAGACCTTCAAAGACTGCCATATAGGCCTGATTGGCCATGATAAGTCGGTTTTCACCGTCAAAAAATGCAAATCCATCTTTGATTGTCTCTATGGAATGCCACAGACGCCTTTCGACCACTGCAATCTTTTCGTGAGCTGCGGTGAGGTCGGACTTAACTTTACGATTCTCGGCACCCATGCTTTCCATCAGCGCCCGTGTGTCCACGATCTCATCGCTCAATTCGCGTGTATTCCGGCCAAGCTTGCGGTTCGCTGCAAAAAGCTCTGCTTTTTTCAGCTCAAGCATCCGCTCTGCCGCCAAGCGACCCCGCCGCTCTTCGGTGAGTTTTTGCTGTAAGCTCATCCATTCCTCATTGATCGCGCGGTTGAGGTCTACTTTTGCTGTACCGCTGGTAAAGATGGTCTTAAAATCAACCACCTTGCCTGAACGCACTGCCGCATGTCACGCTGGTCGCATTACTCAAAAAGGGATTCTGTCATGCGTATTTCGATGCAGTTTTTAGGGTTTGTGCTTTGGTTGGTGGCCGGTGGTACTGGCGTGGAAGCAGAGCAGGCCATGCCAGAGCATCGGTACGTCTACAATGAGGATGCTGATTTTTATGGCTCTGATCTGGTTCCTTTGTTTGAGACGACTCGCGATGCTTGCGCACAGGTGTGTTCGGCCCAATCTGACTGTGCTGCATTTACCTACAACACCCGGTCAAAGGCGTGCTTTCCGAAAGCAACGGTGAGCCAAGAAGACTTCTTTGAGGGCGCGATCTCGGCACGAAAGATAATGGCGAGTCCTCAGGTTTTGGCTCTGGCAGGAACACGTCAGAACAGACTTGGGTTTCTGCAGCAGTCTGATCTGGTTGCGGCAAAAACACTGGTAGAGATCAATGCGCAGCGAAATCCACATAATGGGGAATCCGCGTCGGACCTTATCGCGGCTCTGGACCGGACAATCGGTCAGGGCAATGTGGCTGCCGCTTCGCGCTGGGCTGGGCAAGCCGTTGCTTTCACGGACAGGGGCGATTTATGGGCGCGCATGGCATGGTTGGGTTTGCGCCCCCGTGGCGATACTACCCGTGATCTTGCTCGTCGCCTCTCAACAGAAGCACTTCCCGCTGCAATCAACGCATATTTGCGGGCTGACACGCAGGCAGATCAGGTCACAGCTCTTGATCTTATGGCCCGCGCATTTGAGGCGAATGGCCGAGGGCGAGAGATGATCAAACCTCTTCGTCTTGCAATAGAACTCGAACCGCGCACCGAACTGGTGACTGCCCTCGATAAAGCGATTGCGAAGTATGGTTTTCGCATCATCAACACCCGCGTAGATAACAACAGCGCGCGCCCGCGCATTTGTGTGGAGTTCTCTGAAAAGCTGGTTAAGGCAGGAACAGATTACGAGCCCTTCGTACGGCTCGAAGATCCCAAACTGGTGGTCGAGGCCGACAGTCAAACACTCTGTATAGATGGTGTGACATTTGGCACCCGCTATACCGCGACGTTCCGTGCGGGGTTGCCTGCGTCGAGTGGGGAATTCCTGCACAAAGATGTGACCGTGACGCAATATGTGCGGGACCGTGATCCCTCTGTACGGTTTTCGGGTCGCTCCTATGTCCTGCCGCGCGGTTCAGACGTGGCCGTGCCTGTCGAAACTGTGAACATGGACACTGTCACGCTCAGGCTGCGCCGCATCAGTGACCGCAATCTACTGCTTGCAATCCAAGACAGTTTTTTTGGCAAGCCGCTAAGTAAGTATCAGGAAGATGCGTTTTCTGCGACCATCGCGCAGGACGTCTGGGAGGGGACAGGCGTTGTGCAAAATACGCTCAACGCAGCAATGACGACGCGCCTTCCATTAGCTGACGCACTGCAGGACGAACCGCCCGGGATCTACGCACTCACGGCTGGCATAAATGGGGCGGACCCTTATGATTCCCCCGCCGCAACGCAATGGTTTGTTCTTACTGATCTAGGGCTGAGCACGATGTCCGCCACTGATGGCCTGCATGCGACGGTGCTAG
>JBALTK010000135.1:0-11146 GCA_036964385.1 Sulfitobacter sp. | reverse complement strand
TCGGCGCTTGCGTCATAGGGGTAGATGACCCAGAGCGGCCCCTTGTCGCGCACTGACATTTCTTCACCGTTCAAAGTCATGGCAATGATCGGCCCGTTCTCAACTGCATCCGTCAACGGGATTTCAACAGTATAGTCATTGATTGCAGTGGCGAGCAGCGTACCCTCTTGAGCGCCAATTTCGCGTGCCAGACGGGCAAGTGAAACGCCCTCAAAGCTTTGTAGACCTTCAGACCATATGGTAGTCGTCTCGATTGTTTCGAGGCCCAGCGCCTCAAGGGCTGCGCGATCAAATTCCTGCATTTCACCGTTATAGGTCAGGGTGAGAATTGTGTCCTCGGCCTGCGCCGAAGTGCCGAGGCCTACAGCAAAACTCAGTGCGATCAGAAACGTATAGATACTATTTAACATCTTAAACTCCATAAAATCCTTGAAACAACTATGGCACGATCAAGAAATTTCCACATTGGGGGCATCGGGATAGGAACCTATCCTTTCGGATAGGTTTGCTGTGTACACCACTCATGCGAGATCAGATCGGTGGGTAGTCTGAAAAGTGCCCCCACCATGCATTTGACCTTCCTGATAGCGGTCACTTTGGCATTAATGTGCGCCGCGCCCATTCAGAACCACACGAAAGGTCAATGCGATCAGAATGAGGTCGAGCAAGATGTTGCGCGTTTTTGCATAAGCGAGGTCCATCTCAACCATCTGGTCAAAGCCTACGTCCGCACGACCTGAAACCTGCCAAACCCCAGTAATCCCCGGCTTGACCGCCAGACGACCCAAGGCGCGCTTGGGATAAGCGCTCACTTCACACGGCAGCGCGGGGCGCGGACCAACGATAGACATCTGACCGAGCAGGACATTGATGATCTGGGGAAGTTCGTCAATCGAGGTGCGCCGGATAAAGCGGCCAACTCGAGTGATACGCGGATCGGATTTTGACTTGAAGCAGATGCCTTCGCGGTCGGACTGCGCCAGCACGCCGTTGCGCTGTGCCTCTGCGTCCGAGCCCATGGAGCGGAACTTTATCATTGTGAAGGGACGCCCATCTCGACCAATGCGGGTCTGGGTGAACAACGCTGGCCCCTTGGTCTCTGCCTTGATTGCAACTGCGGTCAGAGCAAGGATCGGCGACAGCGCGACAAGCGCGCTGAGTGAGAGGGCAACATCAAGCGCACGTTGTGTAATAGAAGTGCCAGTCAATGTTCCCGCAGCTTGTTTTGCCGCGCGTGCGAGAAAGCTGGGGTTACCCGTGATGTAGCGCTTTGCCAGACGGCGCGGCTCCAGAGCCAAGCGCCAGATCCATTCGCTTTTCGCCTTGCGCACCCACGCAGGGGCGCGTGCCACGTTGCCAGCAAAGAAATCCAGTGCGGCACCTACGCCGAGCGTCAGATTCGCATCAATGTAAGGCGCATTGCGGTGCAGCCAAAGTTCTTGCATCGGGACGCCAAGAGCGACCAACACGATATCAGCACCGCTTGCATTGATGTCTGCAACAACTTCGGCGTCGTTCTGCGCCCCCGCGAAACCGTCCCGCACACCTACAACGCGCAATCCGGGTATTTTGCGGATTAGATTGGCTGCGGCTTTTTCTGCAGTGCCGGGCGTGCTGCCAAACAGATAGACCGACTTCCCACGCTGGGCCGACTCTTCCAGAAGTGCGGGAATGAAGTCTGTCCCGTTTAGGTTGGCAGTAAGTTGATGGCCAGTCATCTTCGCTGCAAGTGCTACACCGATACCGTCGGGCAGCAGGAAGTCAGCGCTGTTTACCGCCGTTGCATACTGCTTGTTGCGCGCCATCACGTTAAAGCAATGAGCATTCATAAAATTAACGCGCCGCTTGCCTGGGGCCAAAAGCGCCTCAACAGTCTGGGCCGAGGTCGCATCCACCAAGGAAGTTCGCAAGCTCGGCAGGTACGTTTCACGCAGGGGATTTACTGGGATACGTGGGCCGTCGAAAGCTGTAAGGTATGTCATGGCTGCAATCCTTGTTGATAAAAATCATTGGCTTAATGATCAACAAAAACACATGCTTGGTGCAACGGAGCGGGCGGACAGGTTTGAGGCGATTAAGGTTAACTGACATCTCCATACGGCACCTTAATGCAGCACATTGGTATCAACCCTATCCTTTGGAGGGAGGCGTTAACCCTATTTCCCCACAAGAACCGCCTTTGAAGTACCACAATCTAAGGTTACTATACTTTAACCCTCAAAGGACTTGTTATGAGAGTATTGATTGCCGACGATCACGACCTGCTGCGCGACACGCTTGCGATGTTCCTCGAAGGAGAGGGCCAAATGGAGACGGAGTGTGTTGGAACCTTCGACGAAGCCTGCTCTCGTATCGAGAGTGATGCGCCATTCGATCTAGTCCTTCTCGACTATAACATGCCGGGTATGAACGGCCTTCAAGGTCTGCGCGCCGCCATTGCACTGAAGGGCGGGCAACGCGTAGCACTTATCTCCGGCGAGGCAACGCGCCAGATTGCCGAAGATGCGCTGGAGGCTGGTGCCGCCGGATTTGTACCGAAATCACTTGCTGCGAAGTCATTGGTCAGCGCGGTTAAGTTCATGGCCATGGGAGAGCAATATGCGCCCATTGATTTCATGACCGCCATTGAAGAAGTATCCACCAATGCACTGGCCGAGAAACTTACCCCGCGTGAATTGCAGGTTTTAAAAGGCTTGACCGAAGGCAAATCAAACAAAGAGATCGCCCGCGATCTGGACATTACCGAGCCGACCATCAAGCTACATGTCAAAACGCTCTACCGCAAAGTCGGAGCGGCAAATCGCACGCAAGCCGCGTTGATCGCGCGCGAAGCAGGCCTGTATTAATCTACCCAATAGGATAGGGTCACTATCGAATACCCCATGGTGCTGGCCCTTCGCACACATGATAAGTGCAGCTAATTCAGATAGATCATCGGTAAAGGAACCAACCGATGATCTCTCTTCCCTTCCCCTTCGCTGCCAAACCACACCCTCAAGCAGGTGGTGTTGTGCGCCGCGTTCTGGTGGGTGGAAAGCTTGGTGACATCAAGCGTTTGCCGCGTTATTTCGCCACGGCTGTTTTGGGGGCAACTCTGATCTGGGCGCCACTACTGGGGTATTTAAAGACCGCTCCGTTGAGTTTCCGCTCGACCACTTCGCTGATTATGCCCGGATCTGGAGCCTCCGCTTCGATGAACGTGAACGGCATTGGTCAGGCGACATCCTATGCGAACTCGGCCTTTGCCAGCAACGCGGTCAGCCCGACAGAGACCTACAAGCGTTTGTTGGGTGCTGACCGGATTGTCGATGCTGCTGCTGCGTCACTCAACATTCTCCGCTCCGAACTAGGTCAACCGCGTGTCCGTCTTGTCGATCAAACCAGCCTTATCCACTTTGAAACCACAGGTCGCACCCCACGTGAAGCTCAGGCCCGTGGTGATGCAATTCTAGCCGCGTTCTTTGCCGAACTGGACGCCCTGCGCACCGATGAGGTCGACACCCGTCAGGACAGCGGCCTCCAAGCCATCGCTGATTACCGCGCCTCTGTGGCGGATACTCGTACCCAGATCGAGATACTCCAATCATCGACGGGGTTGCTGTCAGTGGATCAATACGATGCCTTGCTGGGGCGGCATCTGACACTGGACGATGAAATCCAGACGCAGCGTGCGACGCTGAGCAAACTCGCAGCAACGACAGCATCTTTAGAGGCACAACTAGGCTTGGATGCTTCTGTCGCTGCGGCCACGCTCAAGCTGTTTGCGGATGGCTCCTATGTTGCCTTGTTGGACGAGGTTGCGCGGACAGAAGTTGCCTATACGGAGGCCAATGCGCGTTACGGCACACGTCATCCACGGGTGCAGGCGGCCAGAGCAGCAAGGGACAGATCGGCTTCAATGGCGCTGTCGATGGCGCAGTCCATAACGAGGCTGGACGCGCAATCCCTGAGCGCATTTGACCTCGCACCTGACGGTGCCCGTGCGCAATTGCTCGCAGAGCTTGTCCGCATGCATGTCGAAGTATCAGGCGCACGCCAGCAGGTGGCAACACTCGAACGCCAAATGGCCGAGGGCCAGACAGCCCTTGATACCTTCGCCCCCACCGCCGCGAAGATGAAGGACCTAGAACGCGACTTCTCGGTTGCCGAAGCTGTGTTTGCCTCGGCGATAGCACGCGCCCAATCAAGCAAGTCTGATATCTATGCCTCATATCCCCTAGTGCAGGTTCTCGAAAATCCGTCATTGCCGGAAAAACCATCGTCACCCAATCGCATGCTTGCCGTGATGGTGGGTATCGCAGCCACATTGATGCTGTTGATCAGCCTTACGATGGGCTGGATCAGGATCGCACTTATCTCTCGCCTCCTCACAAAGCCCGTCGCTCGCTCATGATCTGCGAGAACCCGATTGAGCGGTTAGTTTACCGCACGTTTGTTTTGACGTGGCCGTTCTACGCGGTCGGCGCGCTCTATATCGTGGGGCCAGTGCTGGCATGGGTTCTTGGAGGATTGGTGGTACTGGTGCTGTATCTTGGTCCCGCGGTGCGGGAAGATATGCGTGCAACGGGGACAATCCCCCCCGTAATTTGGGGTTGGTTGGCAGGCATGTTCGTGATGCTTGTTGCACTTTGGATCGGCCATCTGGACTGGGGACTGGGGACCGGAAAGACGATAAAATCCTCCATTGGTTGGGCAAAAGGCTGGGCCCTACTCGCACTATTTCCTCTTGCTGGTGCTGTGCTGCCGATCCGCCGTGAGACGTTGATCCGTGCCCAATGTGTTGTTGGCCTTTGGACACTGATCCTTGCACCCGTCTTACTGATCGCGCCCTATATTGGCCTGCCAGAACGGATATTCACTTCGCCGCTGAAGGCTGTAGGTGGACCAGGGCCTGAATATTTTTCTGTTTTCTTCTACACTTGGGACCCATCCAGCTGGACGCCTCGTTGGCAATTTTATGCCCCGTGGTCGCCTTTTGCGGCCCTGTTAGGCATTGTAATGGTGCTGTTTGCACTAGAAGAGAAAGACATAAAATGGCGCAACATCGGGATCGCCGCAGGAACCGTGATGATCCTTGCGTCCAAGTCGCGCATGGGTTTGGTGGGACTGGTGGCCTGTACGATTGGGCCGCGTTTGATACCGCTGATCTTGCGCGGATGGGCATGGCAAGTGTTGGCCGCGTTCACTGCTTCCATGTCAGTTCTTGGCACCACATTGGCAACGGCAGCAACTGATGCAGTGTCCGCCTTCAAAGGCGCGCGCGCCGACAGCACACGGGTGCGCGAAACACTACAACGGATTGCGACCGAACGCTGGCAGGCTGACGGATATTGGTTCGGACACGCGACCGTCCAACCAGGAAGTCATGCCGTTGAGTACATGCCTATCGGGAGTCATCACACATGGTACGGGTTGTTGTTCGTAAAGGGGTTGGTCGGCTTTCTTGCATTTCTTGCCCCCTTTGTTTGGCAAATGGGTCTTGCATTGAAGGACGCAGCGCTGGGGCCCAGAGGGCGGTTGCCTTTAGGTATTATGATGACACTAATGCTTTTGTCATTTGGCGAGAACATTGAAATCGAAGCGTATTTGCTATGGCCAGCTCTGATGGTTTTAGGCATCCATGCACGCGAGCTTGAAGAGGCCTGATTAATAGGCCCCTCCGAAAAGGAGTTTAAGATTGGGCTCCGACCTTTAGTCCGCGTTGCCGAAGGCAACGATCATGCCCCATCGGGTGCTTCTTTTGCTCCTGTCATGAAAGCGACAGCACCGGACATCGTATAGTCCTTGGGATTCACAACGCAGAGGCGGTGTACCTTAGTGAGGCCAGCGACCCCAAAGATGTGGGGTAGATTGTGGCTGATAAGGATGACCGGAATTCCCCGCGATTTCAGATCTGTAGCAGTTCCAGCACCTTGCGGCTTCCCTTGACGCCCAACGCGGCAGTGGGCTCATTCAGAATAAAAACTTTAGAGCCAAAGGGCCGACGCTGGCCTTCCGGTTTGCGCAGCTCACGGCCCATGAACATGCTATCAGCAATCGACAAGTTGGGTAACATTGCTAGCGTCTGGTACACCGTCTCTATTCCAGCGACACACGCGGTGACTTTTCCATAACGTTTGATCAGACCACAACCATTCAAAATCGGTTCCATTATCCTGCTACCGTTCTGATCCATTGGTCTACTGCAACCGCGCCAATAATCAGAGCCCAGCCGGCGAAAGCACAAATCAAATCAGAAATTGCGTAGACGGTGATCAGCATCATTTTGACATTCACACCAGACAGCTCTGCCGCATCGGGGTCATCCATCACGGCGTAAACATGGCGTCCCACGCGGTGTGTTTGAGCACGTAGGCCAATACCGCAACGAGCGCGATCAAGACAATCAGCGGAACGTGCGATGGAGTAAGATACAAAGCGTGGTGAAAGCGGCTCACAAAGCACTTCTGCACATCACCGAAAGAAGCGCCTTCGGTGTCTGCGCCTGCTGTTACGGCTTCGTAATTGTCGAAACCAAACTTTTCTTTCCTCCCCAAAAATCGGCATTACTGCCTTGTTGGGGATAGCACGCACGCGCACGACCCTCTCGTGTATCGTCAAGCCATCGTGGGTTTAACCCCAAGCCCTATACCTTCGGCGACACTGATACTTGTGACCCAGTTCACAAGATTACCGGTGACGAGAGCCACATCTGCGTCCAAGAAGGCTTTGCCAACGATACGCGTATCAGTCTCATCACCCCACTTGCTTGGATCAGCAACATGGATGCCAAAGCCGCTCAGGAAAAACTCTAATCGCATAGAACGCCAACTATTGCCTTGCTTACCCCAAGATCGAGCATCGCAATTTTCGTAAGCTTGTGGCCGACACTTTTGTTAGGCGCTGCAGAGAAGTTCAAACTCTGGAAAGATGCGGGTTTTTGCAGATAACGTCCGGCAGTTTAGTGAATTACCCGTTTTTGTGGTGAATGATGCTACCGCTGCGTGCCGTGCCGAAACCCTATATGCGCGCGGTATTGGCACTGCCAGCAACCCGATCTTTTCGCAATTTCTGCTGCACACCAATGCGGGCCTGATCGTACCTGATAGCTGGACGGCAAGCTACAGAATCAAACCGCGCCTATGCGATTGGAAACATAGACATGCAACGATCCGAAGTTAATAAAATCCTCGAAACCTCCGATGGGTTCAACTGGGGATTTGGACAAATCTTGCCGGCCTTTGCCGATTAGACGCCCGAGCAGATGCGCAGTGATGCCCCTGCGACGATACGGGAACGCAGGTTCGGCTGGGATATTACAGACTACGGCGAAGGGCGGTTTGATACGCTGGGGCTGTAGCTGTTCACCACACGCAACGGCAGCTTGCAGGATCTGAAGCGCGGCAAGGGAATGCTTTATGCCGAGAAAATCATGATCACATGGCAAAACCAATACTCGCCGATGCATCCACAACTTTAAAACAGAAGACATTATTAACCGTGGTGGTGTTGGTGATCTGGTGCTTGAGCTTTTTGCGTCAAATCCGGACGGCAGCATTAACCACGATGCCGAATTCATCGTCCCCTCTGATGGTGTTTATGTTCCGCTCAGTGCGGGTGCTCACGTTCGATTGAAGCCTGAACAAAGCGTCACGCTTGTCCCCAAAATCTGGCATGGCTTTTGGGCAGAGAACGGTGACTGTTTGGCCGGCGAAGTATAAACGGTCAATGACGACCATGCCGACAACGTGTTCGAAATGCTCACCGGGCGGCTCTTTAAAATGTTAGAAGACGAAGTCCCGGTTCACCTCTTGGTTTCCGACTGCTAAAAAGGCGCAGGATCGCCCCTAGATATCGATAGGCAGCGCGCCGGACACTTTCATTTGCCGCAGGATGAAAATGGTTGTCGTTGTGCGGACAATATCCAGCCGCAAAAGCTTTTGCATGATGAACTGCTCCAACCCTTCCGGATCGCGCGCAGCGACCTTCAGTATATAGTCAAAGTCACCTGTGATGGACGCACATTCCAGCACTTGTTCGTTTTGTTCGACGAAAGTGCGGAAAAGATCAATTGAAGAAGCATCATGATTGATCAATGAAACTTGGACATGTGCAAGCGCGTTCAGGCCCAGCTTTTTACGGTCAAGGATCGCGGCATAACGGCTAATGTATCCGTCTTCCTCAAGGCGTTTTACCCGCCGCCAACAGGGGGACGCAGATAGGCCTACAGCCTCCGATAATTCTTGGGTGCTAGCCCGACCGTTACGCTGCAGAGCTTTAAGAATGAGCTTTTCAAATTTATCGAGCATATATTTACCAGCATACTGCTATTACGAAGCAATTTTTGCCTCATTTTCTGAATCATGGGACCACATAGGCACCATACACTACTGGATCGACAGTATCATACCTCAAACTGAGTTTTCACGGACGGCACTCTGTCTTTGAGACCACAACAATTTTAAGGGGGGCGTCATGGCCACGCAGCACGTTTACAAGTCCATCGCACACGCCACCAAAGCGCACGACGTCACAGTAATGTTCGGTCTTATGGGGGACGCAAACCTGTTTATGGTCGACAGCTTTGTGCGCGACTGTGGCGGGCAATTTGTTCCCGCTGCCCACGAAGGAAGCACGATCCTGATGGCCGCAGCTTATGCACGTGTCTCGGGCAATGTGGGTGTAGCGACTGTGACCCACGGGCCAGCCTTGGCCAACTGTGTAACGGCACTTACCGAGGCGGTGCGTGGCCGCGCGCCCATCGTTGTGCTTACCGGAGACACACCAGCAGACAATCCCCGCCATCTGCAGAGCATCGATCAGCGTGACCTCGTCAGCGTCACTGGTGCAGGGTTCGAGCAATTGCGCACACCAGCGACAGTGGGCAAGGATGTCGCGCGCGCCTTCTATCGCGCCCGAGTTGAGCGGCGTCCGATTGTTCTAAACATGCCAGCTGATTTTATGTGGCTGGAAGCGGAATATGACCTACAGGTGCTGGACGTTTTCAGCGCTCCCATTGGTGTTGCCGAGGGGCAATTCCTCGACAATGCAGTAGGCATGATCGCCTCTGCGCGGCGACCGTTGATTTTGGCCGGCCATGGCGCTATTGGGGCGCACGATCAATTGGTAAAGTTGGCCGACCGTTTGGAAGCACCTCTAGCGACCACACTTCAGGCAAAGGGCCTTTTCCAAGATCACCCTTACAACATCGATATCTTCGGTACACTGTCGACGCCTGCTGCCTACGAGTTGATCGCGCAATCTGATTGCATCATCTGCTTTGGAACAGCCCTGCACGATTTCACGACGGACCGTGGCAAGTTGATGAAAGGCAAGCGGATCATCCAGATTGATGTCGATCCCGAAGTCATTGGAGGGGGCTTGCATCCTGATGTGGCCCTTCTTGCCGACGCAGGACTGGCAGCAGAGACAATCCTTTTTTGGCTGAATGAGGCGGAAATCCCTCCAAGTGGTTTTACCCATGACTTGGATATTGCCGAGCTCATCACACATCCTGTCGGAACAGGAAAGGCAGAGGATGGCGTAATCAACTACGTTGGCGCCCTTCAACGACTGGAAGAGGCACTGCCCAAAGATCGCGTGCTGGTCACAGACGGCGGTCGGTTTATGACCGAGGTTTGGTGCAGACTGTCGGTTCCAAATGCGCAAAGCTTTGTAAGTAGTGTGAATTTTGGCGCCATCGGTTTGGGCCTGCAAGAGGCAGTAGGCGCAGGTATTGGCGCGCCCGATCGACCTGTCGTTCTATTCAGTGGCGATGGCGGGTTTATGATGGGCGGCATTAACGAGCTGAACACGGCCGTTCGGCTTGGCCTTGATCTGATCATCATCATCGCAAATGATTCAGCTTATGGCGCAGAGCATATCCAGTTTGTTGACCGACAAATGGACCCTAGCCTGACCGAGTTCCACTGGCCCTCGTTTGTCGATATTGCGAAATCCCTTGGGGCGGACGGCTGCGAGGTTCGTTCGGATTTCGAATTGGAGAATGCTCTGGACGCCCTTCAGAAGCGTAAGGGACCATTTCTTATTGAGTTGAAACTCGATCCCCATGATGTACCGCGCATGCGTATCTAATGAGCGCCAACCCCAGAATGCGGCGACGTTCGGTTGGACCTGTGAAATAGTCCCATTAATTCGGACAGTTTTGAGGCTCAGTTAAGATGTGATCGGGTTGGTTTCATGCCGCCTTCTGGGTTCGTTCTGTGTCGAAGAATGCGTCGTCGGGCGTCCGTTTATCAATCGCGGTGTGTGGTCGGTCAGCGTTGCAGAAGCTGCCGTACAGCGTGTCCGACAGCCGCCATGCCAACACCTTGCGGGTCGCCTAATCCATGATCGTTACCAGATACAAGAACCCACGCCGCACTAGGATATAGGTGTTATCCCTGCATCAAACGTGGTTCGGGCGCGTGATTGGTTGCTTCCCTAGCAGATTTGGGTAAATCCGATGCTGAGGGTGCTTTTTGCCCCCCTCTCACACATGCAAAGCATGTCTTGCCGCTCTACGGGTGTTTGGGCCCTTGTAGATCGCTTGCAGGTCCATAGCGCCCATCAAACGCCGCACACTGTGGCGACCCGCATGGAACCCGTTTCGTGGCAATTAAGCTGCGATCTGGCGGCTGCCGTAGAACGGGTATTCAGTGAACACTCGCCAGATTTCACTCTTCCGTTTTAGCGTCTCAGCGTTCACACCAACTGGCGCGAAGTACAGGGACGACCGGCTGATCTTCAGCAACTTGCACTGCTTGGTGCAGGCTGAGATCCGCGCGATCCTGATTGATCAGCGCCTTGCGTCCACTGGGGGCATCGCTTCAGCCCTTGAAGATTAGAAGTCTACGATGAACTGGGATTGCAATGTGTTCGCATGGTTTCCAAACAAGATTTCATGCATGATGTTATGTCTAAAAGACCCGTGACGGACATCGCTTCAGGTTTTGATCCAATCTTGAACTGAGGGCTTAGTTAGACCAGAGTTAGAACATAAAACGATGAATTCTACATAGTAGAGGTCAGCAATGTCTCCGTGATTTCAACGGATCGACGCAACACATGCATTGAAACGCTCCGCCGAGGTTTCGTATCCCAGCGTTTTCGAGGTCGCTCGTTCAGCCGTAGTGCAACAGCACTCAATTTTGCCTGGCTATGCATC
>JBALTK010000134.1:0-11257 GCA_036964385.1 Sulfitobacter sp. | reverse complement strand
GCGAAGGCACCACATTCCGCGTGTCGATCCCTGCCAAACCAGCGCAACCCGTGCAACAGAAACACCACACAGAGGATGCCGAGACTATGATCGGACCCCAGCGCGTCCTGATTGTCGAGGATAACGAGATCAACCGTTTCGTTGCACGTGAGATGCTTGAGGCGGACGGTCACAACGTGTCCGAGGCCCACGATGGCCAGCAAGGTGTCGACATGGCCGCACAGGAAAAATTTGATCTGATCTTGATGGATATAAGCATGCCCGTCCTTGATGGACGTAGTGCTACGCGACAGATCAGGCAGGGCAATGGTGCATCCGCTCGCACGCGTATTGTTGCACTGACTGCAAATGCCCTGCCATCGGAACGCAAGGATTTTTTCGCCCATGGTATGGATGATGTCCTGACCAAGCCGGTGAAGAAATCCGAACTGCGCGCCGTGTTGGGCGATAGGTTCAAAGCCAAAAAAGTTGTGGAAAGTGGGCTGGTCGACAACGCCCACTTTTTGGAAACCTATGAAGTCGTCGGAGCTGAAAAATTCCCTAGATTGTTGGCGCGGTACAGTGGCGAGGTTGAGCAGTTCATCGATTGGTTGCAAAGCGATGCGCGGCTGGACAGAAACGAGATCGCAGAACAGGCGCATAAAATTGCAGGCAGTGCGGGCCTGTTTGGGGCAACAGGTTTTCGCGCGGCGCTGCTCATCGTTGAAGAGGGTGCCAAGGCTGGCGAGGATGAAAAAGTCACCGCCGCAATCGCCACGCTTCCGGACCTATGGAAGCGCAGCAAGAAAGCGTTGTCCGAGTTTACGCTCACGGAATAAACGCAACCATACCCACCACACGGCCGATCTCTGCGAGATTGGTAACAGTGCTATCATAACAGGCCATTGCATCACCCGGTAGCAGGTAGGGGTCATAGTCGTCGCGGTCCGCACGGCGCAATAGGTTTTCAATGTCGCGTTCAATCACAACCGAAACGCCTGACATTGGATTGCGTGAGAACAGCACCGCAGAGCGATTGGCGCTGGTGGAGCGTGCGCCACCGACACAGTTGGCGTCGATCACCGCCTGCATGTAGCGCGAGCCATAGGGCACCTGACGCACTGTCTGGCCAATGGCCGATGCGGCATTGTGCTGGGCAGGTTGGGTAAGGTTCGACAGGAACAAGTTTATACCAGGAGGACTGATCGGGCTGGGGCGCATCAGGTTGTCTTGGAAACACTGGCGGCTAGGCACGCGCACTTCGTCACCCGTGAGCAGCATAATATCCACGCTGTTGCTGCCTTCAAATACGCCGCGCATGTCCAGCCTGAATACTTTTTCCCCACGGCGCACTTCGACCGCCGAGATATCAGCATCAGGTCGCACGCCACCTGCAGCACGCAACGCCGCCGAGAGGTTGCGGCCTTCGGTGGACGCACCAGAGACGACTTGCCTTTGGCTGTCGATAGTATCTCCACGCACACCTCCGATCTGGACCGTATGTGGCTCGAACACCGCGCCAGACACACCGACCGAGACCGAGGCGAAATCTGTTGTACGCACTGATATTCTGGGACGGCTCTGGTAGAAGTCATCCGCGACCAATGCCTTTGCAATGTCTGCCTCAACCTGATCGGTACTGCGCCCTTGGGCGCGGATTGGTGACAGAAACGGCAGCTTGAGCATTCCATCACGCGATACGACGTAACTGCCGTTGAACGTGTCATCTTCGGCGATCCGTACATCCAGTAGATCATTGCGCGACAGCCGCTCACCCTGAAGTGCGCTGGCTGCGATGCTGGATCCTTTGCCCGCAGTGCTCCCATAGGGCAGGCATTTTTGCGCGTTCATCTCTTCGGAGCGCAGCAACTCCGCCTGCCTGCGGGTTACATCCGGCTGGCGGTATTGGGCTTGGTATCCGTCGCCCTGCGCCACTTGTTCAAGGTTGTCGGGTTGGTCGAAGCCTGCACAGGCGCTCGTCATCAACAATGCGCTTAGTGCGCCGGAAAGTTTGAGTCGTTGTGCCATGGTCGGCTCCTATAACGCGTTAGGTGCATCATAGTTTCAGGACGTTCACCGAGCTACAAAGCATCAGGTCAAAACCCCTATCCTAACGGGTAGGGTTTGCTCCTTTTTCGTATCAAAACTGTCCTACAGGTGCCGAGACGGACGGCAGTAGGTCGCGCTAGGGTTAGTTGAAATTAACGAAGGCCTGCCAAATGCCAATCGCCGAGACAACAAAATCATTCGCCACTAACCTGATCGCTTATGGCGCATCAGAGGTGGCCGCAAAAGCATCGCGGTTGTTTGTAGTTGTTGCCGTGGCACGCACGCTTGACCTGACGCAAATCGGGATTGCAGCATCTGCCATGGCGGCGGGTGACCTGCTCAAGGCACTGACAGAAAATGGCGTAGGTCAGCGAATCATCGCAGCAAGCGACGATGAGCTAGAGACCACATGCACCGCCGCCCGTCGGATATTCTGGATCTGGTGCTTGGGTTTGTTTGCCGTCCAAGCATTGATCGCCGCCGCACTTTATATGTCAGGTGGCAGCACACTCCTTGCAGGTTTGATCCTGCTCATGGGCCTTGAGTATCTCTTCATGCCCGCAGGTCTGGTCCAAGTTGCATTGGCAATGCGGGCAGGTAAACTGCGCCAGACAGCCGCGATTGGTGGGGCACAGGTGGTGGGCGCAAACCTGCTCTCTATCGCACTGGTGCTGATCTATCCCTCTGCAATAGCGCTTATTTTACCTCGTGTGCTCTCTGCACCCATCTGGCTGTTCGCTGTGCGTGCTTTGCATCCATGGACCCCGAAAGCGGGGATCAAACCTTCCCCTCTGCGACCCTTCATCGACTATGGCTGGGCGGTACTAGGTGTCGAAGTTGTCAAAGTTTTACGCTTGCAGGGCGACAAAATCGTCGTTGGTCTGATGCTTGGTCCCCAAGCGCTGGGCCTCTACTTCTTGGCGTTTAATGCCGGTCTGAGCCTCTCCAACGCATTCGCAAAGGCGTTCTCAATCGTAGTGTTTCCCCATCTCAGCCAATCCTCTGATCCCGCCGCCGCCATGCGCCAAAGCATCATCGTCGGCCTTGGCCTTATCGCTCCTGTCGTGATCCTCCAGTCAGTACTCGCGCCTTACTATGTGCCCGTTCTGCTGGGCGAGGGCTGGGAGGAGGTCGCGCCGCTCGTCTCGATCCTGTGTCTTGTTGCGATCCCGACAACACTCTGGGCCACCGCCGCTGGTTGGTTACGGGTGCAGGGTAAGCCACAGGTCGAACTCTGGATGACAGCCACTCTCGCCGCAGCTGTTCTTGCGAGCACGCTGCTCCTCGCCCCCTTCGGGCTCTATGCAATGGCTGTTGGCTATGTCGCTGTGACCGGTGGGCTTATGCTCGTCAGTGCTCTCAAAACACTCCACGGCGATCTTTTTCTCTCTTACCCACAGGTACAGTCATGACGGATTTCTCAATCATTATCCCATGCTACAACGCGGTCGATACCCTCCAGGCGACCCTGAACAGCATACAGGCCCAGACCTGTGAAGATTGGGAAGTCATTTGTGTGGATGACGGCTCAACGGACGCGACATTGGGTTTGCTGCACGCTGCTCGCAGCCGTGATCCACGTATCCGCGTCATCCACAACGAGGGCAAAGGCCCGAGCCGCGCGCGCAATACGGGTGCCATGTCATTTGCTTGCGGGGACGTGATCGCATTTTGTGATGCTGATGACATTTGGGGGCCGGAGAAACTGAGCCAACTTACCGAGTGTTTTGCAAATCCTGACATTGATGCAGCTTTTGGCAAGATTGCGTTCTTTCAAGATGATCCGTCGCAGGCCTCGACGGTATCGACCGTGCCCTCCACGCCACTGAGTATTCCGATGCTGCTGGCCGAAAATCCGGTCTGCACAATGTCCAACATAGCTGTGCGCCGTGCCGCATTCCTTCGCTCCGGTGGATTCGACGAAGAAATGGTTCATAATGAAGACCTTGAATGGCTGATCCGGTTGGTTGGAACTCATGCGCATGTCGTGGGTATCGATGTCCTGCAAACATGGTACCGCAACAGCCCTTATGGCCTCTCCGCCAATCTGCGCGCGATGCGACAAGGGCGTGAGGATGCTATCCGCACCGCAGGCCGCTTTGGCCATACCCCCGACAGGCGCTCAGACGCGATCTTCCTTCGTTATCTCTGCCGCCGTGCCTTGCGCTTGGGCCAAGGGCGTCTGTTGCCGATGCGCTTGGCCCTCCAGGGCGTCATGCGTAGTCCTGTAGGGTTCTTCAGCACCCCATGGCGCGGCCTCGCCACCGTGGGTGGTGCGCTGCTCGTCCCCGTTCTTCCCTCCCGCGTCTCTCAATTCCTCTTTTCCCGTTAATTCTGAATACCTCAAGGAACACCTAATGCCTCTCGCTTCAATCATCGTGCCTGCTTTCAACGTTGCCAAAACTCTGTCAGCCACACTTGATGCGTTGTTGGTACAAAAATTCGTCGATTTCGAAATCATCGTAGTCAACGATGGCTCGACCGATACGACTGCTGCCTTGTTGCATGACTATACAGATCGCACTGAACTGAAAGTCATCACCCAGCGCAATCGTGGCCTCGCAGGTGCGCGAAATACGGGCATCGCGGCGGCGCGCGGTGAGTTCATCGGGTTTTGTGATGCGGATGACCTGTGGTTGCCCGAAAAACTGATGCGCCACGTGGCACATCTGCAATCAGCACCCCACATCGGTGTCAGCTATTCGGGGTCGTCCCTGATTGACGACTGCGGCGCCCGCCTTGCCGTCACGCAAAGCCCACGTCTCAAGAACATCACCGCCACTCACATCTTCAAGCGCAACCCTATCGGCAACGGATCCGCACCTGTGATCCGCCGCGCGGTGTTTGACGCGATCGCCCATCGCCCCGCAAAAGAGCAGACGCGAGACTGGTATTTCGATGAGACGTTCCGCCAGTCCGAGGACATCGAATGCTGGTTGCGCATCGCGCTTACGACTGGGTGGCAGTTCGAAGGTATCGAAGGCCATCTGACACAATACCGCATCTCAGCGGGGGGCCTGTCTGCGGCGACAGACATGCAGCTTGCTGCGTGGGAGCAGATGGTTACGAAATTGGCATTGATTGCGCCAGCCTTCTTTGCGCGCAATGCAAACGCTGCCCGTGCTTATCAACTCCGCTATCTCGCGCGCCGCGCGATAAGCGACAAGGATGCCAGCCGCGCAACCGACCTGATAACTCAATCGTTTGCCGCTTCTTGGCAACCAGTCTGGGAGGAGCCTCACAAATCTGTGTCGACGTTGTTGGCGGCACTTGTTCTGCGTTTGGCTGGGCCACTGGCGCTTGATGTCATCATAGCGCAACGAGGAACCAAAGCATGAAGTCGCTCCCGAAGGTTCTGCACATTGTAGACGACACGACCGCAGGAGGCGTAATGCGTGTGCTTGATTTCTTGCGTTCCGATCACGAGCTTGGACAAACGGCACAGCATGAAGTGACCGAGGTAACGCGCGGCAAGATTATTGGAAACCTTGGCCCTGCAGATGTGATCGTTTCGCATCTGGCCGTGTCTTGGTCCAGCCTGCCGTCCCTGATCGCATTACGCATCAGGTTTGCCCGCACCCCGTTGGTTCACGTCGAGCACAGTTATACTGAAGAGTTTGTTGCACGAAATGTCACCCATAGGAAACGCTTCAAAACCTTACTTAAAACGGCCTATTCGCTCTTTAACCGTGTTGTCTGCGTTAGCAACGGGCAGGCAGACTGGATGGTTTCAAACAGGCTGGTCCATCCAGACACCCTGTCGACCATCCAATCGTGCGTCGAGCTAAGCGCGTTTCGCGACCTGCCTGCGCCCAAAGGCCCAGCACGTATCTTTGCCGCCATCGGGCGCTTGGATGAGCAAAAAGGGTTCGACACACTGATCGACGCGTTTCGCCAAACCACTGATCCCGACATCCAGCTGCACATCATCGGCGAGGGAGCTCAAGAGGATGCGCTCAGAGTGCTGGCGGCGGACGACCCGCGCATTTCATTTAAAGGCTTCCAGCACAATTCTGCGGCGGCTTTCACAGCTGTCGATGTGGTCGTGATGCCCTCACGGTGGGAAGCTTACGGTCTGGTCGCCATAGAAGCACTGGCCGCTGGCCGCAGATTGATCTGCAACGACATTGACGGCCTCAAGGATCATGAAAAGCATGGTGCGACGCTGTTCGACACGACAAACGTTGCTGCGCTCAGTGACTTGATCGCGATGGAAGCAGGCGGCGAAGGGCAGGGGCGGCCAGTTTCCGTCGCGCGGGCGACCAAGCAGTTGGAGCGTCGGTTTCGCGACAGCTGGCGGTATATGCTGACCAGCATAACAGCGCAGTGCTACACAGACGACCCCATCGCTCTTCTCGAAGTTTGAGCTTGGTTTGGCGATCAGAGGATAGCTCATTCGCCCAGAACGACGAGAATATTACGAGGCTCGAACATCCCGGAAGGACACCTGATGTGCGGTTGCGTCGCGCAGTTGAGAACCTTCAATTTTGGCAAGACAGACGGCGTTTGGTTGCTGAAATATTCTCCTGCCTGCCAAACAGGCAACCCCCCTGATCAGGCGCATCAATCGTAGCGCGTCCTCACAGAACATCTTGCATAGATTGCAATTGCTGCGCAGGATACTGAAAAAGGGGACGGCGATTGAACACTAATATCGCGGTTGACGCGCGCAATGTCGGAAAAATTTACGGAACTGGAAAAGGCGCTGTAACGGCGCTGGGCGATGTTTCCATTTCCATTGAACAGGGCGAGTTTTTTACGCTCCTTGGCCCTTCTGGATGCGGTAAAACAACGTTGTTACGCTGCATTGCGGGGTTCGAAACCCCCACCGCTGGCACCATCCACCTGTCAGGGGAAGACATCACATACATGCCGCCGAACCAGCGACCCGTGAACACGGTGTTTCAATCCTACGCGCTGTTTCCACATCTCAGCGTGGCCCAAAACGTAGGCTTCGGATTGAAGATGCTGGGCAGACCCACCGCTGAGGTGGCCCGCGCCGTCGCCCGCGTTCTGGCACTGGTAAAGCTCGAAGGTTTCGCCGACCGCTTGCCGCAACAACTGTCAGGGGGCCAGCAACAGCGTGTGGCTCTTGCGCGCGCTCTGGCGCCTGAACCCAAGGTGTTGTTGCTGGATGAGCCGCTGTCCGCGCTTGACCTAAAACTGCGCAAAGAAATGCAGAGCGAGCTAAAGCGCCTACAGACCGAGACGGGTATCACCTTCATCTTCGTGACCCATGATCAGGAAGAGGCGCTGACCATGTCCAACCGCATTGGCGTCATGTCGCAAGGTGCGCTGCTACAGGTCGGCACCCCGCACGAGATTTACGAGCATCCGGTCAACCGTTTTGTTGCGGACTTCATAGGCGAGACTAACTTCCTTGAAGGCACCGTCGATGGCGACCGCGTACGCATCGGCACGGGTGACGTGCTGGATGTTGAACTGGACGGCCATGCCGGCGCAGTAACGCTCGCCATCCGCCCCGAACAGATCAGTCTAGCTGCGTCCGACGTGGGCCTACCTGCCAAAATCACCGAGACGACCTACATGGGCACCGATACGCATTATACCTTGGGGCTGGCAGACGGCAGCAAGATCATCGCCCGCGTGCAATCGAATTCCGCGGGTGCCTTCGGGGTAGGGGATGCGGTGGGGATCAAGATCGACACCAAAGCCGTGCAAGTGTTGAAATCATGAGTAACGCAGGCGGACAGCGCAGCAAGGGAGCCAACGGATGGCTGCTGTCAGCGCCCGCTCTGATATTGTTGATCTTCGCGGCAAGTGGCCCGTTGTTGATCGTGGCGCTCTATTCCGTGTTGGAAAAAGGCGACTATTCTGGTGTGCAATGGATACTGTCTGGTGACGGGTGGTTCCGGGTGCTGTTCAAGCGTGACATTTTCGACCAGACCGTCAGCCTAGCGGATGCAAACCTGTCTATCTTCTGGCGTTCGGTGAAACTGTCGATTGCGACGACGCTGATCACTTTCATGCTTGGCCTCCCGACGGCATGGTTCATCGCTACGCGTCCCGCAAAATCCCGCGCTTTCTGGCTATTCTTGATTACTATTCCGTTCTGGACCAACCTGCTTATCCGCACCTTTGCGATCATGGAGGTGGTGCGCAATGAGGGCATCTTGAACACCGCCCTCATCAAAATGGGCCTGATCACCGAGCCGATCCAGATTATGTATACCGACACGGCCGTTCTGATCGGAATGGCTTATGTATATCTGCCCCTGATGGTGCTGCCGCTCTATGCCGCGATCGACCGCTTTGACTTCCGCCTGATCGAAGCAGGCTATGACCTCTATGCCTCGCGCTGGCAGGTATTGCGCGGAGTGATCCTGCCGATCATCAAGCCGGGGATCATCGCAGGCTCCATTCTGGTGTTCATCCCCAGCCTTGGTGCCTATGTGACGCCGCGTCTGCTGGGCGGGGGCAAAAATATGATGATTGGCAACTTCATCGAGTTGCAGTTTGGACAGGGGCAAAACTGGCCGCTGGGTGCTGCGCTGTCGACAGTGCTGTTGCTGATCGTCCTCGTGTCGCTCGTGGTTTACACGCGGGTGTCATCGCGGGATGACCCACATGGCTAGAAAACGCGCCTTTGATGTGACGACCCTTCCGGGGTTCACCTTTATCGCGATTTTGTCGTTCGCCTTGCTGTATGCACCGATTGTCACTCTGGTGATCTATTCGTTCAACGGCGGTAACTCGGTCAATCAGTGGGGTGGTTTTTCACTAGACTGGTATGTGGTCGCATTCAACAACGAGGCGGTGCAGGACGCGACGGCCCGTTCTCTCATTATCGCCGTTTGGGCCGCCGTCATCTCGACCACAGTGGCAACAATGGCTGCCCTTGGCACCACAAGGCGGGGTAAGTTCAAGGGGCAGACGGTGATCTACATCATCATCAACCAGCCGCTGATGGTGCCTGAGATAGTAACTGCCGTTGCGCTGCTGATCTTCTTTTCCTCGGTCAAGGTTGCGACGGGGTATACAGGGTTGGGCTATCTGATCCTTGCGCACTCGGCGTTCTGCATTCCCTTTGCTTATTTGCCCATCAGGGCGCGGCTTGAGGGGATGGACAATTCGATGGAGACCGCCGCGGCAGATCTTTACGCAACTCCGTTGCAGACGTTTCGCTATATCACCCTGCCGTTACTTCTGCCCGGTGTGATCGCGGGGGCCATGCTCGCCTTCATCATCTCGCTCGATAACGTCATCATCACCGAATTTGTGAAATCCGCAGGTCAGGATACATTGCCCACCTATATGCTGGGCCAGCTGCGGCGCGCGCTGACGCCCGAGGTTAACGCCATCTCGACGGCACTGTTGGCGCTGACGGTGCTGATCCTGATCGTTTTTGTTTTCGTCACTAAAAAGCGGGAATAGCCCGCCCAACCAACAAAAGGGAGTATCCTTATGAAGACCTATCTATTAGCGACAGTTGCCCTGCTTGGCACGACTTGCGGTGCGATGGCCGAAGGCGAACTGAACCTGTTCAACTGGGGCAACTACACCAGCCCCGAGATGTTGGAAAAGTTCAAGGCCGAAACGGGCATCACCGTGACGGTCACCGACTACGACAGCAACACAACCGCACTGACCAAGGTTGAGGCGGGCGCGTCGGGCTTTGATCTTGTGGTCCCATCGGCAAACTATATCCCCGTTTATGTGCGCAAAGGACTGTTGGCCGAGCTGGACCATTCCAAACTCCCCAACATCACCAACATCGCCGCTGAGTGGAAAGATGTGCCATGGGATCCGGGCCGCACGCATTCCGTGCCTTGGCAGTGGGGATCGGTGGGTATTGCCGTGAACACCAGCGTTTACAGTGGTGATCCAAACACCTCCGAGCTTTTCCTTGATCCGCCAGAGGAACTGGTTGGTAAGATCAATATCGTGCCTGAAATGAACGACGTGCTAAACATGGCGATCTTTAATGCTGGCGGTGAGGCCTGTACCGAAGACCTCACCGTGCTCAAAGCCGTGCGCGACCGACTGATGGCAGCCAAGCCAAAGTGGCTATCGATGGATTACGGCACGACGGACAAGCTCTCGTCTGGCGATTACGCGGCTTCGGTAAACTGGAATGGCTCAACCATGCGGGCGCGGGTCAACAACCCCGATGTGGTCTATGGCTATCCAAAAGAGGGCTATCCGCTATTTATGGACTCGGTCGCCCTGTTGACGGATGCCAAGAACGTCGAAGAAGCATACCAGTTCATCAACTTCATTCTCGAGCCAGAGAATGCCGCGATGATCTCCAGCTTTGCGCGCTATGCCAACGGTGTGGCAGGCTCTGAGGAATTCATGCCCGAAGACATGAAGACCGCACCCGAAATTGTAACTCCAGCAGAGTTTGCCGCAGCGGGTCAGTTCCTGCCCACATGTCCACAATCAGCGGTCGATCTCTATACCGCCATCTGGACCGAACTCCTGAAGTAAGAAGCTTTGGCGGGGCTGCTATGCTGCGGCCTCGCCTACCTCGTTACGCCGTCCAACCACGTCAAAGCGCCGTACAACTCCACGCGCGCCGTGTCTGTATCTGCCGCAAATTGGGTCACCGCAAATGTGACATTACGCATCCTTGAACCCTTCGAGCACGTTGACGGTATTCACACCCACGGCTTCAATGGCATAACCACCCTCCATGCAGAACACAGTCGGCAGCTTCATCCGCCCAATCCGACGTCCCGTATCGGTGAAATCATCGCTCTCCAACTTGAAAAAGCTGATTGGATCCTCCTTGTAGGCATCAACGCCCAGCGACACGACCAACGCCTCGGCGCCCCAGTTTGTGATCTTGGAAATCGCATCATCAAGCGCTTGGCCCCAAACGTCATAGCCAGTTCCTGCGGTCATGGGATAATTGATATTCATGCCTTCGCCCGCATCCTTGCCCGTCTCGTCGGCGTATCCCAGATAATAAGGGTAGGTCTCTTGTGGCGCGCCGTGAAGCGATGTGAACATGATGTCAGCACGTTCATAGAATAGCGTTTGCGTGCCGTTCCCGTGATGGAAGTCGATATCCAGAATGGCGACCCGCTGTGCGCCTGAGGTGCGGAACATTTCCGCGACGACCGCAGCATTGTTGATAAAGCAATAGCCGCCATATTGATCTGCCGTCGCATGATGCCCCGGCGGACGGCAAAGCGCAAAAGCACTGTCGGCACCCGCCGCCACAAGGCGCTGGGCACTCTGGGCGCAGGCGACTGATGACATC
>JBALTK010000133.1:0-11299 GCA_036964385.1 Sulfitobacter sp. | reverse complement strand
GGCACAACGGTTCGGGTTGGATACACCGCCAAACGCGCAAGAGCAGATCGCCCGCGAAGCGCTACAGGCCGAGGCGCATTGCGATGCACTGCCTGAAACTCTGCTTCCGATGATGGTTGATGCCCAACGGCACCGCGATATTGCGCTGGCGGATGCTACATTACGGGCGTTGGAGCGGACAGGTGGCACCGTCGTGGTCATCACAGGAAATGGCCATGCGCGTGCCGATTGGGGGATGTCCGCATTTGTGGCGCACGCAGCTCCTGAATTGAAGATATTTGCCTTAGCGCAGGGCGAAGACGGCGCGAAGGTAAGCGGCAAATTTTCCCTTACCTTGGACGCGCCCGCTCCTGAGCGCGATGATCCATGCGCGGCCTTTAACCAGTAGGGTCTGGTGCTGCTGGGACCTGCGGCCTATGTTGAGCCTGAATTTACGGGGCCAAGGGGCGCAGCATGTTGAGCGGCAAACATATTCTTCTGATCATCGGTGGCGGTATCGCAGCGTTTAAATCGCTCGATCTCATCCGCCGTCTGCGTGAGCGCGGCGCGACGGTAACTCCCGTCCTCACCCGCGCGGGTGAGGAGTTTGTAACGCCGCTGTCCGTCTCCGCCTTGGCGGGGCGAAAGGTGCACCGCGAGTTGTTTGATTTAGATGATGAAGCCGAGATGGGTCATATCCAACTGAGCCGTGTTGCCGATCTCGTTGTTGTGGCCCCTGCCACGGCGGATTTGATGGCAAAAATGGCGGGTGGGCTTGCCAACGATCTGGCCTCGACGCTGTTGCTCGCGACGGACACGCCGGTGATGATCGTGCCGGCAATGAACGTCCGCATGTGGGAGCATGCCGCGACGCAGCGCAATTTGGTGACGCTCAAGGGCGATGGCATCACGGTAGTAGGCCCGAACAATGGCGATATGGCCTGCGGAGAACATGGTCCCGGCCGTATGTCAGAGCCCATGGAAATCGTTGGTGCCGTTGAGGCCGCGCTGTCGGATGGCCCGCTCAAAGGGCGACGTATCCTAGTGACATCTGGTCCGACGCATGAGCCGATTGATCCTGTCCGCTATATCGCGAACCGCTCATCCGGTGCGCAAGGTACGGCGCTGGCGCGGGCCCTCGCGGCGCTGGGCGCTGACGTGGTATTTGTCACAGGTCCAGCCGATGTACCGCCGCCTGACGGCGTCGAAGTGGTTGCCGTCCAGACTGCTCAACAGATGAAAGAGGCTGTTGATGCCGCACTCCCTGTTGATGTCGCGATCTTTGCTGCGGCCGTGGCAGATTGGCGTGTGACCTCGGCCTCCGACCGCAAATTGAAAAAGACGAAGGACGGTTTGCCAGTGCTGGAATTTGCCGAAAATCCCGACATTCTTCATGGCGTCAGCCAGATGGGCAAAGGCCGCCCACCTTTGGTCATAGGGTTTGCCGCAGAAACCAACGATGTGATCGAGAACGCCACCGCAAAGCGATTACGCAAAGGGTGCGACTGGATCGTAGCCAATGATGTTTCGCCCGAAACCGGGATTATGGGCGGGGCAGAGAATGCGGTCACCTTGATCAGCGATGCAGGAGCAGAAGAGTGGCCGCGTATGGGCAAGGATGAAGTTGCGCAAAAGCTTGCGGCGCGTATTGCAGATGCAATCAGCCGATGAACGGCGTTGATATACGTATGATGTGGGAGGCAGGCGCGGATTCTGCGCTAGGCCTGCCACGCTATGAGACGCAGGGCGCTGCGGGGGCTGACTTGCGTGCGAATCTGCCGGATCAAGTCTCTATCACGCTTGCAACTGGCGCGCGCGTATTGGTGCCTACCGGTCTTCGTTTGGCTATTCCTGAAGGCTATGAGGTACAGGTCAGGCCGCGCTCGGGTCTGGCACTCAAGCATGGGATCACACTGCCGAATAGTCCAGGCACGATTGACGCGGATTATCGCGGCCCGTTGGGAGTTATTATGATGAACGCGGGCGATGCGCCCTTTGTGATCGAGCACGGCATGAGGATTGCGCAGATGGTTGTCGCCCCCGTGGTCCAAGCTAGGTTCCATCCGGTAGACGAGTTGGAAGAGACGGCGCGCGGTGCGGGTGGTTTTGGCTCGACCGGAACGGAGTGACCGAGTGCTGGTACTGATTTTAGCGGCTGTGATTTGGGGCGTGGGTGCTATTATGGGCACGCCACGTTCAGCGCGGTGGATCATGATTGGTCTGCTGTTGATTATGGTGATCATCGTGCAACTTGTTTTCCCAGAAGAGCATTCATTGCGCGCTGCGACAGGAGGGTCAGCAGCCCCTTGGCTTATCTTTGGCGGTATCGGTGGGCTGATATTTGTCTATTCGCACTTCATTGCGCGGCTCCGTGTTAAGACAGGAGCGGATGATGCGCGAACCGCTTCGCCTGCTAAGCGAAAGGGCAGCTTTTCCGATACAGAGTTGAACCGCTATGCCCGCCATATCGCGCTACGTGAAGTGGGCGGTGCGGGGCAGAAGGCGTTGAAAAACGCGAAGGTGCTAGTGATCGGAGCGGGGGGTCTTGGCGCGCCTGTGTTGCAATATCTTGCGGCGGCAGGCGTTGGCACGATTGGCGTGATTGACGACGACACTGTCGAAAATACAAATCTCCAGCGACAAGTGATCCACAAGGACGCCAGCATCGGTATGCCCAAGGTTTTCTCGGCGCAGGCTGAGATGGAAGCGCAGAACCCTTTCGTCACGGTTAAACCTTATCACCGCCGCCTTGACGATAGCCTCGCGCCTGAATTGATTTCAGAATATGATCTGGTGATTGACGGTTGCGATAATTTCGAGACCCGTTATCTGGTGAATACGACCTGCGTAGCGGGGGGCGTCCCACTTGTCTCTGGTGCGTTGAGCCAGTGGGAAGGGCAACTAAGCGTGTTTGATCCTGCCCGTGGCACGCCTTGCTATCAGTGTATTTTTCCCGCAGCACCCGCAGCACATCTTGCCCCCAGTTGTGCCGAGGCCGGGGTGATTGGCCCCTTGCCCGGTGTGGTCGGTGCGATGATGGCGCTGGAAGCAATCAAGATTATTACGGGCGCGGGCACGCCCTTGCGCGGACAAATGGTGATATATGATGCCCTCTATGCCGAAAGCCGCAGCATCAAAATTACCCCGCGAAGCGATTGCCCGATTTGCGCCCTAACGCGCGCCTGAACATTGTATCCCCCACACCGCACTCCTACCTTGAGTGCAAAGGAGACCATCACATGAATCCGTTGCTGCAAGACTGGAAAACCCCCTTTGGTATAGCGCCGTTTGATCAGATTTCAGACGATGATTTCGCTCCTGCACTTGAGGAGGCGTTGACCGCGCATAACGCCGAGATCGAGGCAGTCGCCAACAACCCCGACGCGGCGACTTTCGCAAATACGGTTGAGGCGCTGGAGGCGGTCGGAGGAAAGCTGGATAAAGTCTTGAGCGTTTTCTATTCGGTTGCTGGGGCAGACAGCAGCCCCGTACGCGAAGCGCTGCAACGTGATTTTTCACCCAAACTATCGGCGCATTTCTCGGAAATTTCTGCGAACAAAGCACTGTTTGCACGGGTTGATGCCGTCTGGCAGGCGCGTGACGCACTGGACCTGACTGACGAGCAAGCACGCGTACTCAAGCTTACACATCTGGGATTTGTTCGGGCAGGCTCGGCGCTAACAGGTGCTGACGAGACGCGGATGAAGGCGATCAAAGGTCGCCTTGCCGTTCTTGGCACTGAGTTTACGCAGAATTTACTGAGCGACGAGCGAAGCTGGTTCATGAAGCTGGAGGAGGCCGATCTCGAAGGCCTGCCTGACTTTGTGATTGATACGGCCCGTGCTGCGGGGGAAGAGAAAGATGCTGGTGGTCCTGTAGTGACGCTCTCTCGTTCGCTCATCACGCCGTTCCTGCAGTTTAGCCCGCGCCGTGATCTGCGCGAACGTGCTTTCAAAGCATGGGAAGCACGTGGCGCTAACGGAGGCGAAACCGACAACCGTGCAATCGCCGCCGAAACTTTAACCCTGCGCAAAGAGCGTGCGGCGCTGCTGGGGTACAACAGTTTCTCCGATTACAAGCTTGAGACCGAGATGGCCAAGACACCCGAGGCCGTACGCGATTTGCTGATGAAGGTCTGGGAGCCCGCAAAGGCGCAAGCCAATGCGGATGCCGAAGTGTTGACAAAGATGATGCACGCGGATGGCGTGAACGGTGATTTGGCTCCGTGGGACTGGCGCTATTACGGTGAAAAGCGCCGTGCCGTGGAACATGATCTGGATGAGGCGGAACTGAAGCCGTACTTCCAGCTCGACCAGATGATTGAAGCGTCATTTGCCTGTGCGACCCGCCTGTTCGGGTTGGAGTTCAGGCCGCTCGACGTGCCTCTTTATCACCCTGATTGTCGTGCATGGGAAGTGACCCGCGATGGTAAGCATGTGGCCGTCTTCATCGGTGACTACTTTGCGCGCGGTTCCAAACGCTCTGGTGCGTGGTGCTCTGCAATGCGCTCGCAGGCAAAATTCCCGAAGGTGGAATCGCCTGTGGTTATCAATGTGTGCAACTTTGCCAAGGGAGATCCCGCGCTGCTGTCTTATGACGACGCGCGCACCTTGTTCCATGAGTTCGGTCATGCGCTGCACCAGATGCTGTCTGACGTTACCTATGAAAGCGTATCGGGCACCTCCGTGGCTCGCGATTTCGTAGAGCTGCCGAGCCAACTTTATGAGCATTGGTTGGATGTGCCAGAAGTGCTGGGCGAGTTTGCGACCCATGCCAAGACGGGCGAAGCGATGCCGAAGGAATTACTTGATAAGGTGTTGGGCGCTTCGACCTTTGATATGGGGTTCCAGACGGTTGAATATGTGGCTTCCGCGCTGGTCGATCTCGCGTTTCACGAAGGCGATGCGCCTGAAGATGTTATGGCCATGCAGGACGAAGTCTTGGAAGGTCTGGGGATGCCTGCCGCAATAACGATGCGCCATGCCAGCCCACATTTCGCGCATGTCTTTTCCGGCGATGGATATTCCAGCGGTTATTACAGCTATATGTGGTCCGAAGTGATGGATGCTGACGCGTTCGAGGCTTTTGAAGAAGCTGGTGGTGCCTTTGACCCAGAGCGCGCACGCGCGTTGGAAGAGCATATCCTTTCAACTGGCGGAAGCCGCGATGCAGCAGAACTCTACATCGCGTTCCGTGGTCGTTTGCCCGGTGTCGAGGCTTTGCTCAAAGGGCGCGGATTAAAAGCTGCTTAATACCCCAAGGTGCGGTCGACGAGATTTATAAAGGGCGCGCCTTGCTCCCCCCGCTTGATGTTCTCCACAATAACTTCGCTGGCCGTGCTGGCACGCGTTTCCGCTGCGATGTGGGGCGTGACAGTCACCTGAGGGTGCGCCCAAAACGGGTGCTCTTTCGGGAGCGGCTCTGTGCGGAAGACATCCAAAGTGGCATGAGCAATCTGGCCGCTGTCCAGTGCTGCAATCAGCGCATCATCGTCGATCAAGGGCCCACGGCCGGGATTGATGAGGAAGGAACCGTGCAGCATCTGCCCAAGCGTTTTGGCGTTGAAGATATCTGTTGTTGCAGGCGTGTCAGGTAACAAAGTCACAGCAATCTCGGCACGGCGCAATGCTTCGCCAAACCCTTCATCGCCGTGAAGGCAGGTGACCCCTGCTACAACCTTGGCACTGCGCGACCAGCCAGTGACGCGGAATCCTAGACCGAGAAGCACCTTTGCGCAGGCCGTCCCCAAGGCACCAAGACCAAAGATTGCAACCTCCCGCTCTTGGGCCAGTGGGGGTGTTTTTATCTTCCACTGATGCGAGGGATTCACGATATGCGCGTCCATCCCGAGGTGGTAGCGCATCACATGTCCAGTCACCCATTCCACCATCCCCTTGGTCAACCCAGGATCAACCATCCGCGCCAGAGGGATTTTGAGCGTTTCGTTACCTGTGATCTGCTCAACCCCTGCCCAGAGGTTCAGGACAGCCTTGGCGCGCGTATAAGGCGTGAAATCTTGTAGGTCGCTGTTGGGGGCATACACGATGTAGTCAACTTGGTCGGGGGCGATGTCTTGGGCCAGTTGCGCCTCGATATTCGCTGCTTTTAGGGCCGCGCGCAGGGGCGCTTCATAGGTGGGCCAGCGCTCTGGTTTGGCCGCGAAAAGAATATTGATCATGTTGCGAAAGCTCCGTCCATGCTTGTAAGTTCCTTGAATTCGAATAGGTTTCGACAGGGATCAGTGAAGAACCGTCGTCGACTGCTCTCCTAGCTCGCCTTTGAACCGTGTTTTAGGGGCAAGTATGAAATCCACACCTGCTGCTTCCATACGGTCGGCCAAGCCGCGCCATTCTGCATAGGGAAGGACCACGCCGAAATGGGGCATGGGCACTTTGTGATCGCCAACCAAACCTGTAGCGGCCACGTTCATGGGGGTGTCGAGGTGGCACGAAAATTGTTGTCCGAAGAAGTCGAAATCAACCCACGTATCTGTGCTACGGCCCGCCTCGCATCCGAGTGGGTCGCCGCAAAAAGCGCGTGTCTGATCGTGGTCTCTGACGTTGAAGGCAAAGTGAAAAATGGACATTTGGCCAATCTTTATTCGAGGAATTTGACGAACAGATAGCGGAGCGTAGGCGCGCTGCAAAGGGGGGGCTTAGCGTGGCCTGTGGACATGGGCTGATTGCACAAGCCCAAAGGCCAGCATCAGTACCAGCATCGCCGATCCGCCATAGCTTACCAGCGGGAGTGGCACGCCCACGACAGGTGCCAGCCCCATCACCATCGACATGTTCACAGCAAAGAACAAAAAGAAGTTCAGTGCGATTCCAAGGGTGAGTAGCGAAGAGAACCGATCCTTGTTCATGATCGCTGATACCACGCAGAAAATGATGATCAGGGCATAGAGCACGAGCAAAGAAATGCCGCCGACGAACCCAAATTCTTCGGCCAGCGTAGTGAAGATAAAATCGGTGTGTTTTTCGGGGAGGAAGTTGAGCCGAGATTGTGTCCCTTGCATGAAGCCGCGTCCTGTCCAACCGCCAGAGCCGAGCGCAATTTTTGATTGCGTAATGTGATAACCAGCGCCAAGCGGGTCTGTGCTTGGGTCTAGAAAGGTGTCGATGCGGCGGAACTGGTAGTCCTTTAGCATTTGCCAAGGGGTGCCGCGAGATTGGAACACAGCAATGACCAGCCCGACGCCCCCCGCGATCACAGTGACAAAATACGCCCAATGCACCCCCGCAAGAAACATCAGACCGCCCCCCGCAAACATAAGCAATAGCGCGGTACCAAGGTCGGGTTGTTTGAGGACAAGGGCCGTCGGGATGATGATGATCAGAACAGGCAGCATAACCCACATTGGACGGCTGGTTTTCTGCGCGGGAAGCCAGTCATAGTATGCAGCGAGAAACATGACCAACGTGATTTTTGTCATCTCGGACGGCTGCAAGCGGATCACGCCAAGGTCGATCCAGCGCTGGGCACCCATGCCGACCGCGCCAAAGAATTCAACGCCAATGAGCAGCATGACGGATATAGCATAAGCCAACCCCGCGAGGTTGCGCCACATCCAGATGGGTACCAATCCGACCGCGATCATAAGGCACAGCCCGAGGGCAAACCGCTTCATCTGTGGTTCCGCCCATGGAGAGTAACCGCCACCCGCCACGGAATAGAGCATCAAAAATCCGAAACCCGCGACAGCCGTGATCAACAGCACCAATGGCCAGTTCAGGAACAGTATTTTTCGAAAACCGGTCGGGACCGATTTGACGGTATGTTCAAGATAACTCATGCCTGATCCTTGCCCTTTTTGACACGGGCGGCAGGTTGCACGTTGCGCAGCTTGCTTTGCTGGTTTTTGATCCGCGCACGATCTGCGGAAGGATATGCTTCTATTGGCGGCTCGCCACCATAAAGTGCCTGCAACATCACATCACGCGCAATAGGGGCTGCTGCGGTAGAGCCACCACCGCCATGCTCAACCAGAACGGCACAGGCATAGCGCGGGTTGTCATAAGGCGCGAAGCCCACAAAGAGCGCATGGTCGCGCTGCTCCCACGGCACTTCGCTGTTGTTGACCACAGCAGATCGGACCTGAGACGTTCCGGTCTTTCCCGCCATGCGCATGCCGTCAGCGATAATGCGGCTACGGTAGCCGGTGCCACGGCGGTCATTTACAACCGCGTACATAGATTTGCGCATCTTGCGCAAATTGCCTTCTTTCATGTCGAGCGGGTCATTGCCTTTTACTGGCTGTTCGATCCCGTTGACCGTCTTGATCAGGCGGGGCGTTACTTCGCGACCCGTAGCCAGCCGTGCAGTCATTACGGCAAGTTGCATGGGAGAGGCGAGCATAAAACCCTGACCAATGGAGGCGTTCACAGTATCACCGATGACCCAATCCTCGCCGCGGTTTTGTAGCTTCCAGTCTTTGGTCGGTGTTAGGCCTGAATTGACGGAACTGAGTGCCAAGTCATGCCGGATGCCAAGGCCAAAGCGGTTGGACATCGCTGAAATTTTTTCGATCCCTACCTTTAGCGCAAGATCATAGTAATAGACATCGCAGGACCGCTTGAGCGACGTCTCTAGATCGACCCAACCATGGCCCGAGCGTTTCCAGCAATGGAAGCGCCGTCCGCCGACCTCAAGATGACCCGGGCAATAAACAGTCTCGTCCGGTCCTATGATCCCCGCCTCAATCGCAGCCATTGCGGTCATCATCTTAAACGTTGAACCGGGAGGATAAGCGCCCTGCACGGTCTTGTTCACCAAGGGCCGGTATTTGTCGTTGAGGAGCGGATCGTAATCTTTTGAGGAGATACCCCCGATAAACAGGTTGGGATCATACGTCGGCGCAGAGGAATTGGCGACGATGTCCCCCTTTTCGCAGTCAATGATAACCACGGCGGCGCTCTCGCCAGTCAGACGGGCCTGCACATAGTTTTGCAGCTTTGCATCGATGGTCAACTGTATGGCCGCACCTGATTGTCCTTCACGACGCTCAAGCTCGCGCATGACGCGGCCTGTTGCGTTGACTTCGACCTGCTTGGTTCCTGCCACACCGCGAAGTAATTCCTCTTCGCGGGCTTCCACGTTGATCTTACCGATCTGAAAACGCGGGATGCGCAGCACGGCATCGGGATCTTCTAAGGCTTCGAGATCTTTCGAGCTCACACGGCCTACGCGGCCTACGACGTGGGCGAAGTCAGACCCGCGCGGATAAACGCGGGTGCTGCCCACTTCTGGTGTCACACCGGGCAGGGCGGGCGCGTTGACGGAGACAGCGCTGACCGCTTCCCAACTCACGTCCTCGACAATGGTGATGGGTAGGAAGCGCGCGGAGTTCTGGTTGAGCTCTTGTGTCGCGCGTTCAAACTGCTCTGGGGTCATTTCGATCAACCGCGCAAGCCGTTCAAGAACAGCATGCACATCACCAGCATCCTCGCGCACCATTACGATGCGATAGCTGGGGACATTTTGCGCCAGCTGGATACCATTGCGGTCAAAAATCTCGCCGCGCACGGGTGGGATGAGGCGGATGTTGATGCGGTTTTCTTCTGCAAGCAGGCGGAACTGGTCGGCCTGATCGACCTGCAAATATCGCATACGCGCAGCCAAGCCGCCCATGAACAGCAGCTGCACACCGCCCAAAAGAGCGGCGCGGCGGCCCAGCTTGATATGGCTGGCGTCTGTTTCGGCTCTGCTGCGTCTCATGCTTTTCGCCTTATCCCTAACTCAACCACGCCCGCCAAGTGTATCCAGCTCACCCGGTGCTGCGCGGCGCACGCCCATCACGGTGCGGGTGATGAGAACGACAACGGGGTAGATCAATATCGTCACCCCGAGTTCCAGCAGGCTAAGTTTTAGCTGGGGTGCAGGTACGAGTACCAAAGATAGCACAATCCTGTTGATGATCAAAATACCTGCAAGCATTACCGCGACAGCAATCCACTCCGCGCCGAATGTCGCATCACGCAACGATCTGCTGCGTCCTTTTAGGTTCTCACAGGCCAACAGCGCAAGCATGGCCCAAAGACCCGGCGGGCGTTGGAGCAGCAAGTCAGCGAGCAGAAAGACCAGGGCGAGCAGGAGAGATGGCACATACTCTGGACGTCGCAATGACCATGCAAATGCGAAGGCTATCAATAGATCGGGGCCTATCAAAATCCGGTTGCTGCCCTGATCCAAAAGGTCGCGCAGGCGCGCCTCGGCTGGGTCGATGGTGGCGAGGGGTGGTAACAACTCGGGTGAGAAAAGCGAGACAGGCTGCGTGTCGATGGGCAGCAAATGGAAAAACAGGACCAGCAGAGCGAATACTACGAACAGGCTACGCATCAACAGCAGTCGCGCGGGGGAGAATTCATCCATCCGACCTACTCCGAAGGCTCGGGTACGTCGGCGTCTGATGCAGGCTGTACATCTTCCATGGGGGTGTTCTGGGAGATCACGGATGGGTCATTTACGACCGCATCGGTGCCATGATGGCGCAACACCCGTAGAAACTCCAACCGCTCGAAATCGGCTGCAAGGCGCACGCGCAACCGCCCGCCAGGGTCAGCGGCGATTTGACCGATCAACAGCCCTGCGGGAAACACGCCACCGTCCCCCGAGCTGATCACACGGTCACCGGGGCGTACCAATTCAGGGTTTTCAAGGAAATCAATCGGGGGAGCGGCAGAGTTGTCGCCAGCTACAATCGCCCGTTGCCCTGAAGGCTGGATCACGGCGGGGATGCGGCTCGACGCGTCTGTCAGCAGGATCACCCGAGCCGTGTTGTCGCCAACACCTGAAATGCGACCCACAAGGCCGATACCATCCATCGTGGCCCAACCTTCAACCAAGCCATCGCGCGCACCAACGTTGAGTAACACCGATTGCCTGAAAGGGGAGCCGGAGTCGGCCAACACAACACCAGTGACATAAGTCAGACGTGGATCAAGGCGGACCTTGTTTAGATCAAGCAGGCGCGCATTTTCCTGTTCCAATTGGAGCGCAGCTTCTTTCCACGTTTGCATGCGACGCAATTCCGATCGCAGCTCTTGGTTTTGCTCGGAAAGGCGTTGATAGCTTTGATAGCCGCGCAACAGGTTGATTGTGCCAGTTACGGGGGCCATGGCCCAATCGAGGTTTGGTACCAGACTATCAGTAACCTGCGCACGGAAACGTTCTACGCGTGGGCTGTCTATGCGCCAGAGAATGAAAATGGCAGCCAGAAGCAAGGCCAGAACGGCAAGTAGCAGTCTGCGGAGCGGACCCGTATAGTCGTTAGGGTTGTGTCTATCTCTTGCCATGACGGCGTAGCGCCCTCCCTGGCGGT
>JBALTK010000132.1:0-11449 GCA_036964385.1 Sulfitobacter sp. | reverse complement strand
TCCAACGCCACGTTACACAACGAGGACTATATCAAAGGGCTGGACAGCAAAGGCCAAGAGATCAGAGGCGGCAAGGACATTCGTGTGGGGGATCTGGTGCAGGTCTACCGCGCAGGTGATGTTATTCCCAAGGTTGCAGACGTGGACGTGAGTAAGCGCAGCCCAGATGCTCAAAAGTTCGAATTTCCTCAGGTATGCCCCGAATGTGGCAGCGATGCCATTCGGGAGCCAGGGGATGCGGTGCGGCGGTGCTCTGGCGGTATCATTTGCCCTGCGCAAGCGATGGAAAAGCTCAAACATTTCGTTTCGCGTGCGGCGTTTGACATTGACGGTATGGGTGCAAAGCAGATTGAGCAATTCTACAGCGATGGCTGGATCTCGGAACCCGCGGACATTTTTACGCTTCAGGCGCGTTATGGTAGTGGCATCCAACAGCTCAAAAATCGTGAAGGTTGGGGCGAAAAATCTGCAAGTGCGCTATTCGCCGCGATAGAGGACAAGCGCAAAATCCCTCTCGCGCGGCTGATCTTCGGCCTTGGCATTCGCCATGTGGGGGAGGCATCGGCAAACATGATCGCGCTGCATTATGGGACTTGGGATGCGCTGGCTCAAGCAATGGAAGACGCCCGCTCCCAAGAGGGACCCGCATGGGACGACCTGCTGGCTATTGACGGTATGGGCACCGTAATGGCGGGGTCATTGGTCGGTGCGTTCGCGCAAGAAGCGGAGCGGGTGTCAATCATGCGGTTGGTTTCCGAGTTGGATGTGCAAGAGGCTGTGCGCGCGGACACTTCAGGTTCACCCGTCGCGGGTAAAACGGTTGTCTTCACTGGAACGCTGGAAAAGATGACCCGCGCTGAGGCCAAAGCTCGCGCAGAGCGGTTGGGTGCAAAAGTATCCGGCTCTGTGAGTGCCAAGACCGATTTGTTGATCGCAGGACCTGGGGCAGGGTCAAAGGCAAAGAAAGCTGCTGATCTGGGAATTGAAGTGCTAGACGAAGACGGCTGGCTCGCGTTGATCGCAAACACATGAGCACACGTCCCGAGCCTCTGTTTCCGCTGTTTTCGGCGCTGGATACGCTGACGGGCATCGGTCCCAAAACGGCGCAAAATTTTTCCAGTCTGGGTGTAATCGCCCCGCGTGATTTGCTGTTCACGCTTCCGCAGTCGGGGATCGATCGCAGGTTGTTGGAGACCGTTCAAGGCGCGCCGTTCCCGACGACGCTGACTGTTGCTGTGACCATCGGCAAGCATTATCCGCCGCGCAACAAGGGGGGCGCTTACCGCATCCATGTGGAAGACGCGGAGACGACGTTCCAGTTGGTATTTTTTCACGCCCGCGGTAATTATTGGGAGCAGACGTTGCCCGAGGGCAGCCGCCGCATTGTGTCGGGGCGGGTGGAGTTATTCGACAATGTCCCGCAGATGGTACATCCGGATTTCATGGTTCCCGAGGAGGAAGCCGACAGCATTCCGGAATTTGAGCCTGTCTATCCACTCACTCACGGTGTCACACAAAAGCTGATGTATAAGGCCACGCGCGGCGCTCTCGCTCTTATTCCGGAGATGGGCGAGTGGATCGATCCAAGCCAGATCAAGCAGGCCGAATGGCCCGATTTCAAAACCGCGGTGACTGCGGCCCATGATCCCTCGAGCTTGAGTGATATCGCTGCCACGGCATCGGCGCGCGAGCGTTTGGCCTATGACGAGCTGCTGGCCCATCAGATCACGCTTGCGCTGGCCCGTCAGGTGGAGCGGCGCAAAAAAGGGCGTGTGGCTCATGCGACAGGCGCATTGCAGGGCAAAGTTCTGGAGAGTTTACCCTACAAGCCGACGGGTGCGCAGACCCGCGCGATCGGTGAAATCATTGCCGATATGGCAACCGAACAACGGATGAACCGTTTGCTTCAGGGCGACGTGGGTGCCGGTAAGACGCTAGTCGCGTTTATGGCGTTGCTGGCGGCAGTCGAGGCTGGCGGGCAGGGTGTCTTGATGGCCCCGACTGAAATCCTTGCCCGTCAACACTTGCAAGGGTTGCGTCCACTGGCCGAGAGCGCGGGCGTGGTTCTGGAAATCCTTACTGGCCGCGACAAAGGGGCGGAGCGTGCTGCGAAACTGGCCGCTTTGGAACGGGGCGACATTCAGGTTTTGGTCGGCACCCATGCCGTATTCCAGGAAAGCGTTGTGTTTAACGACCTGCGCCTTGCCGTGGTGGATGAACAGCACCGTTTCGGTGTGCGTCAGCGGCTTGAACTGGGGCGCAAAGGGCGGCAGGCAGATGTACTGGTCATGACCGCAACGCCAATTCCGCGCAGCCTTGCTCTGGCACAATACGGCGATATGGACGTGAGTGTGCTTGAGGAAAAACCACCGGGGCGCAAGCCAATCCAGACGGTCCTGATCAGCACTGATCGCTACGAGCAGGTAACAGAGCGCCTGCGCGCGGCGATGGCGGACGGGCGGCAGTGTTACTGGGTTTGCCCGTTGGTGGAAGAGAGCGAGGTCAGCGATCTGACAGCCGCTGAAGAACGCTTTAAACGCCTACGTGCGACTTTGGGCGAAGGCGTTGTCGGGCTTGTCCACGGTCAAATGCCACCAGCAGAGAAGGACGCGGCCATGGCTGCCTTCCAGAGCGGTGAGACAAAGCTGTTGGTGGCAACAACCGTGATTGAGGTGGGGGTCGATGTGCCAAACGCCTCAATCATGGTGATCGAGCGGGCGGAGAGTTTTGGTCTGGCGCAGTTGCACCAACTTCGAGGCAGGGTCGGGCGAGGCACTGCGGCGTCGAGCTGCCTGTTGATGTACCAAAACCCGTTGACTGAAACAGGGCGTCAGCGGCTTGAGGTGCTCCGCGAAACGGAAGACGGATTTGTCATTGCCGAGACTGATTTGAAAATGCGCGGGACGGGTGATTTGATTGGCACCGCACAATCGGGTGTGCCGCGTTTCAAAGTGGCTGACCTCGAGAAACAGGCCGCGTTGATGGCCGTTGCCCAAACGGATGCGCGCAAATTACTTTATGAAGACCCAAAGCTGGAAAGCGATCGGGGACGTGCTGCGCGAATGCTTTTGTGGCTCATGCGGCAGGACGAGGCAATTCGTTTAATTTCAGTGGGTTAATATTATGTGTTCCAAAAAGTTCACAAATGTTCTCATAAAGTTCTTTACACCTTGTTCACTATGTGAGAACAAAGTGGCAACAAGAACGGAGAGACACATGACCTTCTACAAAACACTCAAAGCCATCGCCACACGGTCGCAAGACACGCTCGTCCATGACGCAGTAGGTGCCGCAGCTTTGATCGTGATGTTGATGGTAGGTCTACATCTTCCCGCACTTGTCTGAGTTTCTGCCTGCGCTCTCATGCCAGGGTCGGTTTTCCGGCGCATATGTCCCAAACTGATGCGCCATACATGTTACGTTCTGCCTGTCCATGACATGTTTCTAGGGGTGCCTTTCCCTACTCCGACCTTGGGTCCCACATGAGAAACGCTTTTTTTGCGCCGCCATCCAACAGGATGTGCGGCGCCTTTTTTTTGATAGTACGTTTTTGTTGTCAGGCGCTTGCGCTGGTCATAGCCTCGGCCAATGCCTCGATACTGAGCAGGATTGAGGCATGACGGTTTTTGTATTCTACTGCAGGAGTGAGCACTTCAAATCCGTCGAAGGGCGCGTCGGGCACACCGCCTTTGCCCTTAAGCATCGCCTTGAGTTGGTCGCGGCCTTTTTCCACAGCTTCCAGCGTCACACCCTCTGACGCCTCGGCGGTAATTGCAGCAGCTGCTTGTCCCAAAGCACACGCCTTCACATCCTGACCTAACGCGCTGAGCCGACCGTCGGACATGCAAACGTCCACGGTCACGCTTGATCCACAAAGCGGTGAGCGGCGCGTCACACTGGCATCAGGGGCATCGAGCCGCCCCAGATTCGGAATATCCGCTGCAAGCGCTAGGATGCGTGCGGAGTAAAGCTTGATCAAATCTGTATCGTTGGACATGGCATTTCCTTTGTCTGCCCTCTACATAAGCCGAACGAGAGCGGATGCAAAAACTTTTGAACGGAGTGCGCCACGATGTCCTTTGATCCATCGACGTTGAAATACAATGATGCCGGTTTGATTCCTGCGATTGCGCAGGATTTTGAGACGGGCGAGATACTGATGATGGCATGGATGAACTCCGAAAGCTTGATGCGGACGCTAGAGACGGGACAGGTGACCTACTGGAGCCGTTCACGGCAGGAGTTCTGGGCAAAAGGTGCGACCTCGGGTCATGTGCAAACGTTAAAAGAGATGCGCGTGGATTGTGATCGAGACTGTTTGGTTATGCAGGTGGCCCAGATTGGAGCGGCCTGCCACACGGGCGCACGCAGCTGTTTCTTCACCCAAGTGTCAGAGCAGGGTGAAACTGATCTTAGAAAAGTGGATTAAGTTCAATTCCTAAGGCTTTGCCATTGCCCGAATATCCGATGGAGAAGCGCCTTCATCACGAAACAGTTTGATGGCGCGGGCGTCATCGCGCTTGGCCAGCCGTTTGCCCGTATCATCACGGATCAGGCGGTGATGGTGGTAGGTGGGATGCGGCAGATCAAGTAACTCCTGAAGCATGATATGGATTGGTGTTGCCTCGATCAAATCCAGTCCGCGTACCACATGACTAATCCCCTGCGCTGCATCATCAATCACCACTGAAAGGTGATACGACGTTCCCATATCGCGCCGTGCGAGGACGATATCGCCTACGGTTTCGATCATATCCTTTGCTGAAAAAGCGATGATTTCATCTGTTCCGTTCCCTTCCTCGAGGAAATGGAGGGGCCAATCCAGATCAATACATGCGCGGGCCATATCGAGCCGTAGCGGAATATCGCGAGGGCGCGGACCTGTGCAGGGTTGGTTTGGCCTGCAGGTGCCAGGGTAGATGATCCCATCTGGGCCAAGCAATGGTGCGCCTTCTTGCGGGGCACTGGCTGCAGCTGCAATATCTGCGCGCGAACAGTGGCAGCGATAAAGGAGACCGCGGTTCCATAGTGTATCAAGCGCGGTGTCATACGCTGCCATACGATCCGATTGGCGCATGACGGGCGTCTCCCATACAACGCCGAGCCACCCAAGATCATCGTAAATCTGCGCTTCCCATTCGGGGCGCGCACGGGATTGGTCAATATCTTCGATCCGCAACAGAAATTCGCCGCCAGCAGTTTGCGCCAAGTCATAGGCAAGAAGGGCGGAATAGGCGTGACCGAGGTGCAGCGGGCCCGTGGGCGATGGAGCAAACCGCGTCCGAAAGGTCAATATTTCTCAACTACGTAGACGGTTGAATTCATGTTTTGGGCAGGAAGGTGCGGTCCATGTTCGGCAAATAGGACATAGGCCGCGCTGCAATCAATCCACTCATTCAGGCGACCTGTTTGCAAGGGGTCCGCGAGGGCATGGTCATTGAACGAAAATACCAGCTTTCCACCTTTTGGCAGTGCATGCATCAGAACGTCGATCGTTGTGCCCGGCGCAGCACCGGGGCTGATAACGCCTACCGCGCTTATGATCCCGTATTTTCCGTCAGGGGCTGCGCCGGCAGAAATGGGCTGCAAACTACGATAAATGCCCTTTTTACTCGATTGTTCCAGCATCGCGGGCGAAATATCGACACCGTCTATATGGGTAAAACCCGCCTCATTGAATGCCTGACCGGCAAGGCCGGTTCCGCACCCGAAATCCAGAATAGGCGTGTCGAGGTCAGTGACATATTCGGTCAAGGCCGCAGCGCAACGGGCAGGGGCCGCATAGCCAAGAGCGGTGATCTCCGCCTCATAGGTTGGCGCCCATTCATCGTAAAATACTCGGGCGGCCGCGGCGTCGCGTTCTAAGAAAGCTTGCTCTAGGAATGTACTCATCACAACACTTTAAGTCCGCTAACCTTGTTGTCCAGTGCTTAGCCAATCCTGCCAGTCCACTTTTGCGCGGTCAGTATACGCTTTGTAGCGATCTTTGCGTCCACGCCGACCGCTCTTGAGGCCTTCAACGGGCGGGAAGAGCCCAAAGTTGACGTTCATCGGTTGAAAGGTTTTTGCCTCGGCACCGCCAGAGATATGGGTGATCAGAGCGCCCGTAGCGGTGGAGGGCGGCGGTGTCTCAAGTGCGCCGCCAGTGATCTCGGCAGCGGCAAGGCGCCCCGCAAGCAATCCCATTGCCGCGCTCTCGACGTAGCCTTCGACACCCGTGATTTGACCTGCAAAGCGAATGTGTGGCTTTGACTTGAGACGCATCTGGCCGTCTAGCAGCGTGGGCGAGTTGAGGAAAGTGTTGCGGTGAATACCGCCGAGACGTGCAAAGTTCGCATTCTCAAGGCCGGGAATGGTTTTAAAAACAGCAGTTTGCGCGCCGTATTTCATTTTGGTTTGGAAGCCTACGATGTTGTAGAGCGTGCCCAGCTTGTTATCGCGGCGCAGTTGGACCACGGCATAGGCTTTTATATCGGGTTGGTGCGGATTGGTCAGACCCACAGGTTTCATCGGGCCAAAGCGGAGGGTTTCACGACCACGCTCGGCCATGACCTCAATCGGCAGGCAGCCATCGAAATACCCAGCAGTCTCACCTTCGTGAAATTCGGTCTTTTCGGCAGCGGACAGCGCGTCGATGAAGGCATAGTACTGGTCTTTGTCCATGGGGCAGTTGAGGTAGGCTGTGCGCTCTTCCTCGGTCTCGCCTTTGTCATATCGCGATTGCATCCACGCTTTGCTCATGTCGATGCTGTCATGGTAAACGATAGGGGCAATTGCGTCAAAGAATGCCAGTGCCTCGGCACCTGTCTCTGCAGCGATGGCCGCACCAAGATCGGTAGAGGTGAGCGGGCCTGTGGCGATGATCCAATGGCCGCTTTCGGGCAAGGTTGTGATCTCACCATACTCAACGCTGATATTCGGGTGCGCCATAAGCGCGTCTGTTACTGATTGTGCAAACGGATCACGATCGACCGCTAGCGCGCCACCCGCTGGCAGGCGGTGCTTTTCGGCGGTTTGCATGATGAGGCCATTCGCTTCGCGCATTTCCCAATGCAAAAGACCTACGGCGTTCTGCTCGCTATCATCTGAGCGGAAGGAATTCGAGCAAACCATTTCGCCCAGTAAACCAGTCTGGTGCGCGAATGTTTCCACCTTGGGTCGCATTTCGTGGATGACCACTTTGACGCCAAGGTTTGCGGCCTGCCAAGCAGCCTCTGATCCGGCCATGCCGCCGCCGATGATGTGTAATGTGTTATCCATCCCCCGCAGATAATCCAGCATGGGGGGCGGTGCAACAGGCCGTGCGTCCAGAAGGTGCGGCAAAATGCGAAGCTAGGCGTGGAACGCTATCTATTCAGGTGATGAGGGTAGGTTTGGGGTCGCCGCTGCGGGAATAAGGGGATCAGATGAGAGTCTAATCTGGAGGGACCTTCCGCTGGCGGCGACCCTAAATGGGGCAGCTCGTCGTGCCATGTCCCATTTGTGCCTTATTCCCGCCCAATTTAATAGACGTAACTTAGCAACACTGAGGTGCTAAATTGGCAACAATGGTTCATGGACAGAAAAAACCCTCGGTCACCGAGGGTGCCGAGGGGGTTAATTTCATTATATAACAGGGATTTAAGAGGGTGGTGCGCTTGCATCCATAGGCAGGCCCGAAGGGACCGAATTTGGCGTCCCAAGGCCACGTTTCCCCGCGCCCTCATCGGTCAAAGCATCTAGGAACGACATTATCTTTGCGATCTCTTCTTCGACCAAAGGGACGTCACTGATCTCGATTGCTTCGGCAATGCGCATGACTTCGTCGAAATCATCCATCGCTTTCCAATCGTCGCTATCGACGTCATCGGCCAGCACGGCCTTGCTTCGGTCGTAGGAGGCAAGTCCTTTGACGGCATCAAGGTGGTGGCGCACGATGTCCTCAAGTTTAGCGTAGGCACCATTGTGACCGTAAGGGCCTGTCATGCTGATATTGCGCAGCGTTGGCGTACGGAAGCGGTACATGTCTTCCTTCTCACTGGTGATCATGCCGCGCCCTGCGTCAGAGGCATAATCATCCTTACCGGGGCCAAACTGCGGAAGGCCGATGGCATGAAAATCGTGGTCAGTCTGGAATGTACCGGAATGGCAGGTAGAGCAGCGCGCTTTTCCATAGAAGAGGTCCATGCCAGCAAGCTGCTCTTCGGACATGGTATCGTCGCCATTGAGATAGCGGTCAAAGGGGCTTTCGGTTGCGCGGAATTCAGATCCGATAAAGGCTGACAGTGCCGTACCAATGTCGGTGATGTGAATGGCGCTTGAGCCAACTGCGCTGAAACGCTGACGATACTCGGGAATGCTTTCCACACGTTTCGCGAGGATGTCCCATGCACCGCCATTACCCATGATCCGCTCTTCGGCGACAGCGTCGGCAACGTCATTCTCACCCGGGTGGCCAGACATTTCGTCGGGTGACAGGATCGGCAGGATATTTTGCGCCGCCAATGCTGAGACGATAGGGCGTTCAAGAGTGCGCCCTTCAGGCATGCGGATGCCGAACATCGCATGGCGGTCCTTGGCCGTGCGGCCATCATGGAACATCACAGTGTATTCTTTCGCACCGAGGTTAAACAGGGCGGGGGCATTGCGCGGGATGCGGGCCTTGGGCGCGTTGCCCATATCCACGCGGCGCGATTCTCCGAGGCCGACACCACCTTCACCCACAGACAGCGACATCGCGTCGGAAGTGCCGAGGGTAGGGTGGTGGCAGGTAGCGCAGGCGATATTCTTGTTTCCCGACAGGATAGGGTCAAAGAACAAGTCGCGGCCCAACTCTACCAGCTCTGCAGGAAACTTGTGGAAGTCGTCGTCAGTTGCCGCTGTTGGCAATGGCCCTGCAATCGCTGCGACACCGCATATTAGGCCAGCACCAACTGCACCAAGCATCAGAATCTTCATCACATCTATCCTCACGAGAATGAGAGGCTTCGTAACAAAATTATGTCAAAATTGCGATGACTGCTTTGGAAATACACCGTCCCGCATCAGGAAACAGTCAGTGTTTCCAGTCAGGTGAGCGCTTCTCAATGAACGCTTGCATACCCTCGTTGGTGTCGGCGTCGCGCAAGTTCTCGACCATCACAGCGCCCGTATGGGCATAGGCCTCGCCGGTTTCCATGCCAAGCTGGTCGTAGAACGCCCGTTTGCCAATCCGGACGGCAGCACCCAGTTTGCTTGCGATCTGATCGGCAAGGGCTGCGGTCTCGGCCTCCAGCGCATCGGGAGCCACCACACGGTTGATCAGGCCAAGCTCTTCTGCGCGCTCTGCGTTGATGAAATCACCTGTGGTTAGCATCTCGAACGCCTTTTTAGGTGCGATATTACGGGTGAGCGCGACCATAGGCGTAGAGCAGAACAGACCGATATTCACACCGTTGACGCCAAACCGCGTGCCATGCGCGGCGACAGCCATGTCGCATGTCGCGACCAACTGGCAGCCTGCGGCAGTGGCGATCCCGTGAATCTGGGCGATTACGGGTTGAGGCATGGATTGGATACGCATCATCACTTCGGTGCAGCGTGCAAACAGGTCCGCAAATGCAGCAGCGCCTGCGTCTTCATTTTGGCGCATGGCTTGCATCTGGCGCAGGTCGTGCCCCGCACAAAACGCTTTGCCCGCACCTGACAGAGTGATCACACGGCAGTTTGGATCATCAGCAAGTTGATCGAGTGTTTCCTGTAAAGCCGCCAGCATTTCGTCGCTGAGTGCATTCAGTCGCTCGGGGCTGTTCATCAAAAGATGTGTTACCCCGTCCCGTTGCGTTACTTCCAGAATTGCCATCTTGCGCCCCTTGCTGCTTAGGGCAACTCTAGGCGCAACAGGACAGGGAGGACAAGTATGCCAGTTAAAGCTGAAGTGGTGATGGATGCGCCAGCGCTCATGGCGTTTATGCGCGAGGTGTTCCAGCAGGTTGCGGATGATTTCAATGTAGAGGAGGTCAAGCCGAACGAAGTGACTATGCGCATGATCATCAACGAAAGTCATCTGCGCCCGGGTGGCACGGTGTCTGGACCTTCGATGTTTGCGCTGGCAGATGTTGCAGCATATATCGCCACGCTCGCAATGATTGGACCAAAAGCGTTAGCGGTTACAACCAACTGCTCGCTTGATTTTATGCGTAAGCCGAAAGCGGGCGTTGATCTGATCGCCACTGCAAGATTGCTGAAGCTAGGGCGGCAGCTCTCGGTGAGCCATGTGTTGGTCTATTCCGAAGGCATGGCAGAGCCGGTTGCGCAGGCTACAATGACCTACGCGATCCCCCCTGCGAAGGTCATTTAGGGGTACAATTTTCTTGGAATGATTATTGTATCAAAAAATGGGCAGGGATGATCCCTGCCCAAGTGAAGAGGTCTGGCATAACGTCACGGGGTGTCACGCTTTCCAGAACACCTTGCGCGCCTCGCGATGAGCCGCATCAGGTGTCATTCCCACGTCGCGCAGCTGCCATGCTTCGAGGTGATCGAGCGACAGGCGTGTACGGCGGCGGGTTACCCATTTCGTCACACAGGCTGCAAACTTGACGCTGATCACTGCGAGCAGCGGAAGGCTGCGCGTGGAATTCAGAACTGCGAGGGCGTCGTTTGTCGGGATCGCTGCGTGTGTCATGGGTAAATCTCCTATGATAAATTGTATTGACACAATGTGGCGTGGTTGCCATGAGTATTTGGTACAATACTAAATCTCAGAGAGCTACGGAAACATTGTAATGGATACAATTTGGATGCCGCAGGTCGATCCTGCGATAAAACCCAAATACAAAGCGGTGGTTCAGGCCATTCGGGATGCTGTCGGATCTGGTGCGCTTGGCCAAGGGGCCAAGTTGCCGCCAGTTCGGGAGTTGGGCTGGAAACTTGGAATGACACCGGGAACGGTCGCGCGGGCCTATACCGTTCTCACAGATGAGGGTGTGCTGGTCGCCGAAGTAGGGCGCGGAACATTTGTTGCGGATGCCGCGCGGGTCGAGCCGCCGTTGAACCTGATGGAAATGGATGTGATCGAGCATCTGACGGGGGGCGATAACTTTGACGTCAATCTCTTCTCCCCGCATTTGCCGAATGGCGGGCAGTCCAAGCTTATCCGGACATTACTGGCGCAGATTGCCAATGATCCGCCATCCGGAGTGATGCATTACCCCTCTCGGCGCGGCGCGCAGCCTGCACGGGAGGCGATGCTGCACTGGCTTCGGGATACGGATGTAGGCCCACTGAAGGAGAGTGATATCGTTCTGTCCCATGGTGGGCAAAATGCAATTATGTTGATCTTTCAGACCATCCTGAAGGGGCGGCGGCCCGTTATCTTTTTGGAGGAGTTGTGCTATCCGGGGTTTCGCCGTGTGGCGACAGCGCTGCGTGCCGATGTTGTGCCGATTGCGATGGACGGTGACGGGATATGCGCGGATGCACTTGCTGC
>JBALTK010000131.1:0-11461 GCA_036964385.1 Sulfitobacter sp. | reverse complement strand
GCTTTTTGTCCCGCCACTGCCAGCGTTTTCACCCGTGCAACGTTGGACGCAAATGTGGTCGCGACAACCATGCCGGAAGCTCCGGCCACCAGTTCAGTGATCGCATCAGGCAATGTCGCCTCGGAGCGGCCAGCCTCTTGGCTGAATACGTTGGTACTGTCACAGACCAACGCTTTGATGCCGTCTTTTGCGATCTCTTCGAACGCAGCAGGATCAAACGCTTCGCCAACACCCGGTGTCAGGTCAACTTTGAAATCGCCCGAGTGTACGATACGGCCAGCAGGCGTATCGATAATCAAAGCAGAGCTTTCAGGAATGGAGTGCGAGATCGGCTGGAAGCCAACTTTGAACGGACCCGCTTCGACCTGATGCGGGAAGGTGCCCACAATCGTCACTGCATCGTCAGGATGGTTGTATTCGGACATCTTACGTTTGGTGATGTTGGCCGTGAACTTGCGCGCAAAGATCGGCGCTTGCAGACGGTCATAGGTGTGGGCAATGCCGCCCACGTGGTCTTCATGTGCATGCGTCACGAAAATCGCTTCGATCTGCTTCTTGCGCTTCACCAGCCAGTCGATGTCGGCGATGATCAAATCAACGCCGGGTGAGGTGTCCATATCGGGAAACGCCACGCCAAGGTCGACGACAATCAGCCGTTCCTTGCCGGGTTTTCCGTAGCCATAGACATAGGCATTCATGCCAATTTCGCCCGCCCCACCGAGGGGAAGGTAGATCAATCTTTCAGTGCTCATTCGCTCACTAATTCCTTGTTATATTTATGTATCACGGTCAGGCCGTGCATCGTCAAATCATCTTGATATTCGTCAAACAGGGCTTCAGCCTGTTGAAACAGCGGTGCAAGCCCGCCAGTAGAGATCACACGCATCTCGCGCCCGCGCTCTGCCTTTATCCGCGCACATATCTCACGCACGAGGCCGATGTAACCCCAGAATACGCCCGATTGCATACAGGCCACAGTATTAGTGCCTATCACATGGCTAGGCTGAGTGATGTCAATATGGGGCAAAGCAGCCGCCGCATTGTGCAACGCCGCAAGCGACAGGTTCACACCGGGCGCGATAACTCCGCCGATATAGGCACCGTCCGTGTCCGAAACATCAAAAGTTGTCGCCGTGCCAAAATCAACGATAATCAGGTCGCCGCCATACAGATCAAATCCAGCAACCGTGTTGACCAAACGGTCAGGTCCAACTGCTGTTCCTGCATCCACCCGAACATCAATCGGCAGCGCGCATTCAGGCTTTCCCACAACCATGGGGCGGGTATTGAAATACCGATCCCCTAGAACTCGTAGGTTCCAAACAACCCGAGGAACAGTGGAAGAAATGACCATATCAGTGATTTCAGCATCAATTTCGTTGAGTTTCATCAACGTGCTGAGCCAGACATAATACTGATCGGCCGTGCGCTGCCATTCGGTGGCCGTGCGCCATGTGGCAATGAAATCGGTCCCGTTCCAAATGGAAAAAACCGTATTGGTATTCCCGCAATCAATCGCCAAGAGCATATCGCGCCCTCCCTAAACTTTCAGAAATAGACATCCGCCGCCGTGATCGCCACGCGGCCTTTAGCAGTGTTGAGGATGAGGTTTCCGCTTGGGTCCACATCTTCAAACACGCCAACCGTTTCGTCGCGCATTGTACGCGCTGTTACGACTTCCCCGATCCGCGCCGCATGCGACAGCCAAGCCGTGCGGATCGGCGCAAATCCGTATGTGGTAAATTGATCTTCGAACCGAGCATAGGCGACGGCCAGTGCATCCAAAAAATCCTCGGGTGCGACCCGCGCGCCAGTTTCTCCAAGAACGCTCACTGGCGTCAGCGCCCCCTGCTCGACCTGTGCTGCTGTCGGCGCATGGGCAAGGTTGACACCAACCCCGATCACAAGGGCCTCGCCCACGGTCTCCAGCAGTATGCCAGCAACTTTGCCACCGTTAAGCAAGACATCATTGGGCCATTTGAGGGCAAAGGCATCCTCACGCCCAGTCACAGCAACGAAGGCTTCGCGCAAAGCGAGGCTCGCGACGAAACTCCGCAGAGCCGCATCCGCAGGGCTACCCGTGCGGCGCATAATGAGAGTTCCAGCAAAGTTTCCGCGTGGCGTGGACCATGCACGCCCGCGACGTCCGCGGGCGGCGGTCTGCTCAACTGCTAAAATCCACGCAGGACCTGTGAGTGTCGGCGCCATACGCGCCGCCTCGGACAGTGTTGAATCCAGCGTGTCAAAAACATGCCGCGAATAGCCGTGGGGCCAGTCAGCCATGGGATCGCTTAGTTAACAAGCGCTGCCGCCGCCAACCCTGCCGCGCCCTCGATACCAAACATGTTGATGATACCAACAAGCATCAGTATCGCCGAGACAAACAGGAACCCACCCAACAGACCGTTGCGGTTTTTATCAAGCGTCTCACCATTGTCAGAGCCAAACATCATGAAGAAAACGATGCGCAGATAGTAGAAAGCACCGATCACAGAGGCAATCACACCAGCAATGGCCAGCCATGCCAGACCACCTTCATATGCAGCACGCAGGACGTAAAGCTTACCAAAGAAGCCAAGGAACGGTGGCACACCCGCAAGGCTGAACATCAATGCCCCCAACGCATAGGCACGCGCAGGATGGCTTTTTACATACATGTTCAGCGCTGAAATATCAGTTACTGGCTGTCCGTCTTTCTCCATCAGCAGGATGAAGGCAAATACACCGATGTTCATGGTCACATAAATCGCCATGTAGATCAGCATCGCTTGCACACCAAACGCCGTACCAGCGGCAAGACCCATCAAGGCAAAGCCCATGTGCGCGATGGACGAAAACGCCATCAGACGCTTGATGTTGGTCTGGCCAATCGCAGCAACCGCACCGAGGAACATGGAAAGCACCGACAGCAGTGCCACGATCTGTTGCCAGTCGCTTACGGCATTGCCAAATGCGTCATGAAGTACGCGGGCAAACAACCCCATCGCTGCGACCTTAGGGGCCGTTGCAAAGAATGCCGTAACGGGTGTGGGAGAACCTTCGTAAACGTCAGGCGTCCACATGTGAAATGGTACTGCAGACACCTTGAACGCCATGCCCGAAATTACGAACACGATGCCAAAGAGCATACCCATCGACATCTCGCCAGCTTGTGCTGTGGTAATGATGCCGGAGAACAATGTGGTCCCTGAATAGCCATAAACCAGCGATGCACCGTATAGCAGCAAACCAGAAGAAAGCGCTCCGAGCACAAAATACTTAAGGCCAGCCTCGGTTGATTTTACACTGTCACGACGCAGCGATGCGACGACATAGAGCGCCAGAGACTGAAGCTCCAACCCCATATAAAGCGCGATCAGATCACCAGCAGAGACCATCATCATCATGCCAACAACACTGAGTGCCACGAGGATCGGATACTCGAACCGCAGCAGGCCGCGCTTGTTCATGTACCCTTCGGACATCACCAGCACACAGGCCGAGGACAACAGAATGACGACTTTTGCGAAGCGCGCAAAGCTATCGTTGATGAACATACCGTTGAACGCTTGTTCCGTCCCGCCGGAGCCGCCAGCAACCATCAGCGCCACAACAAAAAGAACAGCAGACAAAGCCCATAGAATGGGCCGCGCCAGTTTGTCCTGACCGCCATAAGCCCCCACCATCAGCGCCGCAATGGCACTGAGCGCAAGGATGATTTCGGGCAGGATCACTAGGATATCGTCAGTCATGTCTTTCGCCTTAATTGTGGGCTTCGGCGGTGTGCGTCACAGCCTCGGCTGCGGCAACGGCCGTATCATAGTTTTCAACCAGCGCCGTAACAGACGGCCCGATCACATCAAGGATGAGCGCAGGATAGACACCGAGCAGCAGCGTCATCACCACCAGCGGCGCGAAAATCCATTTCTCGCGGGTGTTCATATCGGTGATCGCTTTCAGGCTTTCCTTAATCAGGTCACCCATCACCACGCGGCGATAAAGCCAGAGCGCATAAGCCGCTGAGAAGATCACACCGGTTGTCGCAACTGCTGCAACCCAAGTGTTCACTTGGAATACACCCATCAGCGTCAGAAATTCACCGACAAAACCGGAGGTGCCTGGAAGGCCCACGTTCGCCATAGTGAAAAGCATGAACAACATCGCATAAACCGGCATGCGGTTCACAAGACCACCGTAGGCGTCAATATCGCGTGTGTGCATCCGGTCATAGATAACCCCCACCGCAAGGAAGAGCGCGCCGGAGATGAAGCCGTGGCTGATCATCTGGAAGATTGCACCATCAAGGCCCTGCTGGTTCGTTGAAAAGATACCCATCGTCACGAAACCCATGTGGGCAACGGATGAATAGGCAATCAGCTTTTTCATGTCTTCCTGAACGAGGGCGACAAGCGAGGTATACACAATCGCAATCGCGGACATCCAAAGGATCAGCGGACCAACCACCTCGGACCCCACTGGGAACATCGGCAGTGAGAAGCGCAAGAAGCCATAACCGCCCATTTTCAGCAGGATCGCAGCAAGCACAACCGAGCCAGCAGTCGGCGCCTGAACGTGCGCATCAGGCAACCAAGTGTGCACAGGCCACATCGGCATCTTCACCGCAAAACTGGCAAAAAACGCAAGGAACATGAGTGTCTGCATACCACCGACAACCTGCCAGCCCATCAGGCTGAATGTCTCGGACGCGAAAGTATGGTTCAGCAAACTGATGGAGCAACCACCGATACAGGTCGTACCCGCATCCGCAAACATCGCAACCATCGCAACCAGCATCAGTACCGACCCGAAGAAGGTATAGAGGAAGAACTTGAAGCTCGCATAGATACGGTTCGCCCCGCCCCAAATACCAATGATCAGGAACATCGGGATCAGGCTCGCCTCAAAGAACAGGTAGAACAGGATCAGATCAAGCGAGACAAAAACACCGATCATCAGTGTCTCGAGGATCAGGAAGGCAACCATGTATTCCTTCACGCGGACATTCACATCCCATGACGCGGCAATAACCAGCGGCATCATAAAGGTCGTGAGCATAACAAACAGGATCGAGATCCCATCAACACCCACGCGGTAGTTCAGACCCAAGAGCCATTCACCCTCGTCGATAAGTTGGAAGGCGGTGTTCGAGTTGTCGAACTGGAAATACATCACAACAGAAGCAATGAACGTCATCGTGGTCGCAAACAGCGCCAACCATTTGGCATTGCGCTGCGCCGCTTCGTCATCACCGCGCAGGAATACGGCCAAAATCACAGCGGCAAACGCCGGAATAAACGTCACGATGGACAGAAGGTTATTTTCCATCAGTTCGCTCCTCCACTCATCGTCATCCAAGTGACAAGGACAGCAATCCCGATCACCATGGCGAAGGCGTATGTAAAGATATAACCAGACTGCGCACGACCTGCGAGGCGCGTGAAGAAGGGAATGATCCCCATGGCAAGCCCGTTCAGGCCACCATCAATCACATTGCCGTCGCCGCGCTTCCACAGGAAACGACCAATCGCTTTTGCAGGCTGCACAAAGATAAAGTCATAGAGTTCGTCAAAGTACCATTTGTTCAAGAAGAACAGATACAGTGGCTTTTGCTGTGCCGCCAAACGCGCAGGCAATGTCGGGTTCCAGATGTAGAACCACATGGCCATCAGGAAGCCGAAGAGCATCGCGATGAACGGGCTAACCTTAACCCATTTAGGCGCGCTATGAGCGTCTTCGAGAACGGTGTTGCCTGGGGCAAAGTGCAACGCACCCTCACCCGGTTTGCCAGCAAAGCTTGGACCGTGATGGGCGTCGCCGTGATCATCACCGTGCGCAGCTGCTTCGCCGCCATGGCCGTCCTCTGCACCTTCAACAGTCGCAGTACCGTCCGCAGCCATTTCAGCCACAGGGATGCCGTAAAACTTACCAACATATTCAGCCGAGCCAAAGAAGCTCTTGTAGAACACCATGCCCGAAAAGATTGCACCAATTGCCAGAACGCCCAGCGGGATCAGCATAACCATCGGGCTCTCGTGTGCATGTTCATGTGTATGCTTGTTGCCGCGCGCCTCGCCAAAGAAGGTAAGGAAAATCAGGCGCCATGAATAGAACGACGTCATCGCAGCAGCAATTACCAGCATCCAGAAGGCATACATGGCACCGCCACCCCACGCGCTCTCGATGATCGCATCTTTGGACAGGAAGCCCGCAAAACCAAAGTGCGTGAGCGGGATACCAACACCAGTAATTGCCAGAGTACCAATCATCATCGCAGCAAAGGTCATTGGGATCTTTTTGCGCAGACCGCCGTAGTTACGCATGTCCTGCTCATGGTGCATCGAATGAATGACCGACCCTGCCCCGAGGAACAGCATCGCCTTAAAGAAAGCGTGCGTCAGCAAGTGGAACATAGCGGCGGAGTACATGCCGACACCCGCAGCCACGAACATATAGCCGAGCTGGGACATGGTTGAATATGCAATCACGCGCTTGATATCGTTTTGAACCAGACCGATGGTCGCCGCCACAAACGCTGTGGTCGCGCCAATGAAGGTTACAAACATCATCGCCTCAGGCGCATATTCCATCAGCGGGGACATGCGACAAACAAGGAAGACACCCGCCGTAACCATTGTCGCCGCGTGGATCAAAGCAGACACAGGCGTCGGCCCTTCCATCGCGTCAGGCAACCATGTGTGCAGGAACAACTGCGCCGATTTACCCATAGCGCCCACAAACAGCAGGAACGCCAGCAGGTTCGCCGCATTCCAATCGCGCCACAAGAAGTGGATCGATTGCTCGGCAAGCTGGGGTACAGCGGCAAAGATGTCGTCAAACTTGATGCTGTCGGTCAGCAGGAAGATGCCAAAAATACCAAGCGCGAAACCAAAGTCACCTACACGGTTAACCACAAAGGCCTTGATCGCAGCAGCGTTTGCAGACGGCTTTTTGTAATAGAAACCAATGAGAAGGTAGGAGGCAACGCCCACCCCTTCCCAACCAAAGAACATCTGAACAAGGTTGTCAGAAGTCACCAGCATCAGCATCGCGAATGTGAAGAAGGACAAATAAGCGAAGAAGCGCGGCTTGTAGCTTACACCTTCGCCGAAATTCTCGTCATGGGCCATGTAACCGAAGGAATACAGGTGAACGAGGCTCGACACTGTTGTGATGACGATCAGCATGATCGCGGTCAGGCGGTCCAAACGGATCGACCAATCTGTGCTCAGGCTACCGCTCTCGATGAAACGAAGGATCTGAATGGTCTCAGTGGTGCCGTCGAACGTCAGGAAGACAATCCAGCTCAGGATAGCGGAGAGGAAAAGACCACCCGTAGCAATCCAGCATGCAGCGTTCTCGCCAATGATCTTCCAACCGAAACCGCAAATGAGCGAGCCGATGATCGGGGCGAAGAGAAGTGTAAGTTCCATGTCCTCAGCCCTTCATCACGTTGACGTCTTCCACGGCGATGGTGCCGCGGTTCCGGAAGAAACAGACCAGAATGGCCAGACCAATCGCCGCTTCCGCAGCAGCAACTGTAAGAACGAAGAGCGTAAACACCTGCCCGACCAAGTCTCCGAGGAAACTGGAGAAGGCAACCAGATTGATGTTCACCGCGAGTAGCATCAATTCGATACTCATCAGCAGGATGATCACGTTCTTCCGGTTTAGAAAGAGGCCAAAGATGCCAATGACAAACAGCGTCGCTGCCACTGTCAGATAATGTTCCAGTCCGATCATGTCGTCCCTCAGTTCCTCCCCAAGCGGGGATAGTCAATCAGCGCCAAATGCGTGTTGGCGCTGCGTATTTCACAAGAAGCTATAGCCGCCAAGCACAATGATCAGGACTACGATTACGACGACCAGAGTATTGCGTGACATTTGCGTTCTTCTTTCTTTTTTCGTTCGTTGGCATTGTGTGTTTCCAAACAATCAGCCCGCGAACTCCTCTCAAAATCCGTACCCTCAGGATACAGAAACTCTTTCGCCTACAGGCCCTGCCCCGGCTTCACATCGTGAAGATTCATGGCCTTGGCCGGGTCGCGCATCATCTGGGCGACAACGTCTTGACGCTTTACGTCACCGCGGTGGCGCAGGGTCAGCACAATCGCACCGATCATTGCGACCAGCAGAACCAGACCTGACAGCTGGAACACCAAGAAATATTCATCGTACAGGATCAGACCCAAGGCCGCCGTGTTCATCACTTCAGGGTTTGTAACCTGTGTGCGCAGCCCCTCGGCCGCTGCGTTCGATTCCCATGCGCCAAAGGCCATGACGAATTGCATCAGGATAATCAGCCCGATCAGCAACGCGAGCGGCATATACTTGGCCATCTCGGCCTTCAGCTCCGCAAAGTCGATATCGAGCATCATCACGACAAACAGGAACAACACCGCCACCGCGCCGACGTAGACGATGATCAACAACATCGCGACGAATTCAGCACCAAGCAGCACGAACAATCCCGCCGCAGACAAAAACGAGAGGATCAACCACAGAACCGAATGCACTGGATTGCGGCTGATAACTGTGAACAGCCCGCCCGCGATCACGCTCACCGCGAAAAGATAGAATGCAAAAACGCTCATGCGTCACCTTCCTTATTCGTGCCTGTGTCGGCCATCTCGTCCAGTACAGGCTGGGCAATATCGGTCGCGCGCTGCATTGCGGGAATACCCGCAAACAGTGCCATCTGGCCAATTGTCTCGATAATCTGTTGTTTGTGCGCGCCTGCCTCGATCGCGTGGCGCACCGTTTGGCGTACAGCAATCTCGTTTTGCGCACCTTGCATGGTCAGACCCGCCAACGTCAGCAAAAGCCGCGTTTTCGCGTCCAACCCGTCAGGGTTCATCTTGTTGCCAAAGAACGTCTCCATCATGTCCTTCGGCATCATGCCCATCATCGCCTCAAAACCCTTAGGCGAAAACGCATCCATCGCAGGAAAAGACTTAGCCATTTCCTGCGCTTGGCGCATCATATCTTCCCATGGGTTCTTAGAGGTCATCGGTACGGGGCATCCATCTCGAGGTTGCGGGCAATCTCGGCTTCCCAACGGTCGCCATTCTCCAGCAACTTGTTCTTGTCGTAATACAGTTCTTCACGTGTCTCGGTGGAGAACTCAAAGTTTGGACCCTCGACAATCGCATCCACAGGACAGGCTTCCTGACAGAAGCCACAGTAGATGCACTTGGTCATATCAATGTCATAACGCGTGGTGCGGCGGCTGCCGTCATCGCGCGGTTCCGCATCAATCGTGATCGCCTGCGCAGGACACACAGCCTCACAAAGCTTACACGCGATGCAGCGCTCTTCACCATTCGCATAACGGCGCAGGGCGTGCTCACCACGAAAACGCGGGGACAAAGGCCCCTTCTCGTGCGGGTAGTTCAAAGTCGCCTTTGGCTTGAACATGTATTTGATGCCCAGCTTCATGCCCTGGTAGAAATCCTGAAGCAGGAAATACTTCGCGTGGCGGGTATAGTCAGTCATATCAGCCTCCTACCGTGTAACGGGCGTAGATGCCCCAGAACCATTCGAACTTTGCCGCGAAGGCCACAAAGACCACCCAGAAGAGTGAGAATGGCAGGAATACTTTCCAACCAAGACGCATCAGTTGGTCATAGCGATAGCGCGGTGTGATCGCTTTGATCAGCGAGAAGAAGAAGAACACGATGCCCATCTTGGCGATCATCCAGAAGATACCGTCTGGCAAGCCAGGGATCGGGGACAACCAACCGCCAAAGAACATCAGCGAGATCAGCGCGCACATCAGGACGACGGCAACCAATTCGCCAATCATGAACAAGAGGAACGGCGTGGATGAGTATTCAACCTGATAACCGGCAACCAGTTCTGATTCTGCTTCAGGAAGGTCAAACGGTGGACGGTTCGTTTCGGCCAATGCCGAGATGAAGAACAGGATCAACATCGGGAAGTGCGGCAACCAGTACCAGCTCAGCAAGCCATAGTCGCTGTCTTGCGCCTCTACGATGCCGCTAAAGTTCATGGAACCTGTGGAGATGATCACACCGATGATGATCAAACCAATGGACACTTCATAGGAAATCATCTGCGCAGCAGAGCGGAGCGAGCCAAGGAATGGATATTTGGAGTTCGACGCCCAACCGCCCATGATCACGCCGTAAACCTCAAGCGAGGAAACCGCGAAAACAAATAAGATGGCCACGTTGATGTCCGACAGAACCCAGCCATCGTTGAACGGGATCACCGCCCAAGCGACCAGCGCCATAACAAGGCTGACCATCGGAGCGAGGAAGAATACGGGGCGATCCGCGCCCGCAGGCACGACGATCTCTTTGACGATGTATTTGCCGAAGTCCGCAAACGATTGCAGCAGGCCAAAGACCCCCACCACGTTTGGACCGCGACGCAGCTGGACCGAGGCCCAAATCTTGCGATCCGCGTACATCAGGAATGCCAATGCCACCAGCAAAGGAATCACTACGAGGAAAATCTGACCGATGATCAGCAGGATCATCCCCAGAGTGGTGTTAAAAAAGAAGTCAGCCATAGGTCCTCACACCGTCGGGATGCCTTGTTCACGGCAGTTTTGCGTAACCACCTCAGCATCAATAGTCTTCAAGCCTGATGGCAGGCTCGGCGAGATCGTGTAAACAGCATCAGCTCGCCAAACGCCACCCTCAATCACCACATTTGTGCGTACATGACGCGCAAAACCATACCCTCGGATTAAGGTATACTGCGCTGCAGCACATTCCGCATAGGCCGCGACATTTTTAGACGCACGCGCCTTTGTCATCGCAACATTAAACTGCACCAAATCACCGTCCAGCAGCACAGTCTTCACCCCTTTGTATTCAGGGATGAAATCCTCCGCTGTCGGCGTGGTAGGTTCACACGCAATAAGAGCCATAAACCCTATCAGCCCTATCCGCTTCACTCCGCCGCCAACGCCTCCGTACGACGCGCTTTAGCATTTGCCGAAAGTTCAGCCATCAGGCTAGAGGCACGTGCGATGGGATTGGACAGATAAAAATCGTTAATTGCATAGGAAAACGGCGCGCCGTCCATCTTGGACTTTGCCACAGCGGTCCATTCGTTCTCGGCAACGGAATCAACCTGACCCAAGTGCGGGTGCGCTTTAACCAGCGCGGTGCGCAAGGCTGCAATCGAATCGAATGGCAGGGCCGCGCCCATCTCAGCGCTCAGCGCGCGTAGAATCGCCCAGTTTTCCTTCGCCTGACCAGGTGCAAAGCTTGCACGCAGTGCCAACTGTGGACGCCCTTCGGTGTTCACAAACAGACCTGTTTCTTCGGTATAAGCTGCTGCTGGCAGAATAATATCCGCACGGTGCGCGCCACGGTCGCCATGGCTACCTTGATAAATCACGAACGGACCTGCAGGAATGTCACCCTCATCGGCACCGAGGTTATAGATCACTTCAGCATCGGTCACTGCAGCAACGCCACCGTCATTTGTCGCGCCAACATCCATTGCA
>JBALTK010000130.1:0-11461 GCA_036964385.1 Sulfitobacter sp. | reverse complement strand
AGCCATGTGCTGTCGGGCAGCAGCGGTTCTGTCACGCGGCCTTTCATCGGGTCGCCCTCGATCAGGTCAAGCGTGCTTTCGCCAGTGATGTCATAGGCGCGGGCGAAGGGTGTGGCGGGAACGTCGGATGCTTCGAAAAGGGCCAGCAGGTTTGCGGTATCGGGCGCACGGACTGGTGTCGTCATCAGATGCTCAGCGTAGTCATCAAGGGCTTTGTCTGAAATCTCACCGGTGGTAAGCAGGCGAAAGTTCTCCCAAGGGCCGACCACATCGAGCAAATCGGCAAGGGGGTCACGTTCTACTTGAGTGGCGAGCTCGGAGAGGATGTAGCCAGCGGCGACATCAGGCTCATCCCAATCCTCAAGAACGGAGCGGTCGAGTACGATTACACCACCTGGCAGATGCAGAGCAGGGCGGCCAAGTGCGGGAACAACAGCGAGTTTGAGTGTCTCAAGTCGGGCACCGAAACGACGTAGTGCACGCAGGCCTGCAGCATCATTGCACATCGGACCTGTGACGCGTTGCATCCGCTCGATCAGGGCCACGCCAAGGGTTTCACGCTTGACCTGAGGCACAACGCGCAGGGTGTTATCGCGCATGGCACTTGGCAACCAAAGCAGCATCACGGCAGCGACCGCCGCGATGGAAAGGGATATTCCGAGCCAGCGTAGTCGTCCCGGACGAGGGCGCGATTTGGAGATGGCGGTACGCAGGCTCTCGATGGCAGAAACCATCTCGCCCTCGTGCTCGGGCAGTTCCAGTGTTTCGCCTTCGTCTCCGTCAGGGTGATAAACCGCGGGTATTACGCCTGGATTGGCGCGGGCCACGGCAGCGAGGGACCAATGAGTGATCGCTTGATCATTCTTATCGGCGATCACCAAGGTCGCATTTCCAATCGACACGATGACTTCGCGCCGCTGCCCGTCAGGGTCAGGACGCCAAAGGCCAATGGCCTCAAGGCGGTCGTATTTGGTTAGTGCCGTCATATGGGTGTGCTGCTCGGGCTTGTTATCGCTCTACATTAGCATTTGAGCAGGGCAGGGCAATGGCTGGCGCGTGATCGCGCCGCTTGCAACGCCCAGAAATTCAGGGTGCTCATATCAGAGCAGTGCGGCCAGTTTGCGCAGTTCGAACTTCTGAATCTTACCTGTGGAAGTTTTGGGCAGCTCTTGGAAGACCACCTTTTTGGGGGTCTTGAACCCAGCCAGCGTTTCACGGGTAAAGGCGATGAGGCTCGCTTCGTCCACTTCCGCTCCGGGTTTCAGCTCAACAAACGCGCAAGGGACTTCGCCCCATTTCTCATCTGGCTTTGCGACGACAGCGGCGAGCATGACTGCGTCGTGGCCCATCAGAGTACCTTCGACTTCGACGGAGGAGATGTTCTCCCCGCCCGAGATGATGATGTCCTTGGCGCGGTCTGCGATCTGGATGTAGCCATCGTTATGCTGGATCGCCAAGTCGCCCGAATGGAAGTAGCCCCCTTTGAAGGCCTCAAGGGTGGCGGTGGGATTTTTGAGGTACCCTTTCATGACCGAGTTGCCGCGTATCATGATCTCCCCTTGGGTGGTCGCGTCGCGGGGAACCTCATTCATCGCCTCGTCCATCACGGTGATATGTTCCATCATCGGGAAGGCCACACCTTGGCGAGCTTTGACAGCAGCGAGGGCTGGTTTCTCGAGGTTGGCCCAATCTTCCTCCCGCCAGATGCATTCGGTCACATGGCCGTAGGTCTCGGTCAGGCCGTACACGTGGGTCACGTTAAAGCCCATGGCTTCGAATTTGCCCAATGTGGCGGGGGCAGGCGGCGCGCCTGCGGTGACGACCTCTACCATGTGCGCAAAATCGCGGCGCTCTTCGGTGCTGGCGTTGACCATCATGTTGAGTACGATGGGCGCGCCGCCGAAGTGTGTAACGCGTTCATCCGCGATGGCGTCAAAAATCGTCTTTGCTGTGATGTCGCGGGCGCAAACCAGCGTGCCACCAATCAGCGGCATCATCCATGTGTGGTTCCAGCCGTTGCAGTGAAACAGCGGTACGATCTGCATAAACACAGGATGCAGGACCATGCGCCACGATACGACGGTGCCCATAGTCATCAGGTACGCGCCACGATGGTGGTACACGACCCCTTTTGGGCGCCCTGTGGTGCCGGAGGTATAGTTGAGTGCGAGGCTCTCCCATTCGTCCTTTGGCATCTGCCAAGTGTAGGTTTCATCGCCGCTTGCGATGACCTCTTCGTAAACGGGATGGCGGCCTGTGGCAGGGAAGCCAGCAGGGGCGTCGGGTACTTCGATTATTTCCGGGGGTGTGCCGACCATTCGGGCAACGGCAGCTTCAGCCAGCTCGATGAACTGGGTATCGGCGAGGACAACAGAAGCGCCACCATGTTCAAATATGTAGACAACGGTATCTACATCAAGGCGGGTGTTGATCGTGTTGAGAACTGCACCGCAAGCGGGTACGCCAAAATGTGCCTCGGCCTGTGCAGGGATGTTGGGAAGCAGTGTGGCCACCACATCACCCGACGACACGCCCATGCCTGCGAGGGCTGAGGCCAGACGGGTGCAGCGGGCGTGATACTGGGCATAGGTGACGCGGTGATCGCCATAGACGACTGCCGCGCGATCAGCGAATACATCAGCGGCGCGGCGCAGGTGAGAGAGCGGTGTCAGCGGTACATAGTTGGCGTCGCATTTCTCCAGTCCGCCTTCGTCCTTCATCCAGCCCATGTGCCACTCCCCTGATAACATTATTGCCAATGTGTTCGAACACGATATGCAGGACGGATAAAGATGCAATGCCGAATGATCGGCAGCGCAGGGAGAGATACGGATGAGCGATACAGGCTTGCGGCCCGGCCTTGCGGCAGCGTCCATTCTGGGTGGGATGTTTGCGCTGGGGATTACGGACAACTTTGTGCCCTATATTTCCGAGACGGGATCGCTTTGGCAGTTTCATATGTTGCGTGGCGTGTTGGCGCTGGTGTTGCTGACACTGGTGGCAGCGGCGGGGATCGGTGTGATCCGACCGCTGAGTTGGCGTGCGGTGCTCGGGCGGTCGCTGTTTCCTGCCAGTGCGATGCTGATCTATTTCGGCTGTTTGTCGGTGTTGCCGATTGGCGTGGTGGTTGCAGGGCTTTTTACCGCGCCGATGTTCGTGCTGCTAATCTCCGTTATCTTCCAAGGAGAAAAGGTGGGGCTGGTCCGCATTGGCGCAGTGGCCCTTGGGTTTGTCGGTGCAATGTTGGTGATCCGGCCTGATCCAAGCGCGCTTGATCCTATCGCCTTTGCTCCGATTGTTGCGGGGATGCTTTATGCCGTGGGGGCAGTGGTGACGCGGCTGTGGTGTGCACAAGAGAGTACCATCGCGCTTTCGGCGGGGTTCTTTGGCATGTTGGCGCTGTTTGGCGGCATTGGTCTGCTGATCCTTCCTGCGGGTGGGCCTGAAGGATTTGAGGGCTTTGTGCAGCGCGGCTGGGTGCCGCTGACACCCTCCATGTGGTTCTGGATTGCGGTGCAGGCTGTCGGCTCAATCCTCGGGATCGGGTTGATCTTTCGCGGCTACTTGTTGGGCGAGGCTGGATATGTGGCAGTGTTCGAGTACTCACTGCTGGTTTTTGCCAGCTTTTGGGCGTGGGTTTTGTGGGACCAAGCAGTCGCGCCTCTGGCCTTTCTGGGGATGCTCATGATCGCAGGGGCAGGTGTAGTGATCACATTGCGCACCGACGAGGCGATGCCAGTGCGGGCGGTTAAAGTGCCAGAGGACGAGGCATGATCCTGTCGCGTGGGCGCAAGTACCTCTTTATTCATGCGCCCAAGACTGGGGGGACCTCCATGGCATTGGCCCTCGAAGCGCGGGCGATGAAAGACGATATTATGTTGGGCGATACGCCCAAGGCACTTAAGCGGCGCAAGCGGCTGGCGGATGTGCGCACGGCGGGGCGGTTGTGGAAGCACTCAACACTGGCTGATCTGGACGGCCTCGTGCAGCCAGACGAGATTGAAGATCTGTTTATCTTCACGATGGTGCGCAATCCGTGGGACCGCATGGTGAGCTATTACCATTGGCTGCGCGCGCAGAGTTTTGAGCATCCTGTCGTGGATTTGGCCAAACGTCTGACGTTCGAGGGGTTTGTAGTAGAGCGGCTGGTCGCGCAGAGCTTTGCCAGCACCCCTGCGGCCTCGTATATTACAGATGCGCAGGGGGTGGAGCGAAAGTGTCTCTATATCCGGCTGGAGCATCTGGCGCAGGACATTGCGCCCTTGGAGGCGCATCTGGGGTTTGCGCTGGACGTTCCGCATGTGAACCGCAGTGAGCGTACGAATAATTACCGCGATGCCTATAGTGACGAGGCGCGTGCGCGGGTGGCTGAATATTGTGCTGCGGATATTGCGCGGTTTGGCTACCTGTTCGAAGGATCAACCTAGACTCAGTCCGCTAGGGGAGAATTGGCCAGTTTTCACCCTCCGATTGTGAGTTCCCGCCTCATTGTTTCGATACTCAACCAAATCTTAAGCGTTTGGAGTGAATTATCATGGAGTCTAGGGACAATGCCCCAAGTCTGCCCAAATCACGGCACTTGGTCGCCCTACGAATCGCGCCAAGTAGTCTCAGGAAAACATCGCACCTCAAAAATGAGGGCGGACACTAAGGGGAAGACGAAATGTTTGGAATGGGACTTAAGCCGCAGCAACCGACACGCCGCGCAGTGGAAATGACCGGCGCGTATGATGGCGGCCTTGCCACGCTGAGCCACGGTTTGATGGCCGGCACACGGGTTGCCAGCAATCTGGGATGGCGAGCAATTGACGCGCTGGCCGTAGGTGACAAAGTGCTGACATTCGATCACGGCATGCAAGAGATTACCGAAATTCGCCGCGCCCATATGTGGCTCGATGCCCCAGAGAGTGCCGAAGCGTTGTGGCCCGTTGTGATTCCAGTAGATGCGCTGGGCAACCGCGAGGAACTGACACTGCTTCCAGATCAAGGTGTGATGGTAGAGAGCGATGCAGCCCAAGACATGCACGGCGATCCATTTGCTGTCATCACTGCAATGAGCCTTGTTGGCCTGCGCGGCATTTGCCAGCGCCAGCCGATGCAGCGGGTCGAGCTGATTGCAGTATATTTCGCACAAGAAGAAGTAATTTACGCTGAAGGCGGCGCGCTGATCCATTGCCCGTGTGATATGTCCACTTTGGACAAGTTCCTTGATGCGGGAACACCAACTTACCAAGTGCTCAGCGGTGAAGCGGCTGAAGAGTTGGCCGATATGATGTATCTCGAAGACCACATGATGATGCCTGTCGAGAACACAGGGTTTTTTGCTACTATCTGAGATACCCTGAATACGTTTCTAACCATTTCCCCGTGGTTGAAGGAAGGGTCGCTGATGCGGCCCTTTTTTTGTGCGTGCTCGCTTTTGAGGATATAGGTTTCCCTTACCTGCATATTCTGGTGCGACCTGTAGGATCAGTATATCGAACTGATGTTTTGAAAACTGACGGATCGGAAAACGATCAGACATCTGCTGGGTTATGGAAGTCTGCTGTACATTGCCTTCATTGTTGGCAGCATGGTTCTCTCGTTCCAACTGCCAAGCTGGCGATAGAGAGGTGAGAAGGAGTGCTACTGGGACGCAATAAACCTACTGGTCGTATGTGGTCCGGATTTGCCGATGTATGACGCACTCGAGGTTTTCTATAATTTTTGGACGTGGTTTTTGGTGGCTCCGCTTGGTGTTCTTTTTCTGTCATCGTGGGAGTTTGCGTTCACCGTGCTTTTTTACACGCCTGTAGGATACGGCGTGTATCGGTTGCATAAGCGGTTGGCTCGGGGCCGTTCCAAGACGGGCTGAGCGCATAAAAAAGGGGACGCACGAAGCGCCCCCTTTGTCGTTTGAATAGTCCGCAGTTTATGCGGCTTTTTCAGCCTTGGGGCCAAAGCGGCCATAGAAGGTCTGGTTCTTCTCCGCCATTTCGCGCAGCAGGTCGGGGCATTTGAACCGCTCACCGAATTGCGCCTCAAGCTGGTCACAACGCTCAGCCGCGTAGGGCGTGCCGATCATGTCGAGCCATGAGAACGGACCACCGGACCATGGAGCAAAGCCCCAGCCGAGTATAGCGCCCACGTCGCCTTCACGGATGTCCATGAGGACCCCTTCTTCCAGCGCGCGTACGGCTTCGAGGACTTGGACAAACATCAGACGGTCTTGGACGTCCTGCAGCGGTGGCTGAACTTCGGCCAGCGGGTATTTGTCCTGCATGCCTTTCCAGTATCCAAGGCGCTTGCCCTTTTCATCATAGTCGAAGTAGCCCGCTTTGGTTTTGCGTCCCAAGCGGCCTTTTTCTTCCAGCCAGACGATCAGCTCATCCGCCTCGGAGGCAGGGTATGCGTTGCCCATCGCAGCCTTGGTGGCGCGCATGATCTTGGTGGCGAGGTCCACGGAGGTCTCGTCGCCCAACTGTACCGGACCGACGGGGAAGCCCAGCATTTGTGCGGCCTGATCGATGTACCACGGTGCGATACCTTCGGTGATCATACGGTTTGCTTCACCGCCGTAAGGGATGATGCAGCGGTTGGCATAGAAGAAGCGCTCATCGTTGACCACGATAGGCGTCTTGCGGATTTGGCGCACATAATCGAGCGCTTTGGCCACTGCGCGGTCGCCAGTATTGGCCCCTTTGATGATCTCAACCAGCAACATCCGCTCAACAGGTGAGAAGAAGTGGATGCCGATGAACTGCTCTTGGCGCGAAGATGCCTTAGCCAAGTCAGTGATCGGAAGGGTGGAGGTGTTCGAGGCATAGATGCAATCCTCGGGGATGACCGCTTCGACCTTCTTGGTCATTTCGGCCTTCACGGCGGGGTCCTCGAACACGGCTTCGATGATTAGGTCGCAACCTTTGAGCGCGTCCAGATCAGGCGTGGCAGTGATGAGGGACAGGAGTGCTTCCTTCTTCTCCACAGTCGCCTTTTTGCGCGCGATGCCTTTGTCCATGTAGCTCTCGGAGTAGGCTTTGCCTTTGTCGGCCGCTGCTTGGTCGCGGTCGATCAGAACCACTTCGATGCCAGCCTGTGCGGAGACGAGTGCGATGCCCGCGCCCATCATGCCAGCACCGAGAACACCCAGCTTTTTCACGCGCTGATCTGGGATACCTTCGGGGCGTACCGCGCCTTTTTCCAACGCTTCCTTGTTGAGGAAGAGAGAGCGGATCATGGCGGAAGAGGTGGGGTTCATCAGGACAGAGGTGAACCAGCGTGCCTCAATCTTGAGGGCGGTGTCGAAGGGAACAAGCGCACCCTCATACACAGCGGAAAGCAGCGCTTTGGCGGCGGGGAAGACGCCTTTTGTCTTGCCGTTGACCATGGCGGAGGCACCAACGAAGGTCATGAAACCAGCGGGGTGGTAGGGCGCGCCACCGGGCATTTTGTAGCCCTTTGCATCCCAAGGCTTGAGGATGTCGGCATCCGTCGCGGACAGAACCCATGCGCGGGCATCTGCCATTGGATCGTCGCTTACCTCATTGATGATACCAGCCTTTTTAGCGGCATCGGGGGAAAGCATTTTGCCCTCAAGCAACAGAGGTGATGCTGCCATCGCGCCGAGCATACGGACCAGACGCGTGGTGCCGCCTGCACCCGGAAAGATGCCAACCTGAATCTCAGGCAGGCCGATGCGTGCTTTTGGATTGTTAGCCACAAAAATGCGGTGCGTGGCGAGCGGGAGTTCCAGTCCGATACCAGCCGCGGTGCCGGGAAGGACGGAAGCAACCGGTTTGCCGCCTTTGTTGGTCTTGGGGGCCATGCCTGCGCGTTCGATCTTGCGCAGGAGGTGGTGCATGCGCATCGTGCCTTCAAACAGACCTTTGGCTGGATCGTCGCCTGCGTCTGCTTTCATCTTGGCCAGCAGATTGAGGTCCATGCCGCCCGCAAAGGAGCCTGGCTTGCCCGAGGTGATAATGATGCCTTTCACGGCATCGTCGGCCAATGCCTGATCGGTGAGAGTGTCGAGTTGTTCAAGCCCTTCCACGGACATCACGTTCATTGATTTATCCGCAACATCCCACGTGATCGTAGCGATGCCTTCGGCATCGGTTTTCATGGTAAAATCGGTCATTTTTCGTTCCTGACTTTTATCTGTTTGTCCGGTGTATTGGCGCGTTGCGCGTTTAGCGCGGCACCAATGCCCAGTGTTTTGTCCACGGCGTATTGGCTGGAGGTGATTTTCCAATCGCCGTCAATAAGTTCGAATGTCGAGAAGGACGGAAACGGATCAGCCACCCGTTGTGCGCCGCACATCATATGAGTTGTGTGCGTTGAACCGATTTGAGTCGGACTGCGGTATTCGCTGACTTCACAAATTCGGATCAGGTCCGTTATTCTCTTCAGTCTAAGATCCTCGATGGTCCGGTCAAAAAGGTCTCGAAATTGTTCGATTGTATCTATCGAGGCCTTGTTGTCCGAAGTCGCGATAAAGTGGGGGATTTCGAAGCACTCAGCGAACGCCTCAAAGTCATTGGCGAGCATAGCTTCACCAGTGATTCTGAGCAGTCGTTCGCATATCTCACGCGCTTCTACTCTCTTGTCCCCATTCACCTCGTTACACTCGCTCGATGATTGTCGCCGCACCCATACCAGACGCGATGCAAAGCGTGGCAAGGCCCACTTCTTTATCTGCGCGCTCCAACTCATCCAGCAGCGTGCCGATGATCATCGCACCTGTGGCACCGAGTGGGTGACCCATGGCAATCGAGCCGCCGTTTACGTTGACCTTATCGTGGTCCACGTCAAAGGCCTGCATGAAGCGGAGTACAACAGAAGCGAAAGCTTCGTTCACTTCGAACATATCGATGTCTTTGATGTTCATACCATTATCGGCAAGAATTTTTTCCGTTACGGGAACGGGCCCTGTCAGCATGATGGTGGGATCAGTACCGATTTTCGCCGTAGCACGGATGCGCGCGCGTGGCTTGAGGCCGTATTTTTCACCGAACTCTTTGTTACCGATGAGGATCGCGGCAGCACCGTCCACGATACCCGATGAGTTACCCGCGTGGTGGATGTGGTTGATCTTTTCCAGATGTGGGTACTTGAGCAGTGCAACCTTATCAAAGCCGGGCATAACTTCGCCCATGGCCTGAAACGCAGGGTTTAGCGCGCCCAGTGACTGCATGTCCGTCTGCGGGCGCATGTATTCATCACGGCTCAGGATTTCCAAGCCGTTCTGGTCACGGATTGTGATCACGGACTTGGCGAAACGGCCCTCGTCCCACGCCACTTTTGCGCGCTGTTGGGAGGCGATGGCCAACTGATCGGCCTCGTCGCGGGTGAACCCGTATTCTGTGGCGATAATGTCTGCCGAAATACCTTGGGGTACAAAATACTGTTCCATCGCGATGGAAGGGTCAGCGGCAATTGCTGCGCCGTCGGAACCCATGGGAACGCGGCTCATCATTTCAACGCCGCCTGCGATATAGGCCATGCCTGCACCGCCTTTAACTTGGTTCGCGGCGAGGTTCACAGCTTCCATGCCAGAAGCGCAGAAACGGTTGATCGCCAGACCTGGAATACGCTCGTCCAGATCGGACGCCAGCACGGCAGAGCGCGCGAGGCAGGAACCTTGCTCCATCACTTGGGTCACGTTGCCCCAGATCACGTCTTCGACGGCGTGGCCTTCAAGATTGTTACGCTCTTTGAGCGCGTTGAGCGTGAGCGCGGAGAGGCGCAGGGAGGTCAGTTCGTGCAGTGCGCCATCAGCGCGGCCTTTGCCACGCGGGGTGCGCAGGGCGTCATAGATATAGGCTTCGGTCATTATAATCTCCTTGTTTGGCCAAATAGGCCGACATTCGAATTCAGGTGCGGTCGGCAGGGGAGCCGGGCATCAGGTCATAAGGGGCTTTCCAGCCCGGTGTTTCCGACAGGCGTGTCAGCCATGCGTCGATGTTCGGATACGCGCTGCGGTCAAAACCGAACGGTTCAGGGTAATAGAGGTAGCCACAGCAGCTTAGATCGGCGTTGGTAATGCCATCGCCGACGATCCAGTCGCGGCCCTCAAGGTGGGCGTTCAGCAATTCATAGGATGCGGTGAGGCGGCCCTGATTAAATGCGATCACTTCTTTGGGCTGCTTGTCGGCTGGCAGGAAGTTCATCAAGAACCGTGTCATGCCAGCCATCGAGCTGAGCTTGTGGTTATCCCACAGCACCCAACGCATGATCTCGCGCCGCTCGGCCGCGTCTTTGCCGCCGAACTTGCCCGATTTCTCTGAGACATAGTCTTGGATTACGCCGGATTGGGTCAGTTTGACGTCGCCGTCTACCATGACAGGCACTTCGCCCAATGAGTTGATCTGGCTTCGGAAATCGGGGGTGCGTGTTTCGCCGCCGAAGAAATCAACTTTCACCGGCTCCCACGCCAGACCAGAGAGTTCGAGCGCGAGTGCAGCTTTATAAGCGTTGCCGCTTTCGCCAAAGCAGTGGAGTTTGATTGTCATAGGTCCGGTTCCTGTTGTTTGTGTCGGGTGCGGGCGGGCCCGCGTATGTTTAAAGGCAACATGACGAAGCTTGGGGTGCGGATCGGGGCGTCATTCTTTCGCCCGTACATTTACCCCTCGCTCTCACGTGGCGCCGCCGTCAAAGATTACGGGAAATCAGCTCCTTCATGATTTCGTTTGTTCCGCCATAGATGCGTTGGACGCGGGCGTCGGTCCACATCTCGCCAATGGCGTATTCCTGCATGAAGCCATAACCGCCGTGCAGTTGCAGACATTCGTCGAGCACTTCACCTTGGGTGTCCGTCAACCAGTATTTCGCCATTGCGGCGCGGTCTACAGTCAGCTCACCGCGCAGATGCTCGGCGATACATTGATCAAGGAACGCACGGGCAACGATGGTTTTGGTTTTGCACTCGGCCAGTTTGAAGCGTGTGTTCTGGAACTGGGTGAGGGGGCCGCCGAACGCTTCGCGTTCCTGACAGTATTGAATGGTGCGGGCCACAGCACCTTCCATTGCACCGACGGCTTCGCATCCGATGATAAGGCGCTCTTGCGGCAACTGCTGCATCATCTGGTAGAAGCCTTTACCCTCTTCGCCGCCAAGAATATTTTCGGGCGGAATTTCGACGTTGTCGAAGAACAGCTCGGAGGTGTCAGAGGCATGTTTGCCGATTTTGTCGAGGTTGCGGCCACGCTGGAATCCAGCAGCACCGTCGGTTTCCACGACCACAAGGCTCATCCCCTTGGAGCCGAGCGACGGGTCTGTTTTCGCGGCAACGATAATGAGGTTTGCGTGCTGACCGTTGGTGATGAAGGTCTTTTGGCCCGACAGGCGGTAAGCATTGCCGTCCTTGACCGCTTTTGTCTTGATCGCTTGTAGATCGGATCCGGTGGACGGTTCGGTCATCGCCAGAGCGCCGACAAGCTCGCCGGTCATCATCTTGGGTAGCCAGTTTTTCTTTTGTGCCTCG
>JBALTK010000129.1:0-11631 GCA_036964385.1 Sulfitobacter sp. | reverse complement strand
CCCGCCAACGATTAGTCCAGAGCAGGCGCGTGACGTACCGCGCGAAAACCTGTTGCTGTTGGTGACCGGCTCTCAGGGTGAGCGCCGCGCTGCCTCTGCGCAGTTGGCGCGTGGGAAGTACATGGGCCTGACGATGCAAGAGGGCGATATGTTCCTCTTCTCGTCCAAGACCATTCCAGGCAATGAAAAGGGTGTGATCCGCATCATGAACCAATTTTCCGAAATTGGTGTGGATGTGGTCGATGACAGCTCGGGCAAGTATCATGTGTCGGGCCATGCAAACCGCCCTGACATCGAGACGCTGCACGACCTGCTTAAGCCTCAGGCGATTATCCCGATGCACGGTGAGCATCGCCACCTGCGTGAGCATGTGAAAATTGCGAACGGCAAGGGCTATGCTGGTGTGATGGCTGTGAACGGCATGATGATCGACCTGTCAGGCAACGCGCCGAAAGTTGCGGAATATGTCGAGACAGGCCGCACCTATCTGGACGGGTCATGTCAGGTTGGCGCGCTTGACGGCGTGGTCCGTGACCGTATCCGTATGGCGCTCAACGGACATATGACCGTCACCATTTTGATGGATGAGAATGACGAAGCGTTGGGTGACCCTTGGGTGGACACAATGGGTCTGCCGGAAAAAGGCGTGAGCAATACGACACTCACAGATGTTGTAGAGCATGATCTGGGTCAGTGGCTGGGTCGGGTAGGGGCGAAGACCCTGCGTGACGACAAGGCGCTGGATGATGGACTGCGTAAAGTTGCGCGTCAGTCCTCGCAAAACGAAATCGGCAAAAAGCCGGAAGTCACCGTAGTGGTCAGCCGTTTGAGCTGATCCCTTCGGGGCTTTCGAGCCTCGGTTAATAAAAAAAAGCCCCGCAGGATCTGCGGGGCTTTTTTTTTGTTTTAGAGCTCTGGGACTTAGTCCTTGGGACGATCCGCAAAGCTAAGCTCGATGAAAGTGGGGGTGTGATCGCCAAGGCCCAAGACCTTGTTGTTACCGCCACGGTCGTTGTTGTTGCTCCGGCCACCGCGTGAGCGTGAGGTGCGACGGTCGGATGTATCATTATCCTTTGGCGCATCTGCTTGGGGTGCATCCTGCTTTGGCTCTGGCTTTGCTTTGGGCTCTGCTGCTGCTGCCGGCTCTTGCTTGATCTCTGCCTGTGGGGCGTCCTTGGGCGCTTCCATAGCGCGGGAGTTAGCCTTGGGTGGTGTAGACTTCGCAGGAGCTTTGGCTTCGACTGGCGTTTCGGTTGTGACAGCTGCGTCTGCTTTTGGCGCATCAGAAGTTTTACGGCTGCGCGAGCGGCTGCGTTTTGGCTTCTCGGTTGTCTTTGTGTCATCACCAGACGTTGCAGCAGGGGCTTTTGCCTCTGCAGGTTTGTCACCGCCAAGCGGGTTCTCAAGGCGTGGAATTTCCTTTTGAACAAGGCGCTCCACGTCTTCAAAATTCTTCTCGTCGCGCGGCACGCAGATCATAATCGCTTTGCCGTCACGGCCAGCGCGACCTGTACGTCCGATGCGGTGTACATAATCTTCTGCATGGCTTGGCACGTCAAAGTTAAAGACGTGACTTACCGATGGCACATCAAGGCCGCGCGCTGCGACATCGGACGCGATAAGGAGTTTGAGATCACCTGCGCGGAAACCATCAAGGGTTTTTGTACGCTGGCTTTGATCCAGATCACCGTGGATAGGGGCCGCATCATAGCCATGCTTTTTCAATGACTTGGCAACTGCGTCTACGTCCATCTTGCGATTGCAAAAGACGATTGCGTTTGTGCATTTGTCGCCTTCGGCATCAATGAGTGCACGCAACACTTTGCGTTTTTCCGTGGCTTCGCGGTCTTTGCGCGACGCTTTGAACATCAGAACCCCTTGGGTGATGTTCTCGGATGTGGTGGCCTGACGGGCCATTTCGATCCGCTCGGGGTTGCTAAGGAATGTATTGGTGATCCGCTCGATCTCTGGCGCCATAGTGGCGGAGAAGAACAACGTCTGGCGGGTGAAAGGCGTGAGGCCAAAGATACGCTCGATGTCAGGGATGAAACCCATGTCGAGCATGCGGTCTGCCTCATCGACAACCATGACCTTGACGTCTGTAAGGATAAGTTTGCCGCGCTCGTGGTGGTCGAGCAAGCGGCCAGGGGTGGCGATGAGAACATCAACGCCTTTGTCGATCAACTTGTCTTGCTCCTTGAACGAGACGCCACCGATCAGCAGTGCTTTGGTCAGCTTTGTATATTTGGCGTAGACGTCGAAGTTTTCGGCGACTTGGGCTGCCAGCTCACGCGTGGGGCAGAGCACCAAAGAGCGGGGCATGCGCGCACGTGCGCGGCCACGGGCCAGCATGGTGATCATTGGCATGGTGAAGGCGGCTGTTTTGCCTGTACCTGTTTGGGCGATGCCCAAAACGTCACGCCCTTCGAGAGCGGGTGGAATGGCGCCTGCCTGAATCGGCGTGGGCGTGTCATAACCAGCCTCTGCAATCGCTTTCAGGACCTTGGGGTTCAGGCTTAAATCAGAAAATTTTATCATGTGTATCCGTTAGTTGCGGACACTCATTTGGCCCGCGGCAGCTTTTGCGTCGGCCCGATTGGCCCAAGGGGCGGCACCTGCCGCGACACATATTCCTTGCGCATAGCAATTTGCGAGGGGAGCGTCAAATATTTGCGAAGTTTGGGAAATGTTTGGCTAAAGCTGTGTCAAATTGGAAGCTGGCGCAATGCAGGTGTCCTGCAGCCTCAAGGCGCCCGCGCAGCGCGGGGGTGTCGGCGCAGACCTCATCGAAAAATGCGCGCAGGCCTGACGGACCTTCTTCCTCTTGGATGAGGGTGAACAGCTCATGCGTGGTGATTCCACCACGCTCACGGCTGCGCGCAGGCCCCAGATCGGCGCGGTACGATCCTTGCTCAAAGCGGTAGGCGAAATGGGCGTGCCATGTTTCCCAGTCGGCAGCGTGGAAGTGGGCCAGTTGGATTTCCGACATCTCGATGTGATTGGGGTTCGTCTCACTATTGAGAAAAGCATTATGGATTCGGAGTTTGAGGCCCTTGATCCCAGTGCGCACAAAGATTTTGCCTGCAATATGGCTGAGGAACCCGCCTTTCAGGTGCTGGCCGAAAGTAGGGTAGAGGTTGGCGACCACCTGTTCGCGTTTCTTGCCCGCTGGGATGAATGTCTTGAACGCAGCTTCGGTTTGCGGATCACCCCCTGCGAGCAGCTCCATCGGCCGCGCGCGGGCGCATTGAATATCTGAAGGCAGAGCGGCGAGGTGCGAAGCGATTTGGCCCTGCGCGACCAAGAACTCGTCTACATCCATATGGATCAGCCAGTCGACCTCCTTGGCACGGTTGTAGGCCCGTGTGGCGTTTATGGTCTGGCGTGGCTGGTGCATCGCAGGACGATTGCCGTTGTTCTGGCGGTTCCAATACCCTTCGTCACATCGCACTACGCGGCATTTGGGGTGTTCGCGCAGTGCTTCTTGTGCCTCAGGATTGGCAGCGTCGAGGTAGATGTAGATGCGGTGCGCGCCGAGTTCGAGATGGTAGGCGACAAAGCGCAAGATCGTTGGCGTATCCGCCTTGATCGTTGCGACGATGCCCCATTTCACCATCAGACCATCATTTCCTTGGTCGCTGTCAGCTTAATATCGGGGTAATCGCGGTCAACGCGGTCAATGTCCCACTGCAAACGCGTAAGATAGACAACGTCGCCATCATTATCGGTGGCGATATGCTGTTTATTGGCTTCGGTGAATTTATCTACGGCCGCTTTTGGGCCCGTGACCCAGCGTGCTGAGGTGAATTGGGATTGTTCAAAGCGAACGGGTAGGCCGTATTCTAGCTCAATCCGGCTGGCCAGCACTTCGAACTGGAGTTGGCCCACAACGCCGACGACAAAGCCTGACCCGATCGAGGGCTTGAAGACCTTAGCGGCGCCTTCTTCCGCGAATTGCATCAATGCTTTTTCGAGGTGCTTGGACTTGAGCGGATCGCCTGCGCGAACGCCTTGCAACAGCTCTGGCGCGAAGGAGGGGATGCCCGTGACACGGATCGCTTCGCCCTCGGTTAATGTATCGCCGATGCGCAGCTGTCCGTGGTTGGGAATGCCGATAATATCGCCTGCCCATGCTTCTTCGGCCAATTCGCGGTCAGCGGCGAGGAACATGACGGGGCTGGCGATTGTCATCACTTTCTTGGTGCGCACATGGGTGAGTTTCATACCACGCTCAAAGTGGCCGGAGGCGAGACGGACAAACGCCACACGGTCGCGGTGCTTGGGGTCCATGTTGGCCTGAACTTTAAATACAAAGCCTGTGACATTCTTTTCTTCTGGCAGGATTTCGCGAGGCTGTGCCTTTTGGATTTGCGGCTCTGGTCCGAAAATGGCGATACCGTCCATGAGCTCTTTGACGCCAAAGGAGTTGATCGCGGAACCGAACCAGATAGGGGTGAGCGATCCTTCGGCCATCAAAGCGGGATCAAGTGGCGGCATCAACTCGCGGACCATTTCAAGGTCTTCTTTGAGCTTGTCGAGTAGGTTCGCTGGCACATGCTCGGCAAGCTTTGGGTCATCCAGCCCTTCGATCTTGATGCTTTCCGAGACCTTGTTGCGGTCTGCGCGGTTCATCAGTTCAAGGCGGTCGCGTAAGATATCATAACAGCCGACAAAATCACGACCTACACCGATTGGCCAACTGGCGGGGGTTACATCAATCGCGAGGTTCTGTTGGATTTCGTCAATGATTTCGAAGACATCACGACTTTCGCGGTCCATTTTGTTACAAAAAGTCAAAATGGGCAGGTCGCGCATGCGGCAAACTTCAAACAGCTTTTGTGTTTGGCTTTCCACACCCTTGGCACCGTCGATGACCATCACGGCGGCATCCACGGCGGTCAGCGTGCGGTAGGTGTCTTCAGAGAAATCCGAGTGACCAGGTGTATCCACGAGGTTGAAACGGTAATTCTTGTCACGCCCCTGATAATCGAAAGACATGGCCGATGCGGAGACCGAAATACCACGGTCTTTTTCCATGGCCATAAAGTCGGAGCGGGTGCGGCGCGCTTCGCCCTTGGCGCGCACTTGGCCCGCCATCTGGATCGCGCCACCGAACAAAAGGAATTTTTCGGTCAGTGTCGTCTTGCCCGCGTCAGGGTGACTGATAATCGCAAAGGTGCGGCGGCGCGCAATCTCTGGTGGTAGATCAGGTCGGTTGTTGTTTGTATCCAGCATGTTACGGTTCGTTCCTGATCTTTAATTCGCACGCGACCGATGGCCTGTGGCACTGTGTAATTCGGCGCTACTCATACCCTACACAGGCGTAGAGGCAAGCCTAGCGGCCAGACGCCTTTTTCAGCAAGGCGGCGGCATCAGGATGCTTGAGCAACCCCTCGTTCACATCAAGCCCTGCATGGGGCAGATCGGAGTGACCTTTAACATGTTTACCAAGGCGCTCGGAGAGGTCTGTGGGCAGAACGGGGCGCGTGCGGCTGTTGATCAGCATGCTTTCGGCGGCGATGCCCTCAGCATAGATAATCTGGTGGCTGTCAAAGAGCAGTTGGAAGTAATCGACAAAGCCACCTTCAGAGGTTTTCACGCTATCACCGTTCACAAGGTGGCGCGCTTTTACCAAAAGCTCGGAACGGCCTGCGCCCAACTCATCCGTGCGCTGGTAGATAAAGAGGCGGTGATCGGGGCTGACCAAGAGGTCTGCGGTGTTATTGAGCGTTCCAGCAGCGATGCGGATGGGCGCGAACTCCCCTACGGCGCGGGTGGTCGAGGTCCCAATCCAGCGGAGAGTTTGAACGCCATCATCGCGGGTCAGGATGCGGTCGCCAACGACAAGATCCTCCACTGGGCGTTGAGCGCCTGAGGCCATCGTAATGTGGGTCCCGCGGGTAAAGCTGACGCAGGCCACTTGGGCGAATTTGCTGTGCGCGGTTTCACTGTCGATCCCCACAAGGCGGTATTCTACTTTTGAGGCGAGCGCGCTGAAGGGCAGCACGTAAATTTCGGCGATATCGCCAGCTTCATCTACTTCGACGAGGAGAAGCGCATCAGAGGTGGAACCATCCGGGGACATAAAAAGCAGGGCACTGTCGAGATACACAATCGCACCGGGGGTTCCGATTTTGGTGTCATGGCCAATTGCAAAGCTGGCATCATCGCGCGCGATCAGTGACAGGCGTGCAGGCTCGGCCCCAAAGTCCATCTCGTACACGTCATCAAGGATCAGCTCGCTCGAAAATGAGATTACGTCGCCCATATTCGCCCCGTCCGTGGCGCGGAATTGTCCCGCAACATAGACTGGAACGCTTTGAGACGAGAGGGAGCCTGTGGACATCTGAAGTGCCTTCTTTGAACTTCTTTAACCGTAACGATACATTAGAATTATGGCAGGTTGCGGTCAATGGAGGGGTGTTTTGCTGGCGTGTGTCGATACGCTGGGGTAGCACTGTGGCAAATTGACAGGGAGAGACGTTATGGATCTGGGTATCAAAGGTAAAAAAGCGCTGGTGTGCGCATCCTCCAAGGGTTTGGGGCTTGGCTGTGCCGAGCATCTTGCGGCGGCGGGTGTCGATCTTGTGATGAACGCGCGCGGGTCCGAAGCGCTTGAGGCCTCGGCCGAGCGGTTGCGCACAACCTACGGTGTGAGTGTCGTTACTGTGGCTGCTGATGTGGCGACGGAAGAGGGACAAGCGGCCGTGATCAAGGCCGCGCAAGGCGTGGATATTCTGGTCAATAACGCAGGTGGTCCCCCTCCGGGCATGTGGACCGATTGGGAGCGCGAAGATTTCATCAAGGCGCTGGACGCTAATATGCTCGCGCCCATTGCGCTGATCAAAGCGCTGGTGCCTGCAATGATGGACCGTGGTTGGGGCCGTGTGGTTAACATTACATCGCAATCCGTACGCGCACCGATTGGTGTGCTGGGGCTGAGCAACTCGGCACGGACCGGCCTGACTGGATATGTGGCGGGGACGAGCCGCCAAGTGGCGGGGAAGGGTGTAACGATCAACAATCTGCTGCCCGGTATTCACGCAACCGACCGTGCCGACTCACTCGATGGCGGAGTGGTCGCGGCGAAGGGGATCACGCTGGACGAGGCGCGCAGCGAGCGGGCGGCGACTATTCCTGCAGGCCGCTATGGCACGCGCGACGAGTTTGGCGCAGCCTGTGCCTTCCTTTGCTCGACGCATGCGGGGTTCATCGTGGGGCAATCAATCCTCCTTGATGGCGGTGCGACGAATATCACGATGTAATGGCTGAGAAATTCTCGCTTAAGGATCATCTGTTTAACGCAGAAACTGTCGGGCAGTTGGCGGCTGAGTTTGCCGCTGGTGTGCCCGACTTTGACCCTGCGCGCTTTTCTGTGAAGGCGTTGGCGGGCTTTCCCGAGCGCGAGTTGATGGCGCGGATGGAGTGGATGGCCGACTGCTTGGAAGAGCAGTTGGCGGGTGATTTTTCTGTCATGGCGGGCCAACTTGAAGCAGCCATGCCTGTGCGGTTGTCTCCATTCGAAACTGACGATGATTTTGGCCAGTTTATCCACTGTGTGCACGGTATCCTCGCGGCACGGCATGGGCTGGAGGCGAACCGCATCCGCGCCATGGCTGTACTCTATAACGCGACACAGCGCTTCTCCATGGAGTTCTATATCCGCCACTTCCTTAACCGCTGGCCTGAGGAAACATTGGCGGAGCTGACCGCGTGGGCTGCTGATGAAAACTACCATGTGCGGCGTTTGGTGAGTGAGGGGACGCGGCCGCGTTTGCCGTGGGCGCAAAACGTGGGGCTGGCACCAGAACAGACCCTGCCGCTTCTGGACGTGCTCCATACTGACACGGCGCGATTTGTAACACGCTCGGTTGCGAACCACCTAAACGATCTGAGCAAGGTCGTGCCGGATGCGGTTTTGGAGCGTTTGATGCAATGGGAGGCACTTGGCGCACAAAACGCAAAAGAGCTGGACTGGATCAAACGGCACGCGCTTCGCACGTTGATAAAGCAGGGTCATCAAGGGGCAATGGCGGCGTTGGGCTATAATGCTGATGCGCCTGTGTCGGCGCAAATTTCGCTGGCGAACGAGGTTGTTCCTATCGGTGGCGCACTCGAGATCGAGCTGACACTGCACGGCGACGAAGCCGTGCCTGTGTTGGTGGATTACCGCATCTCGTTTGCACGGCCTTCGGGCAAGGTCTCTGAGAAGGTGTTCAAGCTCAAAGCAGGCGTGGTGAAACCCGCCGTGCCACTGGTGATGAAGAAGGCCCACAAATTCAAAGGCGGGGCCAGCACATTTACCCTGCATGCTGGGGCGCATGCTATTACCGTCCAAGTGAACGGACGTGATGTGGCGCGCGCTGATTTCACGCTGACGGACTGATACTTCTTCACATTTGTGACAGGTCGCACTTTTTAGGATGGATATAAGGTGACCGCTGACTTAGCGCTGCGGGAGAGTTTTTTGAAAGGTTCCCTATGCATCCTGTAGTTTTGATAGCTGTGTTCGGCGCTATTGTTCTGTCCTCGTTCCTTGCCGCGCCACGCCGTGCCACGGTCGAAGGGTTCTTTGGCGGGCAGGGTGCAACGGGCCGCAACCCTGGGCTATGGGTGCTCGTGCTTAGTCAGGTTACGACCTGGATTTTTGCACGTAGCCTGATGAATGCTGCGATCCTTGGGTATTACTACGGCATCGCAGGAACCTTGGCCTATGCAGCATACTATGGCTCGTTCCTCACGGGTGGGTTTATCGTCGGGCGCTTGCGCGAGGGCGGTGCGACTTCGGTGCAGGACTGGATCGGCGCGCGGTTCGGCGGTGTGGGCAACGGGTGCTATAATAGCGTGATTGCACTGCGGCTTTTGTCCGAAGTGTTTGCGAATCTCATCGTAGTGGGCCTGATCTTTAACGCGGTGTTGGAGGGGAGCGGCACGACAGCGATCTGGATCGTCGCGGTGCTGGGGCTGGCCTATTCCGCGTGGGGCGGGTTGTCGGCAGCGTTACGCACTGATGTGGTGCAGATGCTGGTATTTCTTGTGGTCTTCGGCGTGGCGTTCGTCGCGTTGGTGATTTCTCCTGATTTTGATCTGGGCGCTGTCGTAACTGCGCAAGGGACGGCAGGCAGCTATAACGGCTGGGTGCTATTGGCCGTCGCCGCGTTGCAGGTGTTCTCTTATCCTGCCCATGATCCGGTCATGATGGACCGCGGGTTTATCGCCGATAAGGCGACCACAGCTCTGTCGTTTCTTCATGCCTTCTGGATCAGTACGCTGTGCATTATCGGTTTCGGCTTTTTTGGTATTCAGGCAGGGCTTGTGGGCGCCGCGTATGAGGGGGAACTGATTGGGACTTGGGTTAAAATGTTTCCGTCTTGGGTCTTCGGTTTGCTGATGATCTCGCTTTTGGTCTCCGCGCTCAGCACGCTTGATTCCGCGCTGAGCTCCGCTGCACGGCTGGTCGTGGAGGAGGGCGGTTTGCCGCGCACGCTGACAGTTGGTCGGGTGGTGATGGTGGTGTTCATGCTGGCGGGGACGCTGCTCACGCTTTGGGGCAATGCTACCTTGTTTGATGCAGTCGCGGTGAGCGGGACGGCATCGATGTTTCTGACGCCAGTGCTAATAGTAGGGCTGGTGATGGGGCGTCAGATCGCACTTTGGGCTTATTTGGTGGCTTTTGGTGCGGCGATGGCGGGCGCATTTATCTATTTCGCCCGTGGTTGGGAAATGATCACGCCGTGGTTGATCGAGGGGCATAAGTACGAGCAGTTGTTGCTGATCTGTATCTGCGTTCTTCTCACAGGATTTGCGGCAGTGCTTGCAGGGGCGCGGTCCCGCTGATAGCTGCTATCCGACAGAAATGATCGGATAAGCCAGTCATGCAAGAACAGACCCCGCGTTTGGAAATCCGCAACCTGCGGCGCAGCTTTGAAGGCCGCGCGGTTGTCGATGATGTGAGCCTCAAGATTATGCCTGGTCAGGTGACCTGCCTTTTGGGGCCGTCTGGCTGTGGCAAATCTACGACCTTGCGGATGATTGCGGGTGTAGAGATGCAGGATAGCGGCACCATTCACGTAGATGGTGAACTGATCTGTGACACTGTTTTCAGGATCCCGCCAGAGCGGCGCGAGATCGGATTGATGTTTCAGGATTTTGCATTGTTCCCGCATCTCAGCGTTGCCCACAATGTGGCCTATGGCCTGCGCGGAAATAAGGCGTCCAAGCGCGCACGGGTGGAAGAATTGCTGGCGCGCGTGGACTTGCTCCGCTTTATCGACGGATATCCCCACCAGCTTTCAGGCGGCGAGCAGCAGCGCGTGGCGTTGGCCCGTGCTTTAGCCCCAAAGCCGCGTATCATGTTGATGGATGAGCCGTTCTCAGGTCTTGATAATCGCCTGCGTGACGGTATCCGTGATGAGACGTTGAGTATCCTCAAGGAAGAAGACACTGCTGTTTTACTGGTGACGCATGAGCCTGATGAGGCAATGCGCATGGCCGATGAGATCGCTTTAATGCGTGATGGTCAGATCGTGCAGCAGGGCGCGCCGTATAACGTCTATACGCGGCCCATTGACCGTGCTGCTGTCTCGTTCTTCTCGGATGCTAATGTGGTGCGGGCAAATGTCTCGGGCGCACTCGCCCATACTGCCTTTGGGCGCTTTTTGGCCCCCGGTATTCCTGATGGCACATCGGTAGATATCGTATTTCGCCCGCAACATGTGCGCATTGATTTCGACCGCGCGGGCAAAGGTCCGTTGCCCACTGCGGCAGATGGCACACCTGCACGCGCAGTGGTGGAACGTGCGCGGTTTATGGGCAATGAGAGCTTGATCGAGTTCCGGATGGATCATGACGGCTCCATGCTCAAGGCAACGGTGCCGAATGTGTTTATGCCAAAGACGGGCACGGTGATGTGGCTGACGATACGGCGGGACAAATGTTTTGTATTTGGCGCAAAAGACTAGGGGAATGGCGATGCAGAAACTGTTGGTGGAATTCGGCATGGGAACCTCCCTGCGACGCGGCGATTATACCCAAGCGGCGGAGCGGGCAGTCAAAGACGCGCTGTGGCACAATTCGATCAATCTGGCCGAGCTTTTCGGCTTTGATAAAGCGGATATGCGGATCACGCTGGATGTGGGCGTACAAAAGCCTGACGAGGTGGACGCAGAGGTGCTGCGTGCAGTGTTCCCTTACGGCGATGTGACAGTGAACGTGACCAAGGGCGGCCTCGACGTGCCGCGCCCCGAAGGGACAGGCAATCCCACGATCATGGCGAATGTTGCGCTGTCTGTGGGTTTTGACATGGAGAAACGCACATGACCGAACAACGAGTGATCATCGAGATGGGCATGGGCAATGACCTGCACGGCATGGATTACACCAAAGCCGCCAAACGCGCGATCGAGGATGCGTTTCGTCATTCGTCGCTGCAGTTGTTTGGGGTGCTGGAACTGCCGCATGACGCGATGAGGGTACAGGTTACGGTTGGGGTGCAAGATCCTGACGCGCTCGACCTCGACGCGTTGCGCGCAACATTGCCGCGCGGAAGGGCCGAAGTGACCGCCGTGCATGGTGGACTAAATGTGCCGTCGGGGGACGAAATCATCGTGATAGCCCAAGCGAGCGTTGAAG
>JBALTK010000128.1:0-11663 GCA_036964385.1 Sulfitobacter sp. | reverse complement strand
ATGCTCTCACCCCAGCCCTTATGCGCGGCCTCAAGGGCGGTGCGCATGACCTGAGTGTTGCCTGTCGCGTCGAACGTGTAATCTGCGCCGCCTTTAGTCAGCTCCACCAGATGCTCGACCAGATCACCATCCACTTTGGAGGGGTTCACGAAATCGGTCATACCGAAATATTTTCCAGTCTCTTCTTTATCGTCATTGAGATCGACGCCGATAATCTGGTCCGCTCCTGCCAACCGCAAGCCCTGGATTACGTTGAGGCCGATACCGCCCAGACCAAAGACCACGCAACGCGCGCCAATCTCGACCTTTGCCGTATTGATGACCGCACCGATGCCTGTGGTGACACCGCACCCGATGTAGCAAATCTTGTCAAAGGGCGCGTCCTTGCGAACCTTGGCCAGTGCGATTTCAGGCACAACCGTGTGATTGGCGAAAGTGGAGCAGCCCATGTAGTGGTGGATCGGCGTGCCATCGAGCATGGAAAACCGTGTTGTGCCGTCTGGCAATTGCCCACGCCCTTGGGTCACACGAATTTTCTGGCACAGGTTGGTTTTACCCGACAAACAATACTCACACTCTCGGCATTCAGGGGTATAAAGCGGGATGACGTGATCGCCGACTTCCAGCGTGGTGACCCCCTCGCCCACTTCCATAACCACACCCGCACCCTCGTGACCAAGGATGCAGGGAAAGATGCCTTCGGGGTCATCGCCCGAACGGGTGAACTCATCTGTGTGGCACAGGCCAGTGGCTTTGATCTCGACCAGAACCTCCCCGCGCTTTGGGCCCTCCAGATTGACCTCCATGATTTCGAGCGGTTTTCCTGCTTCAACAGCAACGGCGGCACGTGTTCTCATCATGGCAACTCTCCTGAAAATATTTGGCCCAGAAGGACCCAAGCACGGCGGTTTTGTCAAGCAGATCGCAGCCTGTTTGCCTGCTGACTAAAACCTTTCACCACCTCATTTCCCAACACATCTGCCATTGCAGCTTTCAACGTGGTCGGCGTGAAATCAGGCAGGACAGCACGCAAAGCGCTTCCATCTACACGGTGGGGCGTATCCCACAGATATCGCATCTCGAGCACCTCCCGCACCAGCGGGCTAAAAAGACCGATGATCCGCATCAACGGCCATGGAAACGAAGCAGATTTCAGCGGCTGACCGACTACAGAAGCAACTGCAGCCTTTAGCTCCTCCCCTGTCAGGCTGTACCCCTCGAAACCGAAACTGCTAAACGTCGGCAGCGTGTCACGCGTCTCAGCCAATTCAACCATCGCCCGAGCCATATCAGGTAGGTACGCCCATGCATGTACTGCATCCATACGGCCCGGATAGGTAAACACGCCTTTGTGAACCTTGTTGGTGATATAACTGTCAAACCAATTACCCGATTTCGCCTGCTCGATAAAATCCCCCCCCCGCAGGATGACAGTGCGCAAGCCATCAACCGCCGCCGCCTCAAATGCGGTTTCCATCGTAACGCGTAGCGCTCCTTTGCGGGTGGTAGGCGCGAATGCGTTGCTCTCTTCATAAACCTCAGCTGCGTTTTCGCCAAAAACATACACATTACCGGCGACCATCACAGTCGCCCCAGTGGCAAGGCCCGCCGCGATGATATTGTCAGTATGCACAGGCATCATTTTTGCCCAGTCGGGATAAGCAGGATTAACCGCGTGCACGATCACATCGACGCCCTGCGATGCTGCGATCACTGAATCGCGGTTCATTACATCACAGGCCAAAGGCGTGATGCGCTCCATTTTTGGCGTATTACCCGTGCGCGTTGCGGCATGCACTTGCCACCCCGCAATGGCAAAAGCCTGTGTAGCTGCGCGGCCAAAGCGGCCATTTGCGCCGAGGATAAGGACTGTTCGGGTCATAATGCTCTCCATTTCTAAGATGTTGACAAAATCAACCTATCGATCAGAATATGAATGGATAATTGCGATTTTTAGAATATTGGTATCCATAAATGAATACCCCAGACGTTCCTTGGCAACTGCTTCAATCATTCGCTGCAATCAGTGAAGCGGGTTCCCTTTCCGCTGCCGCATCGAAAACAAGCAGTAGCCAACCCACCCTCAGCCGCCACTTGAACCAGCTTGAAGGTCTACTTGGGCAGCGGTTGTTTTTTCGGACATCATCTGGCCTGACCCTCACGCCTGAGGGTGCTGCGGTTCAGGCCCGCGCCGACGCGATGGCGCATGCTGCTGCGCAGTTGTCATTTACGGGTGCGCTCGCTCAAGGGGTGAGCGGAACAGTGCGCCTGACAGCCAGTCAGATCGCCGCGACATATTTACTGCCGCCCATGTTGGTCAGCCTGAGGAACAAGCACTCTGGGGTGAGTCTTGAACTTGTCGCGTCTGACCAAACTGAAAACCTGCTGCGACGTGAAGCAGATCTGGCAGTGCGGATGTACCGCCCTACCCAAAATGACCTGATCGCGAAAAAAGTGGCCGACTTGCCTATCGGGATCTATGCCGCGCGCAGTTACGTCGAGCAGTATGGCATGCCCGAAGGGCCAGAGCAGTTGGCGCAGCATACAGTGATCGGATATGATCGCAGCACGTTGATCATCGACGGGATGCGGCAAATGGGCATCAACGTCGACCGCAGCTTTTTCGCCTTCCGCTCGGATGATCAGGTGGTCTGCTGGCAGATGGTCAAAGCGGGCGCGGGTATCGGGTTTGGCCAGCGGGTGATAGGCGACGCTGACGAAACGCTTGTGCCGCTCTGGCCCACCTTACCAATCGGTAGCATCCCCGTCTGGCTTACGGCACATCAGGAGCTCAGGATGAGCCCCCGCGTGCGCATCTGTTTCGATCACCTCGCGGAAAGCTTCGCTGTGCTTTAAACCTTTTCGATGGAAGGTTCTGACAAAACTCTGTCTGTCGGAGGCAGATCGAATGTGGCCCATTGCTCACCCTCGGGCAACTCTGGCGGGACATCACAAGAGCGGCGGTGCATGTTCACTTTTGCAATGAAGTTCGCAGAAATAGGTGCGGTTACAAAGAGGAAACCCATGATAAGCAGTTCCTGCATCGCGCCCTCGCTGAATACGCCATTATAGATAACAGAGGCCAACAGCATCGCCCCCACACCAACGGTCCCCACCTTAGTAGGAGCATGCAAGCGGGTCATACTGTCATTGAATTTGAGCAGCCCGATAGCGCCTACAAACGTAAAGATCGAGCCGACCACAAGACAAAATATCACGACGTAGATTGCAATAATTTCCAAGGTCATTCGATGATGTCCCCCCGCAGTACAAACCGCGCATAAGCCACGGTCGAGACAAAACCGAGCATCGCAATAATCAGCGATACTTCGAAATAGATGCGCGTCCCTTGGGCTAGCCCCATCAGGACAATCAGGCCGATTGCATTCACAACCATCGTATCGAGCGCCAGAATACGGTCGCCTGTATCAGGACCTATGACGACCCGCACCATCGCCATCAGTTGCGACAGGCCGACAATCGCGAATGCGAGCATCAATGCATAATTCATGAGATCAAGTGCAAGGGTCATACGAAAATCTCCTTCAGACGCGCTTCATAACGGTTTTTGATCAAGGTGACTTCACTCTCTGGATCATCGGTGTGCAAGACATGCACCAGCAGGTGATGTCCGCTCTCCGATATATCGGCAGATACGGTACCCGGAGTGAGCGTGATTGTCCCTGCCAGCAAAGTGATCGCTTCGGGTTTGCGCAGGTCCAGAGGGACCGTGATCCAAGCCGGTTTGAGCTTCGCATTCGGGACGGTGAGGACGATCCAGGCCACCTGAACATTTGCAACGAGTATATCCCAAATCACGATGATCGAATAGGAAATCATCTTACCGACGCGAAATCCGCCAGGCCGTTCAGGCCAGAAAGCAGCGGTCATGCGCGGAATGATCGTTCCGAGGATTAGGCCAAACACAACCATCCCCGCCGAGATACCATTTTGTAAAAGCGTCCAGACAATAGTCAGCAACAGCGTCAGCAACGGGTGAGGAAAGAGCCAGTGGAACAGGCGTGCCATCTTAGTGATCCCCCTCTTTTGTCACATCTTTTGCATCAGCCTTTGCACCGCTCAACTTACCCGGTGTGCCGAGGACGGTGCTGATATACGTGTCAGGCGCAAACAACTGAGCCGATGTCGCAGTTGTATATTTGTACATCGGACCTGCAAAAACGGTATGCGCGATAAGCAGGGCGAGCATCCCGCCCACCGCAGCAAAGGACAGTGCAGAAGGCGCTGGACGACTTGCATCTGCCACGGGCGCACCATCAGATTGCGACTTCCAGAACAACACAGAACCCGCACGCGCAAACCCAACAATACTGATCAGACTGGAGCCAAGGACCACAGACCAGACCCAAACGTCAGGACCATTGTCGAATGCTGCATTCAGCACCATCAGCTTGCCCACAAAACCCGAGAGTGGTGGTAAACCAGTCATGGCAATCGCCGCGACCATAAACACCCCAGAGACCAGTGCAGCCCCTGCCACAGGCGCATCAGTGCGCAGATCCAGATGTCCACGGCTTTGACGCACCAGATCAACGATCAGGAACAACGCCGCTGCTGCCAATGTTGAATGCACCATGTAGTAGAGCGCGGAGGCGATGCTTTCCGGGGTAAACAGCGCAATCGCCACCATCACCATCCCCATTGAACTGATCACTGCGAAGGCCACCAGACGGTCCAGTTTCTTCGCCGCGAGCACACCCACGGCACCAACCGCGAGCGACAAGAGTGCTACAGGAAGAAGCCAAGTGTCATGCAGACCTGAAGTCGCCTCAAGATCGACAGGGAAGATCATCGTGTAGACACGGATAATGGCGTAGGCACCTACTTTGGTCATGATCGCAAACAGGGCGGCGACCGGTGCAGGTGCTTCGGCATAAGAGCTGGGCAACCAAAAGTGCAACGGTACCACAGCCGCTTTGATCGCAAAGACCAGCAAAAGCAGCACAGCAGCCACACGAATACCAACTGTCTCGTCCGCGCCGATTAGCTGTACCCGCTGTGCAAGGTCCGCCATGTTGAGCGTCCCCGTCTCCGCATAAATCGCGCCAAGGGCAAAGAGAAACAAGGTCGAGCCGAGCAGATTGAACAGGACATACTGAACCCCCGCGCGCAGTCGCGTATTACCGCCAGAGTGGATCATCAAACCGTAAGAGGCAATCAACAGGACCTCGAAGAACACAAACAGGTTGAACAAGTCACCCGTAAGAAACGCACCAGCGATCCCCATAAGCTGGAACTGGAACAGTACATGAAAGTGTCGTCCGCGTTCGTCCCACTTTGACCCGATGGCGTAGAGCAAAACAAACAACGCGAGCACAGCGAGCAGCAGCACCATCATCGTGCTCAGACGGTCACCGACCAGCACAATACCGAATGGAGCCGCCCAATCGCCCAGTTGATAGAGCATAACCGTGCCGTCAGATGTCTCGGCCGCGAGGCCCAGAGCGATAGCAATCATAGCCAGTACACCCACCACTGAAAACACCCGCTGGATGCCCATGTGATAACGGGCGGCGAGGATGATAAACGGAGCAAGGATCGCCGGCAGAACAACCGGCATAATCAGCCAATGTGTCATGTCGCGTCCTCCCCACGGCCTTCGGCGTCGTCGATATGATCATCATCCGTACCGAGGTAGGCCCCCAGTGCGATCATCACGACCACAGCGGTCATCCCGAAAGAAATCACAATCGCAGTCAGCACCAATGCCTGCGGCAGCGGATCCGTATACACAGTCGCATCCGTCAATATTGGCGGTGCCCCTGTCGTCAAACGCCCCGAGGCAAACAGAAATACGTTCACGGCATACGTCAGTAGCGACACGCCGAGGATAACGGGAAAAGTCCGCAAGCGCAGGACCATATAAAGGCCACCAGCGGTCAGAATACCGATTGCAGAAGCTACAAGAATTTCCATGCTACAATCCTCCCCCCTTAAGCGCTTCGTTTTCGGATCGCGCAGGATTGATATCCATGGCGTAGTCACTGTCCTTTATATGGGCGCGTCTTGCGAGGCGCGAGAACCCGTCGAGTGAAAGCATCACCGCCCCCACAACAGCGAGGAACACCCCGAGGTCAAACAGCGCAGCAGTCGCCAGTTCGAATTTTTCAAACGGCGGGATGCGCACGTACATAAAGTCGGACGTCAAGAAGGGCTTGCCCACGAACCATGATCCGATCCCCGTCAGCCCAGCGATCAGAACACCCGCACCAATCACACCGTGATGGGGATAGCGCTGGCGCTGGCTCGCCCAGCTATAGCCGCTTGCCATATATTGCATCACCAGACCAATCGAGACGATGAGGCCAGAGATAAATCCGCCCCCCGGCTCGTTATGGCCACGCAGGAAGATATAGAAGCCGACCATCATCACGACAGGCATAAGCACACGGGTCATCACAACCATCATCATCGGGTGCATATCCCCCGCCAGCGGCTTATCCGGTGTGCGGTTCAGGAGGCGCGCGCGCACAGGGCCGCCCAACAATGTCTCGGTCAGCGCATAGATGAGGACAGCGGCAATGCCGAGTACAATAATCTCACCAAAGGTGTCAAAACCACGGAAGTCCACAAGGATCACGTTTACTACATTGGTGCCGCCACCGCCCTTATAGCTGTTGGCGAGGTGGAATTCGGAGATGGGCGAGGTGATCGCATCACGCAAAAGATAGTGATAGCTCAGCGCCATTGCCGCTACACCACCTGCAACTGCCACTGCCACATCGCGCAAACGGCGCATGACCGTGCTCTCGATGGGAGTCTCGTTGGGCAGGAAGTTTAGTGCCAGCAACATCAGGATCGTCGTCACCACTTCCACCGTGATTTGCGTCATCGCCAGATCGGGCGCGGAAAAGAATACGAATGCGATTGAAACCATGAGGCCCACGATGCCGATCAGTACCAGTGACAACAGACGGTTTCGGTGCTGGAACACCATGCCGGCAACTGCTGCCACCAGCATTGCCCAGCCAGCAATCTCGATCGCGCCGACAGGTTGCACTTCGCGGGTTGTGGGGCCGACGGTCCCCGTGCGCCACGCGTAATAGCCCGCAATGACTACCGTCACCGCCATCACCGCGCCATAGCGGGAGAACGCACCATTGTGCAGCGGCAAGGTTAGCCATTTGGCCAAGCGAACGATGCCTTCGACAAGAGCGTCAAAAATGGTCTTGGCTTCGGGACGTGGGGCCGCATCCCAGAGTTTCAGCAACGGGTTAAACAGCGCCAGCACGATCAGACCACCGACTACAGCCACGACGGACATATAAAGCGCAGGGACAAGGCCATGCCAGATTTTGAAGTAGGCCGTCGGGACCTCAACCACCCCGCCAAGTACGGCAGAAGTGATACCCTTGACCGCTGGCTCCGCTAGAAACGGTGCTACACCGATTACGACAACCAAAACGACCAACAGCGCAGGTGGCAGCCACAGTCCCGCAGGCGGATCGTGAGGGGCGGCGGGATAGTCGTCACGTTTTGCACCCAGGAAAGTATGACCAATCAGGCGGAAGCAGTAGGCGGCGGAGAAAAGCGAACCAATGACCGCGAGTGTTGGCACAATCCAATGATTGCCGCCGAGCACCGTATGGTAGGCTTCCTCAAGCATCATTTCTTTTGAGAGGAAACCATTGAGCAAAGGAATACCCGCCATGGAGAGTGCGGCTAGTGTGGCAATCACAAAGGTGATGGGCATCAAATGACGCAATCCGCCAAGGCGGCGGATGTCCCGCGTGTGCGTCTCGTGGTCAATGATCCCTGCCGACATGAACAGCGCTGCTTTAAATGTGGCGTGGTTCAGGATGTGAAACACTGCGGCCATGGCGCCGAATGCGGTCCCTGTACCGAGCAGCATGGTGATCAGGCCAAGGTGGCTGACTGTCGAGAAGGCCAGTAGCGCTTTCAGGTCATGTTTGAAAAGCGCAATTACCGCGCCCAGCACCATCGTGATGAGCCCTGCCCCCGTCACCAGCCAGAACCATTCAGGCGTCCCCGACAGAACAGGCCACATGCGCGCCATCAGGAAAATTCCCGCTTTCACCATTGTCGCGGAGTGTAGATAGGCCGACACAGGCGTAGGAGCCGCCATCGCGTGAGGAAGCCAGAAATGGAACGGGAACTGAGCGGATTTAGTAAAACACCCAATCAAGATCAGGATCAACGCAGGCAGATACAGGCTGCTCTCTTGGATCAACTCGCGGTTTTGCAGGATGACGCTAAGATCGAAACTGCCTGCGATGTTGCCGAGGATCATCATGCCACCGATCATCGCAAGGCCACCCATGCCAGTCACAGTCAGCGCCATACGCGCACCCTGACGGCCCTCGGGCAAGTGTTTCCAATAGCCAATAAGCAGGAACGACGAGAGCGAAGTCAGCTCCCAGAAAACAAGCAAAAGCAGTATGTTATCCGACAGGACGATGCCTACCATCGCCCCCTGGAACAGCAACAGATAGGTGAAGAACTCACCCATATTATCCTCACGCGCGAGATAGAAGCGCGCGTAGGTAATGATCAGGAGCCCAATTCCAAGGATAAGCGTGGCAAAGAAAAATCCGAGCGCATCCAGCATGAGCGTAAAGTTCAGCCCCAAAGATGGAATCCAGTCAGCGCGAAACATCACCACATCGCCAGACATCACCGCAGGCAAGTTTGTCATGAGCCCGACAAACGCGGCAAGGCTGATCGTGAACGTCACCCCCGCACAAGCCGCACGTCCCGCTTGGTTCATCAAACCGGGCAGCAACGCACCCAGAAAAGGCAAGGCAACGATCAAAAGAAGGGACACGTGCGCTCCATACTGTTGGGGCCTGAAGGTCTGCGCCTTCTAGGCGGTCGTTTCGCCCCGATATGGAATCATGACGATAGGTTTTTCGTACTCTATGCGCTAAATAGGAAAGGTGCGAACCGATACCAAGATATTGGGCGTCAAAAGTTTAGGTTTTTCATCAGATACAGCGCCCGCCGTCCACCTCCATGCAAACTCCAGTGATCATAGACGCCTCGTCCGAGCACAGATAACAGGCCGCATTCCCCATATCTTCCGGTGTTGAAAAACGCCCCAGAGGGATCGTCGAGATGAATTTTGCGCGCATCTCGGGCGTGTCCTCGCCCATGAACGACGCCAGCAATGGCGTGTCTCCCGCGACGGGGTTGAGTGCATTGACGCGTACGCCAGCGGGAGCGAGCTCTACCGCCATGCCCTTGGTCGCATTGTTCATCCAGCCTTTGCTCGCGTTGTACCAATTGAGATTTGGCCGTGGCGAGACACCTGCCGTCGACGCGATGTTAAGGATATTGCCAGCGCCACGCGCTTTCATCAGTGGCACGATATTGCGTGCCGTCAGATAGACGGATTTGCAATTCACGGCGAAGACACGGTCGAATTCATCGTCGCTGATCGTCTCCATCGGTGCAGGCAAGTGCGTGATGCCTGCGTTATTCACCAGAATATCAATATGGCCCCATGCGTCGACGGCCTGTGCTGTCATCGCCGCGACACTTGCCCCGTCGGCCACATTGACCGTGCTGACGATGGCATGCGCGCCCATCTCCTGCCGCAGCTCTTCCGCCATCGCAGTGTTTATGTCGGCGATCATCACTTGCGCACCCTCTGCCACAAACTTGCGCACGATGCCCGCACCAAAGCCGGACGCTCCGCCCGTCACGATCGCTGTCTTTCCTTCTAAACGCATGTCCAACCCTCCCAAGTCAGTTTAAATTTGCACGATCAGCCGTGGAACGCCGCTACTGTTTTAAGTGATGTGAAGCCATAGAGAGCTTCAAAGCCCTTTTCCCTACCATGCCCCGACAGGCCAGATCCGCCAAAGGGCAATTCGACCCCGCCACCTGCACCATAGTTGTTCAAGAACACTTGCCCCGAACGCAACGCCTTTGCCAGCCGCATCTGCCGCGCCCCGTCGCGCGACCAGACTGAGGCGACAAGGCCGTAGGCTGTCCCATTGGCAATCGCCAACGCTTCGGCTTCATCGTCGAACGGGATGATAACCTGCACAGGGCCAAATATTTCATCTTGAGCCAATGTGTGATCAGGCGATACGCCCTCGAACAATGTGGGCGCGACATATGCCCCGCCGTGAGGGGCATCCGCGACAATCGACCCTTGGGCCACCTTGTTCAGATCAGACCCTTTGGACAAAAAACCTTCGACAATTTCTTTTTGGCGCGTCGAGACCAGCGGCCCCACCGCCAAATCATCCATCGCGGGCCCCGCCCGCAGTGCGCCATAGCGTTCGGCCATCTTGCTTACGACCTCATCATAAACACCGCGCTGCACCAAAATCCGCGAAGACGCCGAGCAAGTCTGGCCTGCGTTCTGGATGCCCGCGTTCACCAGAAACGGTAACGCTGCGTCGATATCGGCGTCGTCAAACACGAGCTGCGGAGATTTCCCGCCCAGCTCAAGCGTGACTGGCACCAAATGCCGTGCCGCTGCCTGCTGAATCAAACGGCCCGTCCCCACCGAACCTGTGAACGAGATATGATTAACGCCCGCATGTGAGGTCAGAGCGGCGCCCGCCTCGGCCCCAAGACCCGACACAATATTGAGCGCACCGTCGGGAAGTCCCGCACGCCGCGCCAATTCGCCGAAAGCCAACGCGGTCAGACACGCTTCCTCCGCTGGTTTGAGCACAGCGGCATTTCCTGTCGCCAATGCAGCCCCGACCGAGCGGCCAATGATCTGCATCGGATAATTCCAAGGCACAATATGCCCCGTCACTCCATGCGGCTCGCGCAGAGTGTAAACGGTGTAGCCGTCAAGATAAGGGATAGTCTGGCCGTGCAGTTTGTCCACCGCGCCTGCGTAAAACTCCATATACCGTGCCAGTGCCACGACATCCGCCCGCGCTTGGCTTAGCGGCTTGCCAACATCGTATGCCTCCAGTTCAGCAAGCTCCTCGATGTTCTCAAGAACAAGCGCGCCGATTCGTTGCAGTACACGTCCACGCTCAACCGCAGTTGCATGGCCCCAAGGTCCCTCAAAAGCTGCCCGTGCGGCACTCACAGCGCGGTTGATGTCAGACGCACCTGCGCGCGCAATCTCGCACAAAACACTCCCGTCCGATGGGTTAATCAGTTCAAGGGTTTGCCCACTGTCACAAGGTGCCCAAGCACCGCCAATGAAACAATGGGTCGGGTCAACATTGAGTGGGCGCAGGGGCATGGAGACGGTCCTATCAAGAATACCATCAAGAGTGGCAAGGCCGCCGTTCCTTGGCAAGCCGTTTGCGTCCTAGCCGTGAAATTACCTGCCTTGTCACCGCGATAAATATCTAGCTTTAATTAACAACTAACGTGGCCAAAGGTTCACCAACCTTCACCAACGTCTCGTTTCCATCGGCGCTATTGGCAACGAGGTCATCGCTGAACGTGACCGTGTTTTCTTCAAATAACACGATGACTGTGGAGCCACCGAATTTAAAATACCCCTTCTCGTCCATCTTTGCGACAGTACCTGAGGTGCGGGTGTTCACAATGCTGCCAACACCAAATGCGCCGACTTCAACAAAGCACACGGTGCCAAATTTCTCGGTCTTGATCAGTGTATAGCTGCGTTTGTTCTCTCCGAAGACATCGCATCCGCTGCCCAAAGCGACGGGGTTAACGGAGTGTAGTGCACCACC
>JBALTK010000127.1:0-11719 GCA_036964385.1 Sulfitobacter sp. | reverse complement strand
AGACGACATTATGGCTCGTCTGGAATAGGGGCGGACGGCAATTTGTTCGTGACTGCATCGTGTGCTGCGGCGCTGACAGCCTTGCGCTGTTCATCGGTTAACGCTTCGTCACCGGCGATTTCCACTTTCACATTGCGTTCTGCCATCCGTATCCCGTTGGCGTCGAATACATCCCGAACACCCTGATAGGCGTCGCGCCGTACCAGCCATTGTTCACCGGGTCGGGTCATGAATTTGACGCCGACCACCATATTGAATTCCTCCATCCGTCGCACGCCCTGTGACTTCAGCGTTTCGATGATGCTGTCGCCGTATTCAGGGTTCTCTTTTAGTTGCGCACCGACTTGCTTGATCAGTTTTTTCACCAACTTCAGATCCGTGTCGAAGGGAACGCGGAATTCGAGTTTCATGATTACCCAATCGCGCGAATAATTGGTCATGGACTTCAGCTCACCGAATGGCAGCGTATGGACCGCACCACGGTGATGGCGAATCTGCAGAGATCGGATCGAAATCTTCTCGACCGTGCCGCGCAACTGATCGATCTCAACATATTCGCCGACTCGAAAGGCATCGTCGATCAGGAAGAAGATGCCTGAAACGACATCCTTCACCAAGGATTGCGCGCCAAAGCCAATTGCGATGCCCAAGACGCTTGCTCCAGCAAGGATCGGTGCAATATTTACGCCCAAAGAAGACAGTATAGACATTGCGACCATCAGGAGCAGCGTCACCAACAGGACGACGCGCAGGAGTGGCAAAAGCGTTGCCATCCGTGCTTCAGGCCCCGGCGCTGAACCATCGGTAGGCGGACGGTAAGCATTTAGCCTGCGATCAATGGCCGTGCGTGCCCACGTCCAAAGCAGATCAGCAATCAGCAAAGCTGCTGCACTGTCGAGAAGCACCGAGAAAAGCCGCTGCATGACGGTCGGGTTCTCAGTTTTCTCAAAGATTCCCAATTTCCAAATCAAAGCGAGAATAAGGCCCGACAATATAATGGCCGCGAACTGCACCACCCGCTGCGCAATTGGGCGGTAGGTCTCGTAAGGATCTATGATCTCTACAACCTCTTCGGCGTCAGTATCTGCGATAACCTCGTCAGATGCTTCAATCACGGGTGGCGGCGGGAGCTTGGCCATGTAGTCGGCAATCGAGGCGTCAAAAGCTTCATCAACCCAAGCGCGGAACAATTTCAACGATACAATCAAGATGCCGATGCAAAGAACACTCCACATGATGAGGCGTAAATCCAAGACCCAAAGCGCGAATGACAATATGATGAGCAGACTGAGAAACCTACGCCATCTGCGGGCTGGCTTGGACCCTGCGTCAGGGTTGATCCGCGCGGCGAGAATAAAACCGGCATGAAGACACAACAGCGCCGTAAGGCTGACGACGACGGCAAGTAAGACGGAGACGGCGAGAACAGCGTTGTCGCCACCTTGCGGGTCGAACACCTCGATCACTTGCACAAAAACATCCCTGAACGCGACGGCGACGACCAAGACAGTGGCGAATGCCAGCGCTGTGCGGGAGATCAGTCGGGCCATGGCTGTGCTGACGGGCACGAGCCGCAAGCGGGGCACTAAAGGGGCGAAGAACAGCAATAGTGTCGTGCCGACTGCACGAATGACGAGGATGGCCATCAAAAGATTGAGGATCAGCGCAAAAAGGATAGGCGGCCAGTCAAATGCAGAGAACGCGCCGATGCTGCCAACAGCGAAAGCCAGCAATCCGGTCAGGGCAAGTCCTGCTCGTGTGACCGCTGCTGTGATGCGTTTTGCAGGGGTTTTGAATTGAGTGATCTCAAGACGGCGGCGCATGGGATTGGAATATTGTCTGAAGAGCCATTCGAGGCCTGCACCGAGAAACAAGAATATCAGTACGAATGTCAGGCTTTGCACTCGGCGATCGTCTGTGACTTGCTCTCTCCATCGGCCCTGCATCAGTTCAGGGGCTTGCCCCAACCCTTCCCATGTGCGGACAAGTGCAGCAATGCGGCCTTGTGTATGTAAGACCAGGGCATTCAACTGATCCCGTACTCCAGGTGCGTCTACTGTTGCGATTGCCTCGGTGCTTTCTGCCTGTTGTCGAAGCCATTCCTGAACGCGTTCATCGGCCAACAAGCGGGTAAACTCGTGAATATCATTGGTTGAGGGGGGCACGATCGTGCTGTCTGTTTGGGCAGACACAGCGCCTGACAGCGTGATGATAAGGCCGCAGATCAATCCGACAATCGCGCGGCGCAGGGCAATCATGCGGGAGCCTCAGATGCAGACGGCTCGTCCAGAGGTCTGGCATCCTCAAAGGTGTAATCGGCAGGGTAAACCGCCAGCACTTCGACCCTCCCACCGTCAGGCTTGACCTGACACGCGAGCCTTGCGCCGCTCGGCGCACCGATCCTGTACAATGTCCGAAGTTCCAATTCCGAAGGCGATGGCAGCGGGAATTCGGATTTGATGATACGCACAGCACAGGTCCCGCATCTGCCGCGTCCTGTGCAAAGATTGGCATGCAACTCGTCATTGAGCTCGAACCCATCCAGAATACTGAGAGCAGAGGATGAGGTCATTTGGGGCCCGCCATCGCGCACAAGAAACACATCTTGCGTTGTTTGGAGGGTAAGCCGAACTAGACGTGCCGCAAAGGTCAAGGCTGCCAAGATCAAAGAGCCAATAATGACGATATTGGTGATCTGTTTGATCTGGGCGAAGGGCACGACAACGTTTTCTGGTATCGCAGGACTTTGCGCAATAACCGCACCATTATGCCCTGCAGCCAGCATTTCTCGACCCGCTTCGGCATAGCCCAAAAGAGCAACAACCGGGATAATCACCGCAAGAAGGTAGAGCCAATGGAGCAGCCGACTGGCGCTTTCTTTTGATCGCAACCAAGTAAAGAGCCCCGCGCATCCATGTACCCAGACCACAGAAAGCATGATGACTTGCAGCAGGCCGATGGTTGGTGCCCCCAGCCAAAAGAGGCGGATTGTACCCACATATCCAAATTCCAGTCCGGCATTGGCCGCCATCGAAATGCCAATTGCGTGTGTTGCCAAGAGGGGCATCACAAGCACCCCAGTCATCAGTTGAACGATATCTTGTGTGTTGGTGCGCAAAGTGGGCCGCACATATATCGCCCAAAGACCCAGAAGGAAGTGACACACAAGGGATGCCAGCAGCACTGTTCCTATGACTTGCCCTGTCCAGACCCCTGAAAGGTAAGGGCGTGCCCTGTCCATTGCCTCGATCGAGACCAAGCCGAGACTGAGGTTCGTCAGGTGGCTTGTCACAAAAGCGAGCAGGAAAAGCCCTGACCAGATACGAAGAGCGCGCACAACAATCGCGAGCGGCATGGTGGTTTTTTCGCGTGTCATTGCTCAGTTCCTTGTGCAGGCCAATCTGGTGCACAAAGGCGGAGGTCGCCTTTGATAAAGCGGTTTGGCATAACTACTCCCTGTTCGCAGATACTCTGGCGTATTCTTATCGGTGCTGGCAAGCCGCAAGGTCGTTTCGATATGTTGGGATCGCTTGGACGCAAAGGTTGGTTGCTGAGCTCGCTAGAGCTTGCTGGGGTAAAGAGCTTTTGTTCCCTCAGTGGAGTTTTTCAATTGCCCGAAACAGGATGTACCCCTGCTGTGCAACCAATCGGGTGGCCCAATGGTCGATTGGGGAATTCTTTCAATCCGCCCCCGAAGGTCATCCAGATCCACAAGGAGACGGTCAACCTACCTGCTGTTCCGCTGCTTTTGGTCATATGAAGATGGGGGAACTTCAAACTTTCGACTTTGTAAGAGGCCGGGCAATTTACCTAGCCCCTCCAACATCAGCAAAAGTTCCAGAAGGCGTGCGCGGGTATTGGGACAAGCGGAGCAAAAGCTCACTTTGTCCGTAAAGGTTACCTTTAGCGACGCGCGCTCCAGCTTAGCGAGGCGTGTTTGCGGGTGTAGAATTCTCCCATCAGGCCAATCATCACCAGAACCAAACCCACCCAGAATGCGTACATCGGATCGCTGTAGCGGGGGTTGTAATTGAGGAAGGCGAATCCGCGTGCTTGGTCGATGGTGTGGAAGAGGGGGTTCCAGTCGAACATGGCGAGCATGAAGCCGGGAAGAGTGTTGGCAACGAACATCTTTCCTGACGCGATCATATTGGCGCGTTGGTAGATAGTGGAGAAGATGCCGACAGCGGTGGGGAACCACGGTTTGATTGCCAGAAGGACAAGGCCGAGCGCGGCTCCTGTGAACCACGCGAGGATCAGCATGGCGAAGGCGGCCATCGGCTGTTCTACTTCCAGCGGGGTAAAGGCGACGTGGTAGACAAAGAGGATAACGCCAAGCGACAGGACCTGAATATAGAGTGCGCCAAGGGCCGCGGAGCAAATCGAGATGATCGTGTTCATGGGGGCGTGTTGCATCATCGGGCTTGCCGGCCCCTCAGACCCGACAACAGCGCCTAGCGCCTTTGAGTGGGTCATGTAGAGAAAGATGCCAGACATGATGTAAATCAGGAAATCACCCCGAAGTGCGGCACCGCGCAGACCCAAGATTGAGAACATCACATAAAAAGCACCGACAAAAATCACAGCCTGTAAGATGTTCGTCGCGATTGCGAGGAAAGCGTTGTTATGGCTTTTCCGGACGGAGCGTACGATGGAGTGATAGATCAATTCCAGCATCGTCAGCACGACGAATAACGTAGACCTGCGTGTTTGTACGGGTTGGAACATTTATGTACTGCCTTGCGGATATGGCCACTCTTGCACGGAATTCTTGCCGATCCGTTACAAGCGCATCATAAGGTATCTGGAAACTATATCAATCAAGGATGGCAAGAGTTGGGCATGGACTACGAAAAATTGACGCGCGTGATGCGGCGCCTTTCGCTCGAAGCGGGTGATAAGATCATGGAAATCTATGGTCGCGATGATTTCGACGTGAAGTCTAAATCTGACGATAGCCCCGTTACGGCGGCGGATGAGGCAGCGGATAAAATCATTTCAGACGGTCTGCGGGCTGAGTTCCCTGACATGTTGCTGATCACCGAAGAGCAGGCGGATACGCATAGTGCGACGGGTGACACGTTTTTGATCGTTGACCCGTTGGACGGCACCAAAGAGTTCATTCACCGCCGCGGTGATTTTACGGTGAACATCGCGCTGGTCGAGGGCGGCGTTCCGACGCGCGGGGTCGTATATGCGCCTGCGAAGGGTCGCATGTTCTTTACCGGAGCTGATGGTCAGTCTGTTGAAGAAACGGGCGATTTTGACAAGGATACTGTGGGGCCGATGAAGGTAATATCAGTCTCTAACCCTGACAATTCCGGGTTGATGGTAGTGGCGAGCAAGTCGCACCGTGATCAGGCCACTGACGACTACATTGGCAAGTACAACGTCAAGGATATGAAGAGCGCGGGTTCCTCGCTCAAGTTCTGTCTGATTGCGACGGGTGAGGCAGATATCTATCCCCGCGTAGGTCGCACGATGGAGTGGGATACGGCGGCGGGTCATGCTGTCCTTAAAGGTGCAGGCGGCGACGTAATACGATTTGATGATCACAGCCCCCTGACCTACGGCAAGGCCGATTATGCCAATCCGTTCTTCATTGCCTATGCGCCTGGCGTGGATTTGAAGAAGGCCTGAGGACTACACCCGAGTGAGAGCAGGCCTTCCATGAGCGAGCAGACCGTCAGTGTCATTATTGTGAGCCGTGGGAGGCCTGACGCCTTGTTGCGCTGCCTGACGGCAGTTGCGCAGGTGCAATATCGCCCCTTTGAAGTGGTGGTTGTGGCCTGCCCTGCGGGTATTGCCGTGACAGAGACGTTTGAGATATTGCCAAACATCAAATGTATTGCATTTGACGAGGCGAATATATCAGCGGCGCGCAATCTGGGGCTGGTGAATGCCGCTGGTGAAATTGTCGCGTTTATCGATGATGATGCTGTGCCAGAGCCACAATGGCTGCATCACTTGGTTGCCCCTGCAATGAGAAGTGATGTTGCTGCGATGGGTGGTTTTGTGCGTGGACGCAACGGGATCAGCTTCCAGTACAAAGCGCGGACATTGGATGCGCAGGGCACGCCCTATGACGTCGAGATTGATCCGCTACAAGCAACGATTCTGGTGCCGCCCAAGGGCCGCGCAATCAAGACAGAAGGCACTAACATGGCGTTTAGACGTGATGTGCTGGTCGGGATTGGCGGATTTGACCCTGCGTTTCGATTCTATCTGGATGAGACGGATGTGAACATGCGGCTGGCGCGGGCAGGCCATGCCACGGCATTGGTTCCGCTGGCGCAGGTGCATCACGGATATGCGGCAAGTGCTACGCGGCGGCGCGATCGGGTGCCGAGGGACTTGTTCGAGATCGGCGCGAGTTGGGCCGTGTTCCAGCGTAAGCATATGCCGAAGGATATACGGGCGAGCCACTGGGCAACGCAGGTCGCGTCTGAGCGAAAACGCCTGTTGGAGCATATGGTGGCTGGTCGGTTAGAACCGCGTGATGTGCGCCGGCTGATGAAGGGATTGAAGGCTGGGTATTCCGAGGGGCAGAGCCGCAGTTTTGGCAGCACTACGCTGGCGCGACATGCGCTATTGCCCTTTCGCCCAGTCCAAGCACCGCGCCGCGCTGCGCATTTCACCACTGTTCGCGGACTTAGCGGCACAGCGGCGATTGCTGCCGCCGCACAGCGGGTGGCGAAGGGCAGTATCGAGACTGTTCTGGTCCTGTCATTCACTGCCTTATTCCACCGCGTTTATTTTGATGCCAAGGGGGTTTGGGTCCAGCGGGGTGGGCTGTTTGGCCGTTCGGACCGCGATGACCCACTGTTCCGCCTGACGACAAAACCACGAAGAGCTGAGCGGGAACGTGTTCGTGTCAGCCATGTGCGAGGGTTGGACACCGTCTGATGCCAGCGGTTCTTTGCGCAATTTTCCCCGTATTGATTAAAGTTGTCATACTTGCGCCTTCTTGGCGCGCCATTTACCAGCAAAGTAAGAAAACTAATACGCAATCAACCTCTGTTGGTGCTATTGAAACGCACGAGTAGTAAGAACGTGCAGTAATTTAAGAAGCAAGGCAGTCGGTTATTATGGGCAATAAAGTTACCACAGCAGTTTTTCCCGTCGCAGGAATGGGGACCCGGTTTTTACCGGCGACCAAATCGGTTCCGAAGGAAATCATGACGCTCGTTGACCGTCCGTTGATCCAATACGCGATTGATGAGGCGCGTGCGGCGGGAATCACCGAATTTATTTTTGTGACGTCTCGCGGCAAAGGGGCGCTTGAGGATTATTTTGACCTCGCGCCGAACCTCGAGGAAGAACTGAGGCGCAAGGGCAAGCACGACATGCTCAAGGTGCTTGAAGAGACAAATATGGATAGCGGTGCGATTGCCTATGTACGTCAGCACAAAGCGCTCGGCCTAGGGCATGCAGTTTGGTGCGCGCGCCGTTTGATCGGGGATCAGCCGTTTGCTGTGATCCTGCCAGATGATGTGATTTCTGCGGAAAAGCCATGCTTGCAGCAGATGGTCGAAGCCTATGAAGAGACTGGCGGTAACATGGTTGCCGCTATGGAAGTTGCGCCGGAAAGAACATCGTCCTACGGGATTTTGGATGTTGAGTCCGACATGGGTAACCTGCTGAAAGTAAAAGGCATGGTCGAGAAGCCCAAAGCGGAAGAGTCTCCATCCAACCTTGCGGTTATCGGGCGTTATATTCTGGCTCCATCTGTTCTTAAGAATCTCGATGAGATGAAAAAGGGTGCTGGTGGCGAAATCCAGTTGACCGATGCCATCGCGACCGAGATCGAGAATAACCGGAGCGTTTACGGCTACCGCTTTGCTGGTCAGCGCTTTGACTGTGGCTCTAAATCGGGTTTTTTGCAGGCAACTGTTGCGTATGGTCTGGCGCGTCCAGAGCTGCGTGAGGATTTGGCGAGCTATATCAGAGACATTGCGCCGACCCTTTGATTGGACGCCCAATCCCCTAATATTTGACATGTGGAGAATGCAGGAAACTGGATAGTCAGCCGCATACCGCCCCTCCAGCTAGATTGCTGGATTTCACCCGTTTGCTGCGGCGTGCGGGGCGTGTGTGGACGGGTGTTGACCGTGTTGAACTGGCCTATCTTGAAGCGTTGATTGCGGACACTGTTCCTGTTTGGGGTCTGGCAAGGACGCCCATCGGGTATGTTTTGTTGGATCAGGCCGGCCTTGCGGCCTTTCATCAACGCTTAACGGGCAAGTTGCCGTTTTCTGCGCCGGATGTTTTGTCGCGGATGGTGCGGGGAATGACGCCGCTTATGCGTGCTGCGCTCACTGATGCGCGCAAGTTCGCGGTGGCGCGCTGTTTACCGAGTCGTTTGGCGAGAATGTTGCAGAAGCGGCTGCCTGCGGGTGTCGCTTATTTGAACACTGGCCATAGCAACCTGTCCAATCGCGTATTTGAGGCGGTGCGCAGTGTGCCAAATGCGCGGATTGCAGTGTTCGTGCATGACGTGATCCCGTTGGAGTACCCTCAGTATCAGCGCGTTGGCACCGTGGAAGCATTTGCGCAGAAGATGCGCCGCGTGCGCGCCCATTCGGACCTGATCATCTATAACTCCGCCGATACACAGATGCGGACGGAGCGGGCGATGGCGGAGTGGGGTCCAGTACCACAGGGCATTGTTGCATTTTTGGGAGCAATGCGTCCTGTGCCTGATGCTGCGGGAATGCCGAGAGGGCTGCCGCCCGAAGGACCGTATTTCATCACGGTAGGTACAATCGAGCCGCGTAAAAACCACGCTTTGTTATTGGATGTGTGGGAAAAATTGGGGCCAGACGCGCCGATGTTGCTGATCTGTGGCGGGCGCGGGTGGAACAATGACGGGGTGTTTGCGCGGCTGGATGCGCTGGGCCCTGAGGCGCGCGTGCGCGAGGTTTCTGGGCTGGATGACGGGGCGCTTGCCGCACTTGTCGAGGGGGCCGAAGCGCTTCTATTTCCCAGCCACGCAGAAGGGTATGGCCTGCCTGCGGTTGAGGCGCTTTTGCTGGAGACGCCTGTGATCTGCGCAGATATAGCGACATTCCACGAAATACTGGGAAATAACGTGGTTTATGCTGATGATTCCTCGGCAAACCTGTGGCATGATACAATCGTGAATTGGTCCCAACAAGCTCAAGGCACGCTTGGGACCCGTGCATTTGAAGCACCTTCTTGGGAAGATCACTTCAAGATTGCGTTAAGGTTAACCTGATAGGCGTGCATGAAGTTTGATGGACTATTAGTAATGAGGGTAATGTTTGGGTGCGGTCCGATCATATCGTCTAAGGCTCCAGCGGCAGCGTTGGCGCGTAAGGGCATTTAGAAAACGGCGCGAGTTAAAGTGCGTTGTGGACCGGACCGATCAAATTCGGCCCGACGATATTCTGTTGTTTTGCACCCAGCGGAACGAGAAAATCCGTCTTTCCTACTTCCTTGAGTACTACCGCAAGCAAGGGGTGAATCATTTCTTTTTCGTGGACAATGACAGTGACGATGGCGCGACAGAATATCTGCGCAGCCAACCTGACGTGTCGTTGTGGCACACGCGGGCGAGCTACAAGCGGTCTCGGTTCGGGGTAGATTGGCTCAACTGGCTCCAACGGAAGTACGCGCATGGGCATTGGACGCTGACGCTCGATCCGGATGAGTTTCTGGTTTATCCGTTTTGCGATACGCGGCCTTTGCGGGCCTTGACCGATTGGCTCGATGCGTCCTCGATTAAGTCATTCTCTGCGATGCTTTTGGACATGTACCCCAAGGGCCGTCTGGATGCGCAGCCGTACCGCTCGGGTGAAGATCCTATGGCGATTGCCTCGTGGTTCGACAGTGGCAATTATACGATGGCGCGGAACAAGGCATTCGCGAACCTGTGGATACAGGGCGGCCCCCGCGCGCGCGTGTTTTTTGCAGAAGAGCCGGAAAAGGCGCCTGCGCTTAATAAGGTGCCGCTGGTCAAGTGGGACCGGAAATACGTTTACGTAAGCTCGACTCATATGCTGCTGCCGCGTGGTTTGAATCAGGTCTACGATGAGTGGGGCGGTGAGAAGGCCAGTGGGGTTCTGCTGCACGCGAAGTTCATTGATACATTCGGGGCAAAAGCCGCGGAAGAGTTGGAGCGTGCCGAGCACTATGCGGGGTCGGTCGAGTACAAGGCCTATGCCTCGCGCGTGGCGGACAATCCGCAGCTGTGGTGTAAGTGGAGCGAGAAATACATCAACTGGCGTCAGCTGGAAATTCTGGGACTGATGTCAAAGGGGAACTGGGCGTGACCGCTTCTTTGGGTGTTGCCATGCTGGTACATACAGCGCTGGGTCGTGCGGAGCAGGTTGCCCGTCACTGGGCGGCTGCCAATGTACCTGTGGTCATCCATGTGGATCGTAAGGTGCCACAGAAAACCTATGATAATTTTGTGGCCGCCCTTGGGGATGTGCCGAATGTTCTGTTCAGTAAGCGCTTCCGCTGTGAGTGGGGGACGTGGGGAATTGTGGCCGCGTCGCAAGCGACATCCGAGTTGTTGCTGGCAAGCTTTCCCGATGTGCGTCACGTCTATCTTGCGTCTGGTTCGTGCCTCCCGTTGCGGCCCGTTCATGAGTTGATCGAATACCTCGCCGACCGTCCGCGCACCGATTTCATCGAGAGTGCGACAACGGCGGACGTACCATGGACTGTTGGCGGTCTGGACGAGGAACGGTTCACCATGCGCTTCCCGTTCTCGTGGAAGCGCAACCGCTACATGTTCGACAAGGCCGTTGCGATCCAACGGATGCTCAATATCAAGCGGCGGATGCCCCATGGCTTGGTTCCGCATATGGGGTCGCAATGGTGGTGTCTCACGCGGCAAACGTTGTCAGCGATTCTGCAAGACCCGGAACGGGCGAAATATGATACCTATTTCAGCCATGTTTGGATTCCCGACGAGAGTTATTTCCAGACCTTGGCGCGGCTGTATTCGACTAACGTGGAGAGCCGTTCGCTGACGCTGTCGAAGTTCGATTTTCAGGGCAAACCTCACATCTTTTACGACGACCACCTTCAGCTTTTGCGGCGCTCTGACTGCTTTGTTGCCCGCAAAATTTGGCCCTATGCCGATCGCTTGTATGAGGCGTTCCTAACAGATGCTGACGGTGCGATGAAGAAAACCGAACCGAACCCAGGCAAGATCGACCGCATTTTTGCGAAGGCAGTCGAGCGGCGGACGCGGGGCCGGTCGGGTCTGTATATGCAGTCGCGCTTTCCCAATGAAGACTGGGAAAATGGCGTCACGGCGGCACAATATTCTACGTTCCAAGGGTTCTCGGAGTTGTTCGAGAATTTCGAGGTCTGGCTGAACAACGCGACGGGTGCGCGGGTGCATGGCCATATTTTCGCGCCGGAACGCGCGTATTTTGCCGAAGGGCAGACCACGCTGAACGGTGCGCTGAGCGATAATGCAGTGCAGCGCGACTATAACGCCAAGGCATTTCTGACGAACCTGATTTGGAACACGCGTGGCGAGCGGCAGTGTTTCCAGTTTGGTCCGCAGGACAATCAGGATGTGATTTGGCGCATTGCGAAAGACCCGAATGCGCAAGTTTCGGTGATCACTGGTGCGTGGGCGGTGCCGCTGTTCCGCTCGAATATGGATTTTGCGGACATTCGTCGTATTGCTGCGACCCTGCAAAAGATCGAGAGCGAACATATGGACGTTCTGCGC
>JBALTK010000126.1:0-11738 GCA_036964385.1 Sulfitobacter sp. | reverse complement strand
CAACCAACAGCGCGTATTGCGCCCCCGCCTCCACCTGTTGAACATGTCTGGCACATAGCGGAGGGCGGCAAGACAACTGGCCCCTTCTCGAAGGCGGCGATGGGACGTATGGCAACTGATGGGGCGCTCACCCGCGAAACCTTTGTCTGGACCGCTGGTCAGGATGGATGGAAACAGGCCGAGGATGTGATGGAACTTGCCCAACTCTTCACAGTGCTGCCACCCCCACCGCCCCAAGGGTAAAGGTGCACCGCAGCATTCGCACAATTCACCGCTTGAAAAGCCGTGCCAGCGCGCCAAGTCGTACGTCATATGGAACGCATTTCACGATATAGACCCAACCGCCGTACGGTACTGAAATGGACCCATGGCCTGATGATCCCTTTGTTCATCTGGTTCATGCTAGTCACGCCCGATGTTGTTGTACCTATGGGCAAAGGGTGGTTTGCGCTCCACTCGAACATGGCGTTGGTTTTTGTATCCGTCTGCCTGCTTTGGACCGTCGATCTCATGCGCCGCGGGCTGGCCTCAAGGCCAGGCCCAAAGCTGAAAGGCTGGGCCCGCCGCATTCACCGGCCGCTGCATTTGGTGATTGTCTGGGGGCTGTTTTTGGTGGCCCTTGGCGGGTTCTTGTTGGGCTTGACCTCTTTGGTGCAACTAAAGGCGGGACTATGGCTACCCTTTGCGCCCCCCATGGGCTGGAGCGAAGCGAACGAGGTCATCGGCACGCTACATGTTTACCAGTTCTACCTACTTGGCGTGGTGATTGCAGGCCATGCGGCCTTCCACATCTGGCGCCATTACAGGCTGCGCGACAACGCCCTGCGGATCATGGCACCCAAGGTCTTGCACCGCTTTCTGTAACCGCCCCTTGACGCCCCTGCCCCAAGGCTAAATGTTACGCCAAACCCCTCCAGTGCCAAAGGCCCGCCCTTGCCCGACTTTGATCCCAATACCGTCCAGCAAGAGCACAGGTTTCCCTGTGACACCTGTGGCAGTGACTTGCGCTACGATCCTGCCAGCACTGATCTGAAATGTGATCATTGCGGACATGTGGAACCGATTGGCAGTGTCTGGACCCAATCGCGTGCAATAGCGGAACTGGATCTGCGACGCGGCCTTTCGCAGACCCTCGACAATGCCGAGATGGAGGTCACGCGGGTTAGCCAATGCCCCAACTGCGCCGCCCAGGTAGAATTCGACAGCAATACGCAAGCCGCCGAATGCCCATTCTGCGCCACACCTGTTGTGGTCGACACGGGCACGCACCGCCATATCAAACCGCGCGCGGTCCTGCCCTTTGGCTTGGCCGAGGAAGTTGCACGCGATGCGATGAAAGACTGGCTTGGCGGGTTGTGGTTTGCGCCGAACGGTTTGCAAGCCTACGCCCGCAAAGGGCGACAGATGGACGGTATCTATGTCCCCTACTGGACCTATGACGCGCAATCCGACACGCGGTATACTGGAGAGCGCGGCACGGTCTATTACGAGACCCGCACCGTTATGCGCGATGGAAAGCGTCAACAGGTCCGCGTCGCCAAAGTGCGCTGGCGCGGTACCTCAGGGCGCGTAGCGCGCTTCTTTGATGATGTTCTGGTACTTGGCTCACGCTCGTTGCCCAAACGCTTTACCGATGCGCTGGAGCCATGGGATTTGGCAGCGTTAGAGCCCTATGCTCCCGAATATCTCGCTGGTTTTCGCGCCGAAGGCTACACCGTTGCATTGGATGAGGGCTTTGACGAAGCCCGCGCCAAGATGGACGCAATGATCCGCCGTGACATCAAATTCGACATCGGCGGTGACCGCCAGCGCATCCACTCCGTTGACACCGACCTGAGTGATATGACCTTCAAACACATCCTGTTGCCTGTCTGGCTCGCGGCTTACAAGTACCGCGGCAAGACGTTCCGCTTTGTCGTGAATGGCCGTACAGGGCGGGTACAAGGGGAACGCCCCTATTCCGCGATCAAGATTACTTTGGCCGTTATCGCAGGGCTGATCGTCGCTGCGATCATTGGCTATCTCTACGCACAGAATGGATAAAACATGACCGCAATTGACACTTTGAGCCAGATCCTCGAGGACCGCTATTCGTGTCGTGCCTTCCTACCCGATGCAGTTCCAGACGCCGACCTGACGCGCATTGTAGAGACAGCCCGCCATGTGCCGTCATGGTGCAATGCGCAGCCTTGGCAGGTCGAGATCACGCGCGGTGATGCCACCAACCGCCTGCGTGATAAGCTGCAACAGACTGCCCTCGCGGGAACACTGCCCGCACCCGATCTCGAATGGCCGAGCAAATACACAGGTGACTACGCCGAGCGGCGGCGCACCTGTGGTTTCCAGCTTTATGATGCGGTGGGCATCGAGAAGTCCGACCGTGCAGGACGGGCCGCACAAATGATGCGCAACTATGCCTTTTTCGATGCGCCACATGTGGCGATCATCCACTCTCCAGCCGAGCTTGGCCCCTACGGCGCGATGGACACCGGTGGCTTTGTCACCGCTCTCACTCTTGCCGCAACCGCTCTGGGCGTCGCGACCATTCCTCAAGCCGCCATCGCTGCCTATGCGCCCTTGCTCAAAGAACACCTCAACATCGCCGAGGACCGCCTGATCCTCTGCGCCATCTCCATGGGCTACGCTGACAAAGACGCCCCCGCGAACCAGTTCCGCACCGAGCGCGCAGAGACAGCTGATATCCTCCGCTGGCACGACACATGAGGGCGCTGCTGCAACGGGTAAGCCATGCCAGCGTGACAGTAGAAGGAGAAGTCATCGGCGAGATCTCCGGAGGCCTTCTGATCCTCGTCTGCGCCATGCCCGAGGATACCTATGACACCGCCAAAGCTCTCGCTCTCAAAATATCAAAACTGCGCCTGTTCAAAGACGAGGCAGGCAAAATGAACCTCAGTCTCACCCAAACTGGCGGCAGCGCCTTGGTCGTGAGCCAGTTCACGCTGGCCGCCGACACGCGCCGCGGCACAAGACCCGGCTTCTCCTACGCCGCCAAACCCGACAAGGCAGAAACGCTCTACTTCCAATTCACCCACGCTCTGCGAGACCTTAAAATCCCCGTGCAAACAGGCCAGTTCGGCGCAGACATGTCCGTGGCCCTCACCAATGACGGCCCCGTTACGATCTGGCTTGATACTGATACCTGAACAGGGTCGGCGGGCGGGGCGACGCCGTACGAGTGCGCCCTCCGGTTCTATGGCTCGCGGAACGCCTCTTTGGATTTATAAAGCGGCTTCAGCAAATATTGCAGCACGGTCTTTGAGCCTGTGTGCAACTCAACACTCGCCTGCATACCGGGCCGGATTTCCAGCTCTGTCTGACGCTCGGTCAGGTTCGTCGTGTCCACGGCGAGCGTCACTTTGTAATGCGGATCACCGTCAGGATCACGGGCACGGTCATCTTTAAAGGTATCTGCCGAGATTAGCTTAACTTCCCCCTTGAGCGTGCCATAGATCGTATAATCATAGGCCGAGAGTTTGACCGTTGCCGCTTGACCGCGGCGCACCCCTGCGATGTCTTCGGGTTTTACCCGCGCTTCGACAAACAGTTCTTCATCCAACGGGATGATCTGCAAAATCTCTTCACCCGGACGCACAACCCCACCGATAGTGGTGACTTGGAGGTTGTTCACGATACCGCGCATCGGGCTGCGCAGCAGAGTACGGTCGAGTTGGTCAGTGCTGGCCTTAAGGTTTTGGCGCAGCGTCGACAGCTCTTTCAACACATCGGAATATTCCTGTGCACGGTCCAGTTCGGTCCCCGTGACCACATCATCAAATTTGATTTTAGCGTCGGCGAATGCCTTGCGCGCGCGCGTTGCTTCAATGAGTGAAACGATCTTGTTCTTCAAAAGCGCGTTCATCAGATCGCGCTCACGCTGTGCCTCAACCAAGACCTGCTTGGCACCATCTACGGAAGAAACATAGTCAGACTGACGCGCCTGCAAAAGAGCGGCTTCGGACGATACGATATCAGGAGTTCGTGCACTCCACTCGGACGGCACATCGAAAGCATATCCCCCGTCCATTTCGGCCTCTAGGCGCAGACGACGGATTTCGAAACCGCTAATCTGGTCTTGAAGATCGTCTACAGCAGATTGGAATTGCGTGTTGTGTAAACGCGCCAGCACATCACCTTTTTCGACGATATCACCCTCACCCACTTTGAGGTCGGCAAGAATACCGCCCTCAAGGTTCTGGATGATCTGTGGTCGTGAACTTGAAATCATTGAGCCTTCAGCGCGTACGATCTCGTCCACCCATGCAAAGAACGCCCACGTGAGGAAGACGATCACTGTCGCCGCACTTAGCCAAACGACCATAGAGGGGCCGCGCATTTGTTTCTCGATGTGGCTGTCCATATCAGGGCTCATGCGGCACCTCCTTTGATGGCGGTAAGGTGCGCCATAACTTCATCTTTGGGACCATCAATGCTCATCCGGCCGTTGTGAAGGATGATCGTGCGGCTGGTCAGCGCAAGGATCGGAGCGCGGTGTGTTGCGATGATCGCGGTGCGGCCGTCCATCCAAGTCTTGAGCCGCTCAACAAGCGCACCTTCGAGTTTTTGATCCAACGCCGCAGTCGGTTCGTCCAAAAGACAAATTTTCGGGTCTTGTAGCCAAAGACGTGCCCAACCTATGGACTGGCGTTGACCAATCGAGAGACCAGCACCTGCGTCCATGATCTCAAGGTCCAGACCCTTGGGATGGTTGCGCACAAATTCACCCAAGCCGGCAAAATCAAGCGAAGCCATGAGACGCAAATCGTCACGTTCCAGCATGGTGAGGTTGAGGTTGTCGCGCAGCGTACCCGAAAACAGGCGCACGTCTTGGCCAAGATAGCCAATCAGACGGCGCAAATCGCGTGGCTCAATCTGGGTCATCTCTGTCCCATCAATCAGAACGCGACCCGTTGTGGGTGCATATAGACCGCTCAAGACTTTTAGCAGAGAGGATTTACCCGAACCGTTTGCCCCGAGGATTGCGATGCGCTGTCCCGCCAAGATGTTGATCCCCGGCAGGTCCAGCGTGGGTGCGCCCTCTTCCATATAGCGGAAAGTGACATCACGCAGTTCGAAGTTTCCAGCAAGGTGATCGCGACGCATGTAGGTGCGGTCTCCGGCGGCATCTTGTTCAGAGCCTGCAATCAACTCAAGCCCGTCGAGGGCGGACTTCACATTGCCCCAACGCGCCATTGTTCCCGCCAACTGTGTCAGCGGCGCAAGTGTACGTGAAGTCAGAATGCCAACGGCGATGATAGAGCCGACAGTAAATTGGCCCGCAAAGACCAGATATGTACCCATGATAACAGCCGCGACATATGTGCCTTGCTGTACACCTTGGCTCCAGAAAGTCAGAACCGATGCCAGCTTGCGTTGCTCCGAGGATTTCACCGCTGAGAGAGTCGTCAGTTCCGACCACAAACGCTGAACACGATCTTCGCCGCGCTGCGTTTTCACTGTATCGAGCTCAAAAATCGCTTCGTGCAACAGACGTGAGGATTTGGCCGTGGCTCCTTGGGTTTCCTGCGTAAGGCGGATCATACGCTTTTGCATAAAAAAGCCGGGAACAACCATCAGGATGCCACCGATCACCAGAACCCAAACCACATTTCCGGCAATGGAGGCCACGAGGAACAAGAACACAAAGATAAACGGAATGTCTGCAATCGTACCAATAGTGGAAGCAGTGAAGAATTCGCGCACGGAGCCGAATTCGCGCATAGAGGAGAAAAGATCAGACGGTGCCTGCGGACGTTTGTCGCTGCGCATGCCGAGGATGCGTTGCATCAATGTGGATTGTACCGACAACTCGATCTGGCGGCCTGCCCCATCCATAAGCTGTGCACGAGCGATCTTGATGAACGCCTCCATCAGAAGGGCCAATACAGCACCTGCGGCCAGAACCCAAAGGGTCGCCTCAGACTGGTGCGGGATCACGCGGTCATAGACCTGCAAGGAAAAGAGCGCCACGGCAACCGCGAGAAGGTTCGCCACGAAAGAGCCGAGGGCAACTTCGCCCAACTGGCGTTTGAATTTCGAAAATTGCCCCCAGAACCAGTGTGCTGGTTTCTCGGCAGTTTTGTGTACCTCTTCTACCTTCTCGATCGGCATTTGGGCGCGCAGTGTCAGACCAGAGAAAAAGGGGACGAAATCAGCCGCAGGTACCTGTGCACGGTTGTCGGGACATGTTTTGTCGTAAACCACGAGATCTTCACGCTCACGACCCATTACCAAAAGGAGTTGACCAGAGGTCATATAAACCAATGCAGGAAAAGCCTGATCAGCAAGGGATTTACTACGCACCATTTCGGCGCTCAGTCCGTTGCGACGTAGCAGTGTCGTGATGACTTGCGCCTCATCCTGTTCAGTTGCATCGGGGGTGAGCCTGCGGACAAGGGCTTCCGAAAGATCAGCTTGGGAAATCTCACTGCCCAATACGCTGGCGTATGTTGCGATCAAAGCGCCCCGTGCACGCAGGCGATCCTCAAAGGTGGAGGTGTTGTCCGCCTTGGGCACTTCTGCAACTTCGGCAGGTTTAAGACGACCTGAATTGCCATTAACGATCGTAAGGGTAAACGGTTTACTCATATTGCGGATCCATCGGCTAACACGCCCAAAAGCTCGGCCATGGCCACCCGCAAGCGGATAGCTTCGTATTTCAAGGTTACTTCAGCTTCTTGCTGACGCGCGAATGTCTCATAGACGCCAACCACATCCATCACCTGCCGCTGACCTGCATCATACTGTGCCTGAAACAGATCGAGGTTCTTCTTGGCCTGCGCTGTGAGGCCTGCTGCTTCGGCGGCCTGACGTTCTTTGGAGGCAATCTGGCCTTCAAACTTGCGCAATTTTCGGTTCGCATCTTCGGTCGCTTGAGCGACACGGCGGCCGGCTGCTTCTTTTGTGGCTTCGATTGCACGCAAACGATCACCGGTGCCGAGGCCTAGAAGGCTATCAGTCTTGATGACCAGCCCGCCCGAGCCGCCCTCCCCGATTGTGCCTGCGGCACTCAAACCCGGAAGCTGTCCTGCGCGGTCCACCTTGGCTGCTGCGATGGCGCGAATTTTCTCGGCTTCGGATTGTGTCACGCTTAGCGGTTGGGCCAGCCCTGCGCGCACTGGCAAGGAGGGTGTACCGCGTACTGACCCAAGATCCCCGATGGACATTGCGTTCAGTTCTGAGATGGCCGTCGCAGCGGTTTCGGCAGCTGCGGATTGGCTTGCCCTAATTTCGAGGAGTTTCTGATGAAGCACATTCAGATCAGAACTGTCAGAGACACCGCCCTCAACACGCTGACGCATGACCCATTCGAAATGAGCGATGTCCTTGGCGGTCTTGGTTTGAAGTGTGTGGACCTCACGGGCCTCAACAGCGGTAATATAGAGATCAAGTCCTGTGCGAACCCGGTTGTTCGTATCAGCGGCCAGAGCAACGGCAGCAACTTCAACATCTGCCACAGCAAACTCACGTTCGCCTTTCTTGCGACCATTATCAAAGATAACCTGCTCGACCACGAGGGTCGCAACCAAAGAGCCCAGTGATGACAAACTGATGTTCGGGCCGATTTGCGGCAGCCAGTTCTTGGAAGCGGCACGTGACCGCATTTGGGCGGCGCGCAGTTCACTCTCAGCGCTGCGGGAGTTCGCAGCCAGCACAGCGGTCGCAACCTTGCTGTACGCACTGCCAGCAGGCAGAACTGAGCGGCGGGCGATCAAACCCTGAATGATTTCGCTTTGTGCGTTAATTTTTTCTGAATGCGTTGGTTTAGAAGTGGCGGCGTCGCCCGCCGTGCTTTGCATTGACACAACATCTGTTGCGCCTGCGTTGCCACCTACATCCGACAAACATCCCGTTAGCACCAGCGCGCTTACGCACACCGCTGCTGTCTTTAGCCTACACTGCCCCATATCCTGCCCTTAACGTGCCGATATTTATACTTATTATTTTTATTATTTTGGTGTCGGGTGCGGCGGTGGTTTGGCCCCGCCGCATCCCGTTTGCTTGGTATCGTAGCGCTTAAATGGTGACCGGAATGTCCTGATCGACCAACAGAGTACCTTCGGCACCTACGGAGTAGGCGTTGTATGTCTGCCCATCGTCACCAACTGCTGTACCTTTGGACATGCCACCCTGAATGATCACTTCATCCTCAGCTGAGCCATGAATGGTCAGCGTGTTGGAGTTGGTGGACAGTGCGAGCAAGCTTGCTTCGTCGATCACAACGCTAGCTGCTTCGGCAAAATCGAGATCGAGGTTTTCGATCTGGTAATCGCCCAGTGCCATGCTTGTGAGATCAACAGAGTTGGTTGTTGCTTCATCATCCAGCACCAGAAAAGTACCCGAGGTGTTGCCCGCCGCGTCTGTCGAATTCACGATCAACTGAGATCCGTTCGGCACATCCTGTTGGAAATCCAGCGTCGTCTCACCGCGTGAGTTGCTTCCAATTGGAAGCAGAGCAACATCCGACACGGAGCCGTTTGCCTCAACCTGCGCAACGCTCTGAACATCGCCAGACGCCATGTCAGCTTCAATGGAGATACCGCGAAATCCGTCCGTACCTTCGGTCTGCGACATGATGATCGGACCGTTTGGCGCTTCGGTATCAATGCTCAGTGTGTCGGTGATGCGCGCCGAGTTGCCCACATGATCTGTGGCGTCAACGGTGATGTTGGCTTCATAGTCGCCAGCGCGGATATCGCCTGCGGGGATGGTAAGGGACCAGTTGCCCGCAGCGTCGACCACGACATTGTCATAAACGGTGCCGTCGAAAGTCACCACAACAGTGGAGCCTGCCTCCACAGTACCGCCCAGATCAATGCCCGCTGCCGCTTCGGCTGCGTTCACTACCTGATCCGCGCCAGCAGAGTTGCTGGTCATGTCGAATGGAACAACTTCGGTATCCACATCAACGGTCGCGCCGATGGAGCGTGAGTTGCCCGCCGCATCCATCGCGGTGACACCTACGTCTGCGGTGTAAGTACCTTCTGTCAGTGCGCTACCGTTAAAGACTGCGCTCCAGTTGCCCGCCGCGTCGACCACTGCCGATGCTGTTTGGCCACCAAGCGTGACAACAACAGAGGTAGAGCCGACTTCTGTTGTACCAGTGACAATGACGTTGCCGTTTGCTTCGGCGCCGCTGATGATGTTATCGACTGCGATGTCGTCGGCCGCAACGGTGAGGTTATCAACGCGCGTGTCGACTTCTACGCTGTCAGTTGCAGAGCGGCTGTTGCCGTACGCATCTGTCGTTGTCGCGGTGATTTCAGCGGTATAAACCCCTGCTGCCACATCATTTGCGGAGAAGAATGCTTCCCAGTTACCGTTGCCGTCTGCAACAACGTTGTGGCTTACGCCTTCCATTGTCACGGTGACCACTGCGCCTGCATCGGCTGTACCTGTCAGGACAACACCATCGCTGGCTTCGTCCTTGTTAACAACATCGTCGCCTTCAACTGGTGTGCTGTCGATGGTGAGCAGGCCTGCTTCGGTATCCACAACAACCGAGGTTGTTGCAGTGTCGACGTTGCCTGCGGCATCTGTTGCCGTTGCTGTCATTGTTGCGGTGTATGTACCTGCCGCAACGCTGCCAGCCGCAAATGTTGCTGTCCAGCTGCCGTTAGCGGAAACCACTGCAGTTGCAGTTGAGCCACCCAGTTCGACTGTGACGGCTGAGCCTGGCTCGGTCATGCCAGAAACTGTCAGAGACTGACCTGCTTCTTCTGCGTTGATCACGCCATCGGCACCGCCAGTAGTCGACGTAATCGAGAAGTCGCGGACATAAGTATCAACTTCGAATGTACCCGAGGATGTCGCTGTGTTGCCAAAGCCGTCAGTCGCTACTGCGGTCACAGTTCCGGTATATTCACCATCGCTGAATTGTGAGGACGAGAAGGACGCGCTCCAAGTGCCATTTGCCGTTGCAGTAACGGTTTGCGACACGCTACCGATCGTCACAACAACCGATGAACCCGCTTGGGCCGTGCCAGTAAAGGCTACACCGCCGTCGTATTCCGCGCCGTTGATTGTACCGTCGCCACCGATTTCCGACGTGTTGATCGCTACAGAAGTTACCGTGTCGATCACCAGTGTTTCGGTGAAGGTGGCAGAGTTACCAAAGCCGTCAGTTGCGACCGCTGTGATACCAGTGGTGTATTCACCACCTGCAAATGTACCCGCTGGATACGTTACAGTCCAAGTACCGTCAGCGCCGATCACAGTTGTTTGTGTGTTGCCGTCGATGGTTACTTCGAGTGTCGCACCCGCTTCGCCGGCACCACTGATGCTTACATCTTGGTCAAAGCCAGCTTCGTTCACGAAGTGGCCATTGCCATCTGTACCTGATGTGAATGTAATTTCTGGCGGCGTCGTGTCGATCTCGAAGGACGGACCTTCAAGTGCAGTCTCACCACCATCGGAGTCTGTCACAACAACACCGCTGTCATAAACACCATCTTCGGGGAAATCATCACCCTCAAATACGGCTTCAAATGTGCCATCGTCGTCGATTACCGTGCTTACGGACTCTTCGCCGATGGTCACTACGACTGTATCGCCAGGCTCACCGCCACCAGTGATGGTAATGGACTCTTCGCCATCGCCACCGATGATTACGTTTGTGCCGTCTTCATCTACGAAAGGCACTGCCGGACCAGCATCGCCGCCGCCGCCACCGCCGCCAGCCGCGGCGCCGATAGCTGCAAGACCCGCAACTCCAGCTGCCGCACCACCGAGACCGCCCAGAAGACCGCCACCGCCCAGAAGGGCCGCACCGAGCATGGACACATCGCCATCACCATCCGCGAGCGGCACACCGGCCACCTCGGAGTTTCCAAGGAAAATCAATTCGTCAGATGGGCTCCACTTGCCCCATTCTGCCGTCGGACCATACTGTGCGTAAAGGTTGCCCTGCCCTGCGTCCACAAAGCTTACCTCATTGAGGTAACCATCGGATGACACGAATAGGCGGTTGGCTGCGCCAGCATCGTTAAAGAAGTTGTCGATTGTGATTACGCGACCATCGCTCAGCGTAATGACAAGTTGATCACCGGAGCGCACTTGGCTCGCGAAATCGGACTGGCGTGCGTTTATGGAAATTTCCTGACCGGCGCCGGCCACGATTGTCTGATTTGATGCATCAGCTGAAACTGTGCCACGTTGCAAACCGCCCGCGCTACCGCGAACGACGAAATCAATCGTCTTCATTGTACTACTCACTCTACCTCAAAAGTGCCCACTTTGTTGCAGGTCACTTGATTATAATATTTGTTTTGCTGCTACCTGGTCCGTTCAAGCGGACCATGATTTCACCTTTATTACGTCACATTACACAGATTAACGTTTATGAATCCAGTACTTTATCGTCCATATTTTCCCCCTAACGCCACATGTGTGGGTCTGAAGCCACAATCGACCCAGATATGGACACTGATTGACGCTAATTTGACCTTGGTAAGCTCACGGTTGGATTTTCCGCCTTAGTTTTGCCACAAACACTATGCCGTTGACTTATCTAGCGCTGAATCACACGGTCTGCGCATGATGAAAACTGACACTATATTACGCAACATTGCGGAAGATCCCGATCACCCGATTATTTTGCAGGATGGAACACGCCTCTCTGCGCGCCTTTGGCGGCCAGAAGATGCACCAAACGACCCTGTTCCGCTTATCCTAGAGTTCCTGCCTTACCGCAAACGCGACGGCACTTGCGCACGCGATGC
>JBALTK010000125.1:0-11739 GCA_036964385.1 Sulfitobacter sp. | reverse complement strand
CTTCGGGATAGAGGCTTGCCGTCACAATGTCCTGCCGTTCCAACGTATCGCGAAATGCGTCAAACGGCGTCTGCGATGTCACCAAGGTCTCTTGATATGCTGCGAGCGATTTGGCGGTGTTGACCAGAGTTGTTTCAGGTGTTTGCTGGCCAAGTGCACCAAAGATCGCTTCAAACGCTGGCGTGTAGCTGCTTGTTGCCAACGTCCTTTGCCAACTTTTGGGGCTGTGTGCCATTTCCCGTTCAGCTATAATGGGATGCATGCTTGCTGCCCACAGGTTGTCGCTTTTACCGCTCCAGCCAAACCAGCGCAGGCCGCTCAGGTTCATGACGCTTGGGCTGTTGCGGTCCAAAACTTCGCGACCAACAGCGCGGCTCCGCGGAAGGGTAAATCTTTGCTCTGGGTCGTGACAAGTCGAGCAGGCAAAACTGCTGTCTCTCGACAAGATTGGATCTGTGAACAAAGCTTCACCTAAAGCGATTGCGGCCGCGTTCCCAGATACCTTGTTACTTTTGTCTTGTGTTATCACAGGCGGCCACGGTCCGAATGACAGAGTCTGGGCAATTTCATCTGTCGACAAAATTACTTCTGCCTTGGCCGCGCCTGTGCACAAAAAGACTGCACAGATAACGTTACGGATCATCGAAGCGTGGCCGTTCGGGTATAGTGGATCACGCCTGTTTCTTGGGTCAGGTTCACTCGGATTTCCCAGATGCCCGGCATATGAAACAGCATACCGTCCACGCGATATACGCCATCCCCTACATCAACGATGGTCGGTGTGTAATTCAGGCCATGCTGGTGCGCAGGCATTATCGCGTCAACGTCGAGTGCGATTACATCGACATGATCGCAAACTTTGATCTGGACCGAGAACGGCTGCGCTAACTTCATGTCTTTCAGGAACACCTCAACGCGAGGCGCATCTTTGTCTATCGATATCAACGGCTTTCCCGTGGTGTCGCAAGCCAATGCACTGCTGGCCCAGAGTAGCCCAAGAAGAATAGTCCAGTTTATCATTTTGTTTTCAGCATCCGCTCTGCGTTGGAAAAGGCGATGTTGTCCGCAAGTTTATCGGGCAATTTATTGATCCAGTCCCGAGAGAAATCAGCGTGCGGCCCGATGTAGTACCACCGCTCGGGCGCAAATGTATCGGTGCCCACCATGAACCGGTCCGGATGTGCCTTAAAGGCCGCCAACCATTCAGGATCAACGCGTTTGCGTGATACCATATCAGACCGATAGGCCAGATCCGCCCAAAGCCTCGGATGCCTGTCCAGCGCGTCCACGACACTTGCCGGATCGGTAAAACCGGAGTGTGCCCACAAAACCCGGGCGTTCGGCCAAGAATTGAAAATCAAATCTAATGCCGCGCGGTCACCATGGTGATGCAAAAGTAAATTCCGTTCGCGGGCCAATGCGATCAAACGCTGTATCACCGGGGTCTTGATGTCATCACCAAAGGCGTGGAATTCGCCGATAGCTTCGTAGTGGTTGGTGGCCAGATTTTTCTCAAGATAGTCGATGACAGAAGGGTCGTGCATCCATGTGCTCATCGCACCGCGGCGGCGATAGGGGCGCAACGATGGCACCACAATGTCGGGGGCTGCCGCTTTCAACAACTGCGTTCCGTTATCATCAGAGCTTGAAACCAAAGCCTTGCGCACGCCCGCGTCCCGCAGGATTTTCACAGCCTGTTTTGGGGGTACGGCACGCACCGCGTCGTGGCTGTAATGGATATGCGCATCGAAGATCGGTCGCTCTTGGGCAAAGGCTGCATCTGAGAAAAACAGTGCGCTGAGGAGAAGAATGATTTTCCGGGTTATCATGTGCATATTTCCATAGTTCGAAGCTCTTTCACAATATTTTGCGGGTTGGGGAAATCAACCTGAATCGAGTGTGCGGTGAGGTTCAATTATTTAAACGAGACTGATCAGCTTGTTATCCAAACAGCACCACGCGCCGAACGGGTAACATCCATGAGTTGTGAATTCAGGCTATTGTTGATCAGCAAATAAACATGCCCGCCAGCCCAATTTTGATCGGGTGAGGTGAACGCAATGCTAGCGATTGCCAAGAACTGCATGTGGACCCCGCCATCGGTAGCATTGGTATCGGTCCGCTGTTGGTGGGTTTCTGGGCGTATTTGCATTACGAACTGAATTGCATTGAGCTTTTCGGTCTGTAAAAGGTTTGGGCTCTTTGCCGCCTTTTGCTTTCGCAGAAAAACTTTGTGGCGCGTCCATGGCGAAGCCGACGTACGGTTTTAGGCTGTAATAAGTCGTCAGCGCTGTGTTGATGTTTGGGGAGGAGGGTTGGATGCCAATTCATGTTTCCTAGCCGTTTTTATGATCGCCCACACATATCAACACGTCAGTATGGACGCTTGGTTCGCGATTGGGTTTCCTCAATTGGCTTAGAGCCCAGCGGGTATGGCACCCATCCAATGCGCTGAACGTAAGCGACTGAAATTTAACGCAGAATGGGCGACCTACGTGCTGTTCAGCTACCGCTTGGCCACACAAAGGTTGATAGCACCGTCAGATATCTGGGGGTCGAACTTGAAGAGGCACTGAGCGGATCGGCATCTAAGAATTTTGACGAACGGTAGGAGCCGTTCGTCATTTCGAAACGGTCGTGATCGTTTGAGGCTTCCGACGGTAGCTCTGAACCCAATATGACCGATGCTGCAATCCGCTCCAATGCCGGCTTTCCAAGCCCAAGCTATCGCCCAACTACTGGCGAGCCCAAACGCTCTCTGTAACGTACCGGTGGGACCCCCATCGTCTTTCGAAATTCACGACGAAACGTCTCTGCAGAGCCAAAGCCACAAACACCCCATACATCCGACAGCGGGATATCACCGTTCTCCAACAACTCCGCCGCACGTGACACACGCTCAACCTTAAGCCAATTCAACGGCGTGGTTCCGGCTTCATCTTGGAACCGGCGCGCTAATGTCCGACCACTCGTGGCGGCGGCGTCGGCCATGCGCTCAATCGGCCAATGTTCGTCAATTGATGCACGAATCCGATCCTGAAGGGCTGCCAAACCTGATCTGGCACGTGATTTTGGTTCAGGTCGCGGAACAAACTGACGCTGTCCCCCATCCCTTTGCGCTGGTAAAACAAGTCGCCTCGCAACACTGGCCGCGACCTGTGCACCGAAATCCTGCCGGATGATATGTAAACCCAAATCAAGCCCCGCAGCAGATCCTGCGGATGTGAACACACGGCCCGCTTCGACAAACAAAACATCGGGATCGACCGCAATATCAGGGTACTGCGCCGCCAACTTGTCCGTATAACGCCAGTGGGTTGTGGCGCTTTTTCCATTCAGCAATCCCGCTGCAGCCAAGACAAAAACACCGGAGCAAATAGAAGCGATACGCGCTCCGTTATCATAGGCATGACGTAGCGCTGCGCACAGGGCTTCAGGCACCGGCGCGTCGGCACCGCGCCACCCCGGAACAATGATCAAACTCGCGTCTTTTAATATGTCCAGATTGTCGTCTGCGTCCAACGTTAGCCCACCGAGGGCGCGAACGGGTCCAGGTTCGGCCTTTACGGTCGCAAACTTGTACCAATGTTCAAATTCAGGTCGTGGCAACGCGAACAACTCTACCGCAATTCCAAATTCGAACGTGCACAAACCATCATAGGCAATAGCACAAACCAAGGGATGTTTTTTCGGTGTAGAGGCACGTTTTGTCATATTGGCAGTATCCGACCGCATGTTGTCAATTTTGCCAGTATCGTGATTTCTTCATTGATGGCAAGTCTAAGTCATCAACATTAAAACGAGGACCTGACCATGACACTTAAACCCGACTTGCTTGCCGCCATCGAGATGTATTTCGACGCCATTCACGAGTGTGACACAACTAAACTAAATGCGGTTTTCCATCCGCAATCCAGCCTATTCGATGCAGACAATGGCACTGTGTTTGTCGAACCGATTGACAGTTTCAGCCGCGATTTGGCCGGGCGCATTTCAGCCGCAAGCACAGGTCAACCTCGTGAGGCCGAGGTACTGTTGATCGATCATCTATCCCCTATCAGCGCGACTGTAAAAATCCGCATTCGCGCGCACCAAAGCGTGTTTGTTGATCACCTTGGGTTCGTGAAGGGCGCGGACGGTTGGCAGATCGTATCCAAGATATGGCACCTCGAAAGCACTCTCAATGAAGAAAGTGCAGGCCAATAGCCACTCCCCCACTGCTCTTTTTCAAACAGAAGGCTCATACAATGCAACGTACACCCGTAACCCATGGAACTGGTCGCTCAACCTTGGTTATAACCAAGGAGAAGTTATCAAACGCGCGCAACGGCACCTGATTTGCGCGGGCCAGACTTCGGTGGATGGCGAAGGCAATCCGCAACACTTCGGCGACATGCGCGGCCAGATCGGCTTGGCTTTGGACAACCTCGAAGCGGTTCTGGCCCGCGCCGATATGGACTTTGGTAACATCATCCGCCTTGGTGTGTTCGCCACGGATGTGGATGAGGCGCTCAAAAACTTTGACCTCTTAGGTATGCGTTTGGCCCCGTTTCAGTGCGCGCCTCCTATGACGCTCCTTGGGGTAACAAGGCTTGCCATTCCAGCTCTGCTTTTTGAAATTGAAGCAACTGCTGCGCCTTAGCGAAGGGTCAAACCAGCCGTTCAGAAAATTGTACTGGGTGGCTGGTTCGTCTTGCGACCCGATTGTTGGACCAGTGTGCAGCGAAAGTGTGGTTTGGGAATACCAAATTTTGATCTTCTTAATGTCCCTTTGGTGAAATTCGCTGCGTCGCGAAAAGTGTTTCGCTGCAACTGCAAGCAAATGCTGCATCAGCAACATAGCCAATTGTGAGTGTCGGGAAAGTCCGCGTAGCCGTCATCCATTTGCTCAAAATGCTGCATGTGGCTGCCAACGTCCGCTTTGGCGAACTGCAGCGCAGGGTCGAGTTCCAACACCAAGGCCCCAATGGGCCGTTCGTGCCGGCCGGCACAAAAGGGCGGAAACCCGACCTTCGCCGCAGTTGCGAAGTATAGGTCCACCGTATGAGAAAGCAGACGTTTGGCAGAACGTGGCACTTTCAACCGCAGCGAACGACAGCAAAGAGCCCAATTTGGCAACCCGTCTTATTCCGCTACCATCCTCAATGAAAGAGCTTAGAGGGAGGTCGTGTGCTGTCTGACGTCAGCGCTTATGAGTCCAAATAGGGCAATTTGCTAAGTGAGGGTTTGTTGCTCATCGTAACCACTGAGGAGTGAACGATGAGAAAGACAACGGAAAGCCCCCGCGAGAAGATCGTCAAGGATATGAAGCGCGCGACGCGCAAGCATTATTCATCAGAAGAGAAGATCAGGATCGTGCTGGATGGCCTGCGTGGCGAAGACAGAAGCCATTCGTTAAAACTGCCTCAATGACAGCTATTTACACTTCTAACGCCGCCAACACCGGCCTGTAGTGGACCATGTCGACTTCAGCGGTGGACAACCACATGTAGCGCAGCTTGCCGGTTTTCAGTGTCGCGGCGGATGTCCGACTTCGAGATCATCCCTCTGATTACCGATGCCGCTGGCGTGTTGACTAGCCAAAACTACACCTGCTTATGATGCTGGACGCTGCGTTGCCGCGGGGTGTAGCGACTGCAGTAAGCATGCCTCAGGCTAATGTGCGCAAAAGTCTGGGGGACATTTTGATTGCGATGGGAAGCACTGCTGGCTTGCTCTAATCCACCTTATGAGGCTGCAAACCGCTCGAAAGAACCTTGTCCTTGGTCGCTCATGGCATGTGTGCCGCGCTTTGAAAGCTGTAGAACACCTGCCAGCAACAGTTACTAAAATGCATTGTGCCACCTTGCGGCACATAAGCGTCTCCTACTCAAAAGCATACTCCGCACACCCTGTAAGGGCCGCATCATCATCTTCGATCGTCCAGCAAGTCGGATTAAAGTTAGCCAGTATAGGACATGGACGACGCAATTCCTCAATGCAGGGCGTAGGCGCAACATTAAGAACAGCACGGGCGATACTGCCCGCTAAAAAGATGCCCGATGATGGAAGATAGGCCATAGACAGGTCTCGGAGGACTATGCCTAAAAGGCCTGAATAAGCTTTGATTGCTTTGGTAATGTCCTGCGCATCGCTATTGCCATATCTCTCTATTGCCACCGAGCCTTCCAACTTTGGATCATTTGTCATTTCGCGGCAAAACCTCGAAAATCCCCGCCCAGAAAATAACAGTTCTATGGTTTCAAACTGCTTAGGGTTGATCCCAAGATTGGAAATAGCGATAGCAACGCTCATCGGCATGGTGATGTGACCTGCTTCAACGGCAGGACAATAAGCATTGCCTGACTTTTCCAATACTGGGCTGACGTTGAACCCAGTACCGATACCGACGATCAGAGATTGCGAAAAACCTACCTGTTTCTTAGCACCAACACTTACCACTCGCAATTGGGCCGCAGTCAATATTGGCGCTGCATGGCCCAACGCCGTCAGATCGTTCAGTAGTCTGACCTTTTGACAGCCAAACAGCGATTTCAGCTTTGAGATTTCTATATCCCAATCACGATTGGTTAGGCGCGCACGCCCACTGCTCACAGGTCCGGCAACGGCAATCACCATCTCATCAGGTTGCACTTCGCTGGTTTTCAGGAAGTCCTTTAACACTGCATAAAGGCTGTCCCATTCGTCATTTGCATAATGATGGACCGTCTCGGCCAGGATCAATCCCCCGTGGCTCAGGGCTACGCGGGCATTCGTCCCGCCTATATCTGCAACAAGGCGCATCGCGTCAGTTCAACCTCAAGCCGGTGTCCGGTGAGAAGTAGGAAACTTTTCCCAGATCAACAGCCAAGCGTTGCGCCACACCCGCTGTGGCAGTTGTTTCGGCATGGAGGCGGGCTGTCACATGCTTTCCGCCCATCTGCATCACTGCAAACGTATCTGCGCCAGCAGGTTCTACGATATCGATAATACATTCTGCTTCTTGGCTGTCAGGGCCACCCCGCGCAGCTGCATCTGCAATGTCTTCGGGACGTACACCAAGTATAACATCGCTTGGCAAATCCCTGTTTTTAGTATCCGTCAGAACAATCGGCGTACCTTCCTTGCGGGCAATCTCGATACGAGTTCCCGCCTCGTCTGCATGCGCTTTTGCGGGGATGAGATTCATTGCAGGACTGCCCATAAAGTCGGCTACAAACAGGTTTGCGGGGCGATTATATATTTCAGCGGGAGACCCTATCTGCTGGATAATCCCCCCCTTCATTACAACGATTTTGGTAGCGAGTGTCATCGCTTCGATCTGGTCATGAGTCACATAAACCATTGATGCACCCAACCGCTGGTGCAACGCCTTGATCTCGGTGCGCATTTCGACACGCAGCTTCGCATCAAGGTTCGACAGCGGCTCGTCGAACAGAAACAGTTTGGGGTCGCGCACCAGCGCACGGCCCATCGCAACACGTTGGCGCTGCCCGCCTGACAACTGGCCGGGTTTGCGTTTCAACAGCGGCTCAATCTGCAATTGCTGGGCGACATAAGCCAGTTTTTCATCCTGCACCGACTGCTCAATACCGCGCACTTTCATACCGAAGGTAATATTCTTAGCGACCGTCATTGTCGGGTACAAAGCGTAGGACTGAAACACCATCGCAATATCGCGGTCCTTCGGACTGACGTGGGTCATGTCCCTACCGTCGATTGCGATCTGGCCGCCATTTATCGGCTCCAGTCCCGCTATGCAATTGAGCAAGGTGGATTTACCACAACCGGACGGACCGACGAGGACGAGGAAATCCCCCTCATCAATCGAAACATTAATGTCCTTGAGGATCTCCATCGCGCCATAGCTTTTGAACAGATTGTTAATTTCCAAGATGGGAGCCATGGGATTATCCTTTCACAGAGCCGGCGGTCAAACCGCGGACAAAGTATTTACCAGCAACGACATAGACGAACAGCGTAGGCAGTGCGGCGATGATCGCAGCAGCCATATCCACGTTGTATTCTTTGACGCCGGTTGTTGAGTTTACGATGTTATTGAGGGCCACGGTCACAGGCTGCGTTCCGGCCTGACTGAACGAGACACCAAACAGAAAGTCATTCCAGATTTGCGTGAATTGCCAGATGACAGTTACCACTATGATCGGCAATGACAGGGGCAAAAAGATCGACCAGAAGATCCGAAAAAACCCTGCTCCATCCACCTTTGCCGCAGAGGTCAACTCAGATGGGATAGAGACATAATAGTTGCGGAAAAATAGCGTGGTAAATCCGAGACCGTAGATCACATGTACAAAGATCAGGCCCGGAATGGTCCCTGCCACGCCCATCATCCCAAGTACGCGTGCCATCGGCAACAGCACCACTTGGAACGGGATAAAGCAGCCAAAAAGCATCAACGAGAAGAATAGGTTTGCCCCCCGAAAGCGCCACTGCGCCACGACATAACCATTCACCGCGCCAATCAGCGTAGAGATCAGAACCGCAGGAATTGCAATCAGTACAGAGTTCCAGAAATAAGGCCGCACCCCTTCACATTGAATGCCTGTGCACGCACCCGACCACGCTTTGGTCCACGCGTCAAAAGTGACCGCACGCGGCAGCGAGATGAGATCGCCTGTGCGAATTTCATCAAGGCTTTTGAGGGAAGTTGTGATCATTACGAACAAGGGCATCAGGTAGAAGAGGGCAAAGACACCCAGCATAATATAGAGCATCCAGCGCAGGATATTCTTGCTTCTTTGGCTTTCAGGGCCTGCGGTTATCAATGATGTATCACCCATCTTTGGACCTCAATTCAGAATAAAGATATGGCACGACAATAGTGAATACGACCATCATCATTATCATGGCTGAACTGGCCGCCTGCCCGATGTCACCACGCGAAAACGCCATCGTGTACATATAGGTCGCAGGCAAATCAGTCGCATAGCCCGGGCCGCCGCCAGTAAGGGCAATTACAAGGTCAAAGCTCTTGATCGCCAAATGGGACAGAACAATGAAAGCCGACAAGAATATCGGTGCCATGGAGGGAATAATAATTGCCGTGTAGACGCGCCATGTAGGAATGCCGTCGACTTGGGCCGCCTTGATAATCTCTTCATCGACCGAGCGCAGCCCCGCCAGAAACAGCGCCATCACAAAGCCGGAACTTTGCCAGATCGCGGCGATCACAACTGTATAAATCGCCATGTCAGGGTTAACCAGCCAATCAAAAGTGAACTCTTCAAAGCCCCACCCGCGTACCGTGGCCTCCAATCCCAGACCGGGATTTAAAATCCATTTCCACGCCGTACCAGTTACGATCATCGAAAGCGCCATAGGATAGAGATAGATCGTACGCAGTGCCCCTTCGGTGCGGATGTTTTGGTCCAACAGGATAGCAAGGATCAACCCGAGGATCATCGCAATCACGATAAACAGGATGCCAAAGACAAAAAGGTTACTAAAGGCAGTGTCCCAGCGCGGCGACGCAAACAAGCGTTCGTACTGGATGGTGCCTTCAATCTCGTATTTTGGCAGCAACCGGGAGCGGGTCAGTGAGACCCAGGCCGTCCATGCGATAAAGCCGTAGACAAAAATCAGCATGGCAACAAACGACGGTGCCAACACCAACTTGGGCGTATGTTCTTCAAGCCACTTAAACATTGGATAAATTCCTGAATGGTCCTCACCCCGCCACAGACGGCAGGGTGAGGCAGCGCATTTACATGCTGTTCGCGATGCCATCAGCCAATTGCTGAACCGCATCTGCGGAGGACATGTCGGAATTGAAATGTGCAGTCACAACGTCTGTGATTGCACCCGCCTGCGCACCGCGCAGCGCCATGCCGTGGGCATAACTTGGTAACAGGGAATCACCTTCAGAGCTTGCATTCATTTCGTAAGAGGAAAGCTTTGCGCAGCTGTCGAATTCGTCCAAAGACACATCCGTGCGTGCAGGGATCGAACCCTTGTTCAGATTGAACACTTTCTGGAAGTTTTGACCGACAACAAGCTTGGCCAGTAATTCTTGCCCCGCTTTTTTGTCGTCACCATCCACGTCAAACATCGCAAAGCTGTCAACATTATAGAGGAACCCTTCGCCCGGTGTGGAGGCGCAAAGAAAGTCAGTGCCCGGCACTTTGCCAGCAGCTATGAACTCACCCTTGGCCCAGTCGCCCATGATCTGGAACGCCGCTTCGCCATTCATGACCATCGCAGTGGCAAGGTTCCAATCACGACCGGAGAAGTTGCCATCCACATAGCCACGCATTTTGCGCATTTGGTCAAACACCGCCACCATCTCGGGTGACGTCAGCGTATCACGGTCTAGGTCAACAAATGCTTTGCGGAAACCGTTTGGTCCAAGAACACCAAGGGCTACTGCCTCGAATACTGTCGCATCCTGCCATGCCTGACCGCCATGCGCCAACGGAATAATACCAGCGGCCAGCAGCTTGTCCGCCGCTACGTTAAACTCGTCCCACGTGGTGGGCATTGCAATTTCATTGGCCTTGAGAACGTCTGCGTTGGCCCAGATCCAGTCAACGCGGTGGACGTTCACGGGGGCGGCGCACCAAGTGCCCTCACACTTCATGTGCCCAGCGATGGAGGCAGGCAAAACATCAGCCCAGTTGTTGGCTTCAGCCACTGCCGAGATATCCGCCAGAACGCCTTCTTCGTACCATTCCTGAATGGCGGGGCCCTTCAGCTGTACAGCTGTCGGCGCGTTGCCGGACAAAACGCGCGCGCGCAGGGCCGTCATGGCCGCATCGCCACCGCCGCCTGCAACGGGCATGTCAGTCCAGGTGCCACCGTTTTTAGCGAATTCTTCTTGCAACACGGCAACCGACTTGGCCTCACCGCCAGATGTCCAATAGTGCAGGACTTCGGCCTGCGGCTCTGCAACGCTTTGCGTCGCGGCAATAAGTGCCAGACCAGAGATTGCGCTCAAAAAATATGTTTTCATTATCTTTCCTCCCAGAAAAGTCCGCTTTTGCGGCTCATGGTGAAAAGTTCTAAGGAGGTCGCCCAACTATGCAATACGCTCATAGCTGGTATTCGCCGCTTGCATGGAATTAAACCGCTCACCCGTTACACCCTGTTACATAAGCCGCGATTTTGGTGCATGTTACTGCATGTCTTGGCCTATCATGCAGTAGAACAACCAAAGACTCGCAGCGCGACACAGGAGACATCAGGTGGCGATTCCCAGAATTCTTGTCGTGGATGATGACATCGAAGTACGCGAAATGATGACCCAATACCTCCAACGCAACGGCGCGATCGCCCTGCCTGCGGCCACAGCAGCTCAGGCACAAGAGCATCTGGATGCAGGGCGTATTGACCTGATCCTACTTGATGTAATGCTGGGTGACGAGAATGGTCTGGAGATTTGCAGCCGCCTGCGCCGCGAGCATGATGTGCCGATAATCATGGTCTCTGCGCTCTCTGCGGATCATCAGCGAATGGAGGGGTACGAGGTCGGTGCGGACGACTATATTGCCAAACCCTTCAATCCCGACCTTCTGTTGGCGCGGATTAGGGCGGTTCTGTCGCGCGCGCGCCGCTCTTCCTCATTGGTTCATCGGCGTAAAACCCAGACCTTCCGCTTTGCCGGATGGACCTATGATGCCAAGCGCGACGAGGTCATGTCGCCCGCACAGATACAGGTAGTGTTATCACGGCGCGAGACGGCGTTGTTACAGACCTTTGTTGCCAATCCGCTCATCCCCCTCACCCGTGAGGAAATTGCCG
>JBALTK010000124.1:0-11760 GCA_036964385.1 Sulfitobacter sp. | reverse complement strand
CTTTGACCTTCCGCAAGGCCTCCAGAATATCGGCCTTTGCCCATTTTTGCAGCGCAGGTTTGATGTGGTCCATTAACGCTTCGCGGTTTTCGATCCGGCCTAGATTTGTGGTAAAGGCGGCATCTGCCGCAAGCTCTGGCAGACCAATCACGTCACTGAACCGTGCAAATTGCGCATCGTTGCCGACGGCGAGCAGGAAGTGACCATCGGCTACTTCGAAAGCGTCATAGGGTACGATATTGGGGTGCGCATTGCCGCGCCGCTCTGGCAGTTCGCCAGAAGTGAGATAGTTTAGCCCCTCATTCACCAGCCATGCCATCGACGCGTCGATCAGGGCCAGTTCGACATGCTGACCTTCGCCAGTTTTGTCACGGTGGCGCAGGGCCGTGAGGATGCCGATGGTCGCATACATGCCGCACATCACATCCGCGATGCCAACGCCGACTTTTGTCGGGGCGCCTGTCGGATCGCCCGTGATCGACATGATCCCGCCAAAACCTTGGGCCATCAGATCATAACCGGGTTTATCGCGGTTTGGTCCTGTCTGACCGTAGCCAGAGATGGAGCAATAAACGAGGCTGGGGTGAGCTTTGCACAGGGTTGCGTGGTCCAGACCGTATTTCACCAGCCCGTCAGGCTTGAAATTCTCAACTACGATATCGGCACGGGCGGCGAGGCGGCGGATGATATCTTGTCCTTCTGGCGTGGCGATATCAACGGCGATGGACTGTTTGTTGCGGTTAGAGGACATGAAGTAGGCGGACAGATCGGACGCGCTGCCATCTTCGTTCTGGGCATAGTTGGGACCCCAGCCGCGTGTATCGTCGCCACCTGATTTGGGGTTTTCGACCTTGATTACGGTCGCGCCCATATCGCCTAAAAGCTGGGTTGCGGTAGGGCCCGCCAAAATACGCGACAGGTCGAGGACAAAGACCCCGTCCAATCCGCCAACTGTTTCAGATGCGTCCGTCATAGGCCCCTCGCTCAATAGTGCAGGCAATTACCGTAAAGGTATCAGCGGCTTGAGCGGTTGCAAGTGCTGCTTCAAGCTCGGCGCGATTGGTTGCCGTGTGGCCTGCGCCGCCAAAGGCACGCCCCATGGCAGCAAAATCATGGTGCCCAAAATCAACGGCAGCATTGCGCAACTGGCGCTGGCGCTGTTTGAGCTCGATCAGAGCGAGGGAGGCGTCCACAAAGACCACGAAGATCGGCTTGATCCCGAGTTCGGATGCGGTGGAGAGCTCCCCCGCGATCATCAGGAAACCCGCGTCGCCAGAGAAAGAAACGACAGTGCGCTCGGGTGCGCAAAGCGCTGTTCCCATGGCCAGCGGTAGGGCGCAGCCCATTGTGCAAAGTGCGGAAGATTGGAGCAAACCGCGTGGCTGTGTGCATGTCCACATTTGGCTTAGCAAAATCCGGTGCGCGCCGCTGTCCGCAGTGGCGATGGTGTCTGAGGGAAGAAGTGTCCGGCAGGTATCGATGATCGCCGCTGGTCCCCACGCTTCATCACAAGGAAAGGAGGCTCCAAGGGCTGCTTTTACTGCTGCGATTTCACCTGCCTCCCAAGTATTCTCTTGAGGAAGTACACCATCACCGATTGCAGCGAGGCTCGTTGCGCAATTTGCGATGATGCTCAGGCTCGCTTGGTGCATGTAGTGGTGGTTTGGCACGGCTGTGATATCGATCACGTGCTGCTGCCGTGCATCCCAAATATCGCGCCAACCGGGGCGCATCTCGATCGGATCATAGCCGACGCAAATCACCAGATCGGACTGTTGGATGAACGGAACAAGATGCGTATCGGCCAACGGCGACAGACCTGCGCCGCCCAGAGCGAGCGCGTGGTTCTCATCTAGGATGCCCTTGGCCTTGTAGGTTGTAACAATAGGAACGTTAAAGCGTTCGGCAAACGCCGTGACAGCAACACTCGCGTTTTCATTCATCGCGTCGACGCCGACGATCATTACGGGACGTTCTGCATTCTTGAGCCAGTCCTGTGCGGTGTCGAGATCTTTGCCTGTTGGTCCTGTTGCAGAGGCGACCGCGCGCGAGGCTGGCGCTTGCGCTGGAACGGTTGCATCAGCAACCGAGATCGGAACGTCAATGTGAACAGGGCCAGGTCGACCCTCAAGCGCAATACCGACAGCTTTGTCTGCAATCACATGCGCAGCGCCCGCACTCAGTTGGAAACTGGCCTTGGTAATCGGACGCAGCACCGCTTGTTGATCGAGCACTTGATGGGTGTAGGTCTCGGCCTCTGCTGCATCGACGCAGCCAGACAAAACGATAAGCGGTACGCGGTCTTGGAGCGCATTTGCGATAGAGTTAACGCCGTTGAGTACGCCTGGACCGATGGTGGCGACCATGATGCCCGGTGCGCCAGTCTGGTGCCATGCTGCCTCAGCCATAAAGCCCGCAGCATTCTCATGTTTGCACAGAATGAACGTGATGCCTGCGGCTTCGAGCGCATCGACGATAGTTAGAACTTCGCCGCCTGGCATACCAAAGGCGTGGCGACAGCCCGCAGCATAGAGGCGTCTGGCAATGGCATCAGCGGCGCGAATGGTATCAGGGGCTGGCATGGGCGACCTTTCGGTTGGTTGCGCGCATATGGCCCTCTACCAATAGGCACTGCAACTCAACACTACGTGGCTAATGTTTCAAATCACGGTGAGGCAGCAGGGCAGAATCTCTTCGGAAGTCTGGTACGCAAAGCCTGCAAACAGGCTTTGCGTCTAGTTTAACGGCGGCGGTCGCGTCGCGCGCTCATCGGTTGGAAGGCAACACCAACATGTGCCTCGCAGTAGGGTTTGCCTTGTTTGACAGGCAGGCCGCAGAACCAGAAATCTTCGGTTGCGGGGTCACCCACCGGCCATTTGCAGGTCCGCTCTGTCAATTCCATCAAGCTCAGCTTTTTAGCCTTCTTCTCGATCTCGTTAACTTTGGCGAGGGCTTCTGGGCTGATCTCGTTCGCAGAAGGCTGCGGTGGCAGCGGTTGGCCCGCTGGAATGATCTGGTTGCGCGGGGGGCGCACGGCATTTGGCGAAATCGCAGGCTCGGTCTTGAGGTCGGGCTTGTGAGAGTTCGTTTTCACCTCAGGCTCTACCGGAGCCGCGGGTTTTGCCTTGGCAGGTACTTTGGGAGTCGCCTTTACTTTCGGCTCGGCCTTGGCGGCTGCACCTGCGGTTGTCCGGTTGGACAGGCCCAAGCGGTGCACCTTGCCGATCACAGCATTGCGGGTCACACCGCCCAACTCTTTTGCGATCTGGCTTGCGGACTGGCCTTCGCCCCACATTTTTTTCAGAATTTCAACGCGGTCATCGGTCCAGGACATGGAAGTTTCCCTAGTATAATAAAGCGGCCCACACGGGACCGCTTATGCAAAATCAGTCTTCTATAGTAATGGCTGTGGCGGCAGGTGCAAGGGATCACACTGCCGTAGTGGGTCGTGGCAGGGGCTTTTTCACCCGCGCTTCGCGCAGGGCAAGCCATATTGCCCCTGTTATAATGATCATTGCGCCCAGAATGGTGATGCCGTCAGGGACCACGCGATAGAAAATCAAATCGTAAAAAGCGGCAAATAGCAAAGTGGCGTAGCTGAATGGCGCCACAAAACTCGCATCCGCGCGCGCCATAGCGTTCACAAAGCAGGTTTGTGCCACAGCCATACACAGGCCGATCCCAGCCAACACCAACCACTGTGGGCCTGTGGGCGGTTGCCAGACGGGCAGCACCGCTGCGGTTGCGATGCACAGACCGATCATATTGTTGACCAGTAAAATTTGGAACGGATTTTCCCGCCCCGCCAACTTTTTGATAAAGATAAGTTCCATCCCCATGATCATCGCAGCACCCAGCGCGAGGAGGGCAGCGGGCTGGAAGCTCTCTGGTGTGGGCCGCAACAAAACCACGGCGCCGATCATCGCAAGGATCGCCGCAGACCAGCGTACACGGCCAACTTTTTCACCCAGTAACGGAATGGCGAGCATCATCGCGAACACGGGATTGAGAAAAGAGATCGCAGTGGCATCCGCCAAAGGAATAAATGCAACGGCGGCAAACATTAGGGTCACTCCGGCCCAGCCGAAACTGGTGCGCGCAATGTGCAGCCGCCAATGCGGGGATGTAAGTTTGGGCCGCAGAGCTCCCGCCGCGACACTCAGCCCGATGAAGGCAAACAAAAAACGCCCATGACTGATCTGTAAGGCATGTAAGGGTTCCCCGAGCGTTCCTGTTCCGAGGCCTTTTGCCATCAGAGTGGTTGCGGCAATGAATGCTGCTGCGCAAACGATAAGCGCTGCTGCCAGTGCATTGTTTTGGGATTTGGGGACATACATTTCACCGCTATGGCGCGGATGTCACGATGGGGCAAGGGGCTGCGCAATGGCTCTTGCATAACTCTGTCAAAGCAGTAACCATTACCAAATGATCATGTTCACAGAGATATCACTCCGACGACGCCGCTGAATTATTATGCGGAACCTGCCTATGAGGCGGGACTGGTCAATCGCGCCAATGCGCACTCCCCTCTTGACCCTTCGGAACTCCCATGCGCTCTTGGGATTTTCGCGGCCAATCGTATCAATACCTACCCCCTCGAAAGGATGATCCTGATGATCACTTCTGTCTTGCCGACCTATTCCCGTGCGCCCCTGAGCTTTGTCAAAGGTGAAGGTGCTTGGCTCATTGAGGCGGATGGACGACGTTTTCTGGATCTTGGTGCAGGGATTGCGGTCAACGCACTTGGCCATGCCCATCCCGCGCTGGTTGCTGCTCTGACCGAGCAGGCAGGCGCGCTTTGGCACACATCCAACCTATACCAGATACCCCAGCAAACTGCGCTGGCAGATAAATTGGTCGAGCATACGTTCGCCGATACGGTTTTCTTCACAAACTCTGGCACGGAATCTTGCGAACTCGCTGTGAAGATGGCGCGCAAGTATTTCTATGACAAAGGGGAGCCCGACCGTGTCGAGATTATCACCTTCTCTGGCTCGTTCCACGGTCGTTCTGCCGCGGGAATTGCAGCAGCAGGGTCCGAGAAGATGACCAAAGGGTTTGGCCCGCTTTTAGGCGGTTTTACCCATCTCGAATTCGGCGACCACGACGCACTGACCGCCGCGATCAGCGATAAAACCTGTGCGGTTATGGTTGAGCCTGTGCAGGGAGAGGGCGGTATTCGTCCGCTGCCTGACGCTTGCCTCAAAGGTCTGCGCGATCTGTGCGACGAACACGGTGTCCTGATGATCCTCGACGAAGTGCAATGCGGCGTTGGCCGGACAGGCAAGCTGTTTGCCCATGAATGGTCGGGCGTGACGCCTGATATTATGATGGTCGCCAAAGGTATCGGCGGCGGCTTCCCTCTCGGGGCGGTGCTGGCGACAGAGAACGCGGCCAGCGGCATGACCGCAGGCACCCATGGCTCTACTTATGGCGGCAACCCTCTGGGTTGTGCCGTAGGCTCTGCGGTCATCGATATCGTGGCTGATCCTGATTTTCTGGCTGACGTGAACCGCAAGGCAGGTCTTCTGCGTCAAAAGCTCGAAGGTCTGGTCGCGTCGCACCCTGATATCTTTGAGAGCGTGCGCGGTGCTGGCCTCATGCTGGGCCTGAAATGTAAAGTGGCCCCAGTAGATTTTGTAAACGCAGGCTATGCGCATGAGGTCGTTACAGTGCCTGCTGCTGATAATGTTGTCCGGCTGCTTCCGCCTCTTAACATCACGGATGAAGAGATCGCCGAGGCCGTTGCCCGCCTTGATCGTGCTGCATCTAGCCTGAGCGCAACCTGATCTTCAGTTTGCCAATTTAACTCATCATCGAGGGGCTTGCCCCTCGATCAGCGACCTATTCAGCAAAGACATAACCATGAAACATTTTCTCGACATCAATCAAACTGACCAATCCGAATTGCGCACGATTATCGACAACGCCGCCGCTATGAAAAAAGCGCGCGCTGGCCGTCCTCGCGGAGCGCTTGATGAGGATCAGCCCCTCAAGGATCACATGGTCGCCCTCATTTTCGAGAAACCTTCGACCCGTACGCGCGTCTCTTTTGATGTGGGCGTGCGCCAGATGGGTGGACAGACGCTTGTGCTGTCAGGGACGGATATGCAGCTGGGCCACGGCGAGACGATTGCCGATACGGCCCGCGTGCTGTCGCGCTATGTCGATCTCATCATGATCCGCACTTTCGAGGAGCAGACCCTGCACGAGATGGCCGAATACGCGTCAGTGCCCGTGATCAACGGTCTCACGAACCGCAGTCACCCTTGCCAGATCATGGCCGATATCATGACGTTCGAAGAGCATAACGGCCCGATCAAAGGCAAGCGTGTGGTCTGGTCCGGTGACGGCAACAACGTTTTCGCCAGCTTTGCGCATGCGGCCAAGCAGTTTGATTTCGATCTCGTGTTTACGGGCCCCGAAACACTGGACCCCGAACGCGCGCTAGACGGGCTCTATACAAAGATTCGGAATCCTGACGAGGCGGTCAAAGGTGCCGATTTGGTCGTCACTGACACATGGGTATCCATGCACGATCCGCAGTCCGCGCGTGAGCGCCGCCACAACCAGCTGCGTGGTTATCAGGTGAATGCGAAGCTAATGGCGCAGGCAAAGCCCGACGCATTGTTTATGCACTGCCTGCCAGCCCATCGCGACGACGAAGCAACCAGCGAAGTCATGGACGGCAAAAACTCGGTTATCTTTGACGAGGCAGAAAACCGGCTGCACGCGCAAAAAGCAATCATGCGCTGGTGCTTGGAGAAATAGGGGATTCCTCCCACTTCTCGAAACAATAAACCTTTCGCGGGTACATAATTGAACAAGGACATTCCCATGACACAGGCCAAGGCCGATATCGGCGTTTACGGATTGGGAACCATGGGAAGCGCACTGGCCCTGAACCTTGCAGAGCAGGGTTTCAGGGTTGCTGTGACCAACCGCGAGACTGCTTGGATAGGCGATTTTGTGAAAGAAGCGGGGCCGCTGGCAACGGCGCTCATTCCGGCCGAGACATTGGAAAGCTTTGTCTCAGCCATAAAGACCCCGCGCACGATCTTGTTTATGATCCCGTCCGGTGCGCCGATGGATGCAATGATCGAGGCGGTTTTACCTTTGTTGGCAGAGGGTGACACGATCATCGACGGTGGGAACGCTGATTTCAATGACACCCGCCGACGGTTCAAGGAATTGAGCGGCACTGGTGCGCATTTCGTCGGCATGGGTGTATCTGGCGGGGCCAAGGGCGCACGTCATGGCCCTTCGATGATGGTTGGCGGCACGCAGCACAGCTGGGACCAGCTTAGACCCATGGCGGAGGCTATTGCTGCGAAGTTCGAGGGCGATCCTTGCGTCGCACATCTGGGGCCGGATGGGGCGGGGCACTTCGTCAAAACGGTGCACAACGGTATTGAGTATGCGGACATGCAAATGATCGCAGAAGTGTACGGCCTGCTGCGCGATGGAGCGGGCTGGGATGCGCCACGCATTGGCGCGCTTTTCGAGGGCTGGCAAGAGGGACCGCTCAGCTCCTATCTGATCGAAGTGAGTGCTGCTGCTTTGCTGACGGTTGACCCCGAAACGGGACAGCCCATGGTTGATGTGATCGTGGATCAAGCAGGGCAAAAAGGCACTGGCCGCTGGACGGTGATCGAAGCGCTTAAGATGGGCGAATCCGCCAACACAATCGAGGCCGCTGTAGGTGCGCGTGGCTGGTCTTCTGAGAAATCCAAGCGCGAGATAGCAGAACCCTTATTGACTGCTGGCACACTGGAGGCGGCGATCCCAAGCGAAGCTGATTTGGAGGCGGCCCTGATTGCGGCACGGATTATCGCCCACGCACAAGGGTTTCGCTTGTTGGGCGCTGCATCTGAGGAATTCGATTGGTCCCTCGATATGGTGCGGATTTCCGAGATTTGGCGGGCAGGGTGCATTATTCGCTCGGCACTGCTGGACGATCTGGCAACAGCTTTTCGCGACGAGGTGCCGCATGGCCATGTCATTTTGTCCCCAAATATTGCCGAGACGTTGGCACAGAAGCTGCCTTCTTTGAGGCGGGTGGTCGTAGCGGGAGCATCGCTTGGCACAGCGTTACCTGCCTTGTCCGCTGCACTTGCGTGGTATGACAGTACGCGCCGCGGACGCGGTACGACGAACCTCATTCAGGCGCAGCGGGATTTCTGTGGCGCACACGGGTTTGCACGCACAGACCAAGACGGGAAGTTCAACGCGGTTTGGCCTGATCTGGCCAGCGAGGGGACTTAGGTCCCGCGCGGTTTAGCCCGCAGCGTCGGGTCGGCCTCGCGGGGATCTTCGGGCCATGGGTGGCGCGGATATTGTGATTTCATATCTTTGCGCACATCGGCATAGGATCCATCCCAGAAACCGATCAAATCCATTGTTACTTGCACAGGGCGCTGGGCGGGAGAGAGCAGCGTCACCTGAAGCGGTTGTCCTGCCACGCTTGGATGCCGCGTGACGCCAAACATTTCTTGGAGCCGCACTGCGATTTGTGGCGTGTCACCATCGTAATCAATTGCAATGCGGCGGCCCAGCGGTGTCACGAAATGGCCCGGTGCAGCGCGATCCATTTGCTGCTGCTGGTCCCAATCCAAACGTGATTTCAGCGCAGGCAGCATGTCAAATCGCTTCCAGTCGGCAGTGCTGCGCGTGGTGCCAAGATGGGGCAGCAGCCAATCCTCAAGCGTTGCCAGTAAGTGCCCTTCGGAAAAGTCGGGAAAGTCGGCTTGATCCGCCATGAGTGCAGCGCGGCGCAAAAAACGCGCGGCTGCTTTGTCAGGGCGCAGGCCCAGTTGTGTCACACCGTCCAGCATTGCGGCGGCCACTACGTCCTGCGGTGCGTCACTCCATGTGCGGTCGTCCAACACCAGTGCGCCAAAGCGTTCTTGTCGCCGTGTCTCGACCCGTCCATCGCGTCGCGACCAGACGCAGTGGTCGTGCCATGCGATCTGGTCGGCAAATGCCGCGCGCAGGGCGCTCTCCGATAGGGCGGTCCCTTGGCGGATGCGCGCCTCACGCGGGTCACCATCAAGGTCAGTGGCGACAATCAGCCGCTCTCCTGCCAGTGGATCGCCATTGGGGATCACTGCGCCCTTACCGCCCGAGAGAACAAACCGAGCGGCATCTCCCTTTCGGCGCAACCCGATCCGGTCAGGATAGGCGAGGGCGGCAAGAGTGCCGATATCTTCTGGGCCATGCGCAGCGGTGGACCGCGATAGGCGCTTGGCCTCTTGGCGAATGCGGGCAAGCGTTGCGTGATGCACTTCGCCAGAGACCCGCCCCCCCGCAACAGCACGCATGCGGTGGCTGAGATCAAGGGGTGCTCCGCGCAATGGATCACGCTCGGCCAATATCGCGGCCAGCGTTGCTGCCGTGTGCCCGCCAAGGGCGACCATATGCGCAAGGCGCGGGTGGAGTGGCAGTTTCGCAAGCGTGCGGCCATGAGATGTTATGCGATGCTGCGCGTCGAGTGCGCCCAACATGTGTAGCAGCGATTTGGCTTCCATGAGGCGACCCGCATGAGGCGGCGTGACAAAGGCCAATTCCTCCGCCTGCGCACCCCAGAGCGCCAGTTCGAGTGCAAATGCACTGAGGTCACCGCTTTCGATTTCGGCGGGAGGGTAGGCGGCAAGGGCTCCGTCTTCTCCCTTGGTCCAGAGCTTATAGGCAACCCCTGCGCTCATCCGTCCTGCACGTCCTGCACGCTGGGTTGCTTCAGCTTGGGTCACGCGGGTAGTGACAAGGCGCGACATGCCCGATGAGGGGTTGAACTCCGCCCGCCGCGCTCTGCCGCCATCCACGACGATCCGAATGCCTTCTATGGTCAGGGAGGTCTCAGCTATGGATGTGGCAAGTACGATTTTACGGCCCGAGGGGGCGGGGTTGATCGCGGCGCGCTGTGCTTTGAAATCCATTGCGCCAAACAGGGGGGCTACGGTGCAGTCGTTTGGCACCTGCCGTTCCAGCAAATTTTGCACGCGGCGAATCTCTCCTTCGCCAGGAAGGAAGACCAGCGCGGAGCCTTCCGACTGCGTCAACGCATGTAACACGAGATCGGCAACCGCTTGTTCAAAGCGCGTTGTCTTGGGTAGCGGCGTGTCCAACCAGTGGGGCGTCACGGGATAGCTGCGCCCCTCGGAGGTGACAATCGGGGCTTCCATCAATGTGGCGACTGGACCAGCATCGAGGGTGGCGGACATCGCTACCAGCATCAGATCGTTGCGCAGCGCGCCTGCGATCTCGAGGCACAGGGCAAGGCCGAGGTCCGCGTTTAGCGAACGTTCGTGGAATTCGTCAAAGATTACGGCCCCTATACCCGGCAGTTCGGGGTTGTCTTGCATCATGCGGGTCAGGATGCCTTCGGTGACGACCTCAATGCGGGTGGCCTTTGATACTTCGGATGCGCCGCGCACGCGGTATCCGACAGTTGCGCCGGCCTTTTCGCCTAAAGTCTGTGCCATCCGTTCGGCCGCTGCACGCGCGGCAAGGCGGCGCGGCTCAAGCATCAGGATGCGCCCTTTGGTCAGGCCGGCTTCGAGCATAGCAAGCGGCACGCGGGTTGTCTTGCCCGCACCTGGAGGGGCTTGCAGCACCAGACGGCCCCGCTCACGCAGCGCGTCGAGCACGGCGGGCATGACTTCATCAATGGGTAGTTGCGTTTTCATGCGGCCCTTATCTGTGGTGGGGATGGGCGGGGCAAGGCTGGACATTCGTGGCGCAGGGCGTGAAAAACATCCCGAATGGCGCGGAGGCATCCCATGGACATCAAAGATATGGCACAACGGATCATCGCGGGAGAGCGGCGCGCGTTGGCGCGTGCGATCACGTTGGTGGAGAGCGGGCGTGCGGATCATCGTGTCCAGGCAACCGCACTGCTGGCGGAGTTAGGGCAGCGGAAGGAAGCGCTTCGTATCGGCCTGTCCGGGACACCCGGTGTGGGGAAATCCACATTTATCGAGAGTTTCGGGTTGATGCTGACGGGGCAGGGCTTACGGGTCGCGGTCTTGGCTGTTGATCCCAGTTCGTCTCGCTCCGGTGGCTCCATCCTTGGGGATAAGACGCGCATGGATTTGCTCAGTCGTGATCCAAACGCGTTTATCCGACCCAGCCCCAGCCAGACGCATCTGGGAGGTGTCGCGCGGCGCACGCGCGAAGCAGTGGCGCTGTGCGAGGCGGCGGGATTCGATGTCGTACTGATCGAGACAGTCGGGGTGGGGCAGTCCGAAACTGTTGTGGCGCAGATGTCAGATTTGTTTTTGCTGCTGTTGGCGCCTGCGGGTGGTGACGAATTGCAGGGCGTGAAGCGGGGAATCATGGAGATGGCGGACGTCATTGTGGTGAACAAGGCGGATGGAGATCTCAAGGCGGCAGCGATGCGTACGCAGGCTGATTATGCAGGCGCGCTACGTCTGATGCGCAAACGTCCACAAGATCCCGATGGCTATCCGCGTGCTATGACCGTTTCAGCGCTAGAGCAGCGCGGTTTGCCGGAGGTTTGGGAGACGTTGCAAACCTTATCCAACTGGCGGCGAGAGCACGGTTTTTGGGAGCTCACGCGGGCTACACAAGCGCGATACTGGTTTGAGGATGCGGTGAAAACAGCTCTTCTTGCGCAGCTTGATCAACCGCACGCTCGTACTGCGTTGGCAGCGTTAGGTGACGCCGTTGCGGCAGGCGAGCAGGAGCCTGCGGCGGCTGCCGCTGCGTTTGTGCGCGAATTGCGGAGTTAGCTAGCATAAA
>JBALTK010000123.1:0-11780 GCA_036964385.1 Sulfitobacter sp. | reverse complement strand
CGGCGGTGGAGCGGGAAGTTGTCCCGTATCTTGCCTGTGCGCCCGGAGCGGTGGCGGCGGCCAAGAAGCTGGCGCAGGATTTGGGCGGGGCGGCCACGGAGGAGGCCGTCGCGATGTCGATTGCGGCGCTCGCGGCACGTTGGGAGACGGAAGAGGCGGCCGAAGGGATTGGTGCGTTTTTCGAGAAGCGTAAGGCTGCTTGGGTGATTTAGAGTGGGGCAAGGCTGGCGGGAGATTAGACCGCATAAAATACCCACAACGGGCGACGACACGCCGGTCTCGAATGTGTGGGCCTTTGTTTGGCGGATGACGGGGCGACACCAGATTCTTGTGTGTCTCCTTGCCGTTGTTGTGGCTGCTCTCAACCTCGCGCCAATCGAATTACAGCGCCGCATCGTAAACGAAGTTGTCGAGACGCAGGATGTGCCTTTGCTGATCCAGTTCGGGTTGGCCTATCTGGCAATCGCCGTGATGTTTCAGGTCACAAAATTCGCACTGCGCCTGTATCAAGAGTGGCTTAACGAGAGCACCAATCTGTATACACGGGGACATCTGATATCGTTGTACAGCAACAAGCTGACCAAGGAGCACGATCCCGAGGGGCGCGTTGTCTCGATCATTGTATCCGAGGTGGAAAAGCTGGGCGGCTTTGTGGGCGAAGCGCTGTCACAGGCCTGCGCCAATATTGCACTGCTGCTGGGGGTGATCCTCTATATGTTCATTGTCGAGCCGTCGATTGCGCTGTTTGCGATCGGTTTTATGGTGCCTCAGATCGTATTGGTCCCGCTGATGCAGCGGCGGCTGAACGAGCTGGTTGAAGATCAGGTGGGGCATGTGCGGTCGCTGGGCGATGCCGTGTCGGATATGGACGGGGACGAGAGTGGAAAGGGACCGAAATCCCTGATGAATATCTTTGATACGCGCATGAAGATCAATTTGTTGAAGTTTACACTGAAGGCCTTGCTCAATCTGTTGAACGCGTTGGGGCCGCTTTGTGTGTTGGTCTATGGCGGCTATCTGGTGATGCAGGGTGAGACACAAGTGGGCGTGATTGTTGCATTTATTTCAGGGTTCGAGCGGATTAGCGGGCCTGTGCGGGATTTGGTTGGTTTCTATCGCGTCGCCGAGCAAGCGCGGGTCCAGCACGACCTTATCGCCAAATGGATCGACAAGGCCGAACGGTGAGTACCGTGATTGCTTGTGCTGAATGCTCGTTTTGTCGGCTATGGCTGCGGGCAGTGCGACACCTTTGTGGCCTTCCTCCCGTTGACCCCACCTGCCCACAACGCTAAACCCGAACCCAAAGCTAGAGGTGCGCCGTTTGCCCTCGCCATCCTTGAGAGGAGCCACCCTTGGACGATATGCTTCGCGAATACCTGCCGATCCTTATTTTTCTGTTTGTTGCCATTGGTTTGGGCCTTGCCCTGTTGCTTGCGGCGGCGGTGATTGCGGTGCGCAGGCCGGACCCAGAAAAAGTGTCAGCCTATGAGTGTGGGTTCAATGCGTTCGATGATGCGCGGATGAAGTTCGATGTGCGATTCTACCTCGTGTCGATCCTCTTCATCATTTTTGACCTCGAAATTGCATTTCTGTTCCCTTGGGCTGTGGCATTTGGCGACATATCCATGGCGGGCTTCTGGTCGATGATGGTGTTCCTTGCGGTGCTTACCGCTGGCTTTGCTTATGAATGGAAGAAAGGGGCGCTCGAATGGCAGTAACCTCCACCAACAGTCCCGCGATGGCTGGCATGGACCGTGATGTGGCAACGCAGCAGTTGAATGCGAACCTTGCGGACAAAGGCTTTTTGCTGACCTCGACCGAGGATTTGATTAACTGGGCGCGCACGGGCTCGCTGCACTGGATGACCTTCGGGTTGGCCTGTTGTGCGGTTGAGATGATGCACACGTCTATGCCGCGCTATGACCTTGAGCGGTTTGGCACAGCGCCTCGTGCGTCCCCACGCCAGTCCGATCTGATGATCGTGGCAGGTACGCTGACCAACAAAATGGCCCCGGCGCTGCGCAAGGTTTATGACCAGATGCCAGAGCCGCGCTATGTGATCTCGATGGGGTCCTGTGCGAATGGTGGCGGCTACTATCACTATAGCTATAGCGTTGTGCGCGGCTGTGACCGGATCGTTCCGGTGGATATTTATGTGCCGGGCTGCCCTCCGACTGCGGAGGCGCTGCTCTACGGTATCATGCAGCTGCAACGTAAGATGCGCCGGACGGGGACGATTGTACGATGACCCCTGAATTTGAAATTGCAGAGGCATCACGCGCCCTAGTTTCTGAAAATGCGGCCATTTTGAATCGTTTTGAGAGCGAAGGCATCAATCTAACTAAAGCTGTTCGGGTTGCCTTCGAAAGTGATTTTTCTTCGGAGGAAGAGGCACGGGGATGTGGAGAGTTGTTTTCTAGTTATCGCAAAGCGGATGAGAATCCTTTTTGCTTTGGTTCATGCTTTCCCGTTTATGTCACCGATCCCGACAGTCAGCTATTTGTAGTCCAATTTTCAGGTGAGATGAAATTGGATGCTGAGATACTCTCCCGTTCTGAGTGTCGTCTTGATCTGCTCGTAGCTAAATTTGGGGGCAGTCGTATCACTTGGGAATTTGAGAACAGCGAGAACGGTACTTCGCGGCAGGGGATGAATTGAAATGAGCGATGCACTGACGGAACTGGGCGGGTATATTGAAGCCAAGCGCCCTGATTGTGTGCTGGGCTGGGATGTGACCCACGGCGAACTGAACCTTGACGTAACGCTGGCGAATATCGCGGGTCTGGTCGAGTTCCTGAAAGGGGACGCGACGTGCCAGTTCTCGTCACTCGTTGATATTACGGCTGTGGATTACACAGGTCGGGCCAAGCGGTTTGACGTCGTTTACCATTTCCTCTCCATGTACCAGAACCAGCGTATTCGTATCCGCGTGGCAGTACGTGAAGAAGACATGGTGCCTTCGCTGGTCGATATTCATCCAAGTGCGAACTGGTTCGAGCGTGAAGTCTTTGACATGTTCGGCATCCTGTTCTCGGGTCACCCCGATTTGCGCCGCTTGCTGACGGACTACGGTTTTCGCGGCTATCCGCTGCGCAAGGATTTCCCGACCACGGGCTATACCGAAGTGCGCTATGACGAGGCCGAAAAGCGGGTTGTGTATGAGCCTGTGAGTTTGGTTCAGGAATACCGCCAGTTTGATTTCATGTCCCCATGGGAGGGTGCCGAATACATCCTGCCCGGTGATGAGAAGGAGGCCTCCAAATGATGGACGGCACCAAAGGTTTCGAAGACGCCCTCACAGGCGAACAGAAAATCCGCAATTTCAACATCAACTTTGGCCCGCAGCACCCTGCGGCCCACGGCGTTTTGCGTCTGGTGTTGGAGTTGGACGGCGAGATAGTTGAGCGGTGTGATCCGCACATCGGGTTGCTGCACCGTGGCACTGAAAAGCTGATGGAGAGCCGGACGTATTTGCAGAATCTGCCGTATTTTGACCGGTTGGATTATGTGGCGCCGATGAACCAAGAGCATGCTTGGTGCTTGGCTATTGAGCGTCTGACGGGCGTGGAAGTGCCGCGCCGTGCGAGCCTGATCCGTGTGCTTTACTCCGAGATTGGTCGTATCCTGTCGCACCTTCTCAACGTCACCACGCAGGCGATGGATGTTGGTGCGCTGACGCCGCCGCTGTGGGGTTTTGAAGAGCGTGAAGATTTGATGATCTTCTATGAACGTGCCTGTGGCGCGCGTCTGCACGCGGCGTACTTCCGCCCCGGTGGTGTGCATCAAGACCTGCCCGAAGCGCTGCTCGATGATATCGAGACGTGGACGCATAAGTTCCTGAGCGGCTTCATGGTGGATATCGACACGCTGCTGACAGAGAACCGTATTTTCAAACAGCGTAACGTCGATATTGGCGTTGTGACGGAACAGGACATTCAGGACTGGGGTTTCTCAGGTGTGATGGTGCGCGGCTCCGGCCTTGCGTGGGATTTGCGCCGCTCGCAGCCTTACGAGCTTTATGACGAGTTTGAATTCCAGATCCCGACAGGTGTGAATGGCGACTGCTATGACCGCTACCTTGTTCGTATGGAGGAGATGCGCCAGTCGGCCAGCATCATGCTCCAAGCGATTGAAAAGCTGCGCGCACCCGAAGGGAAAGGCGATATCCTCGCCCGTGGTAAGATCACGCCGCCCAAGCGCACGGATATGAAGACTTCGATGGAGAGCCTGATCCACCACTTCAAGCTTTATACCGAAGGGTTCCACGTACCTGCGGGCGAGGTCTATGCCTGCGTCGAAGCGCCCAAGGGTGAGTTCGGTGTGTATCTGGTCGCCGATGGCTCTAACAAACCTTACCGCGCCAAGCTGCGCGCACCGGGTTATCTGCATTTGCAGGCGATGGATTATCTGGCCAAAGGTCACCAGCTGGCCGATGTCGCGGCGATTATCGGGACGATGGATATCGTGTTTGGTGAGGTGGACAGATGAGATGCGTTGCTGCGATCGGGATTGTTGCATTGTTCGCTTTGGCGGCATGTGAGGAGGGGGCAGGGTCTTCTGCCTCAACAGCGTCAAGCTCGGCGGCTCCGAAGCAGACGGGGCAGCTTTGTGCCTTGTCAGTGGCGCAGTGCCAGTCGTTTGCAAAGCGAGAGGCGGCGTTGCTGCCGATCCTGAACAAACCGCGCACCGAGCGAAGCCCTATTGATGACGCGACGGTCAAGCTCGTGCTGGATACATTTGTGAGCAGTCAGGACGTTGCGGATAAAAGCTGTTCGCCAGTGACGGGGTCGTTGACCCAGAAGGCCCGAATGGTGAGCGCCACCGGTCAGACGGCGGTTTTGATGGGGCGGGGGAGCGATGTGTGTACTCTGATCCGCGCCAACTGAGGGGCGGTGGAGTGAAGTTTCTAACGGCCGTTTTGGTGGGCATTCTGTGCGTGACCCAAGCAAATGCCCATGCGGCCCTTGGAAAGCGGCACGATGTGATAGAAGTGATGCAAAACAACGGGTGCAAGATATCGCCCGAAGTGACGCAGGCCACGCTGGCCAAGTTGAAGATTAAACCGGATGATGCCGTAACGATGATCGGCAATCTGATAGCAGAGGGCATTATTGCCTTCGATACTGATGATAAAACGCTGTTGCTTTTGCCCCCAGAATGCAAAGCATAGAGCGCTAGGAACCAGAATATGTTGCGTAGACTACACCCAGACCAGCCCGAAGCTTTTGCCTTTACCCCTGCGAACCAAGCATGGGCGGAAGCGCAGATAACCAAGTATCCCGAGGGCCGTCAGGCGTCGGCGATCATTCCGCTGCTTTGGCGTGCGCAAGAGCAGGAGGGGTGGCTGACCCGTCCCGCGATTGAGCATATTTCAGAGATGCTGGGACTTGCCTATATTCGTGGTCTGGAAGTCGCTACATTCTACTTTATGTTTCAGCTGCAACCTGTTGGTTCGGTGGCACATGTCCAGATTTGTGGCACCACGTCCTGCATGATTTGCGGCGCAGAAGATTTGATCGGGATTTGCAAAGAAAAGATCGCCCCGAATGCGCATCAGCTGTCGGCAGATGGTAAATTCTCGTGGGAAGAGGTCGAATGTCTGGGGGCCTGCTCCAACGCACCGATGGCCCAAATCGGCAAAGATTATTACGAAGACCTGACAGCAGAGCGGTTCACCGCAATGCTTGATGAATTGGCGCGCGGCGAAGTGCCAACACCGGGTCCACAGAACGGGCGCTATGCCTCTGAGCCATTGAGCGGCCTGAGTTCCCTTACTGAATATGACAGCGGTAAAACGCAGTATAACGCGTCTGTTCAGTTGGCGTCTGATATCGGTGACACGATCAAACGGATTGACGGAACCGAAGTGCCATTGCTTGCGCCGTGGCAGGGTAAGGCAGCGAACACAGCCAAGAAGCCCGCGAAGGCGAAGAGCGCCAAGCCAGCGGCAGTCAAGCCAAAGGCTGCGGTTGACGCGAAGGTGCCGGTATCGAAAGCAAAGAGTGTTGCGAAGCCAGCGCCCAGTGCGCCTGCGGTAAAAGCAGAAGCTGCCGCACCAAGTGGCAAGGGTAAAAAGCCACGTACAATGAGCGCGCCGCGTAAATCCGGTGCGGATGACCTCAAACTTATCAAGGGTATTGGTCCCAAGCTTGAAGTCATGGTGAATTCGATGGGTTTTTTCCATTTTGACCAAATCGCAAAATGGGGGCAAGATGAACTTGCTTGGGTAGATCAGAACCTCGAGGGGTTCAAAGGCCGCGCATCGCGTGACAATTGGGTTAGCCAAGCGGACAAGCTCGCACGGGGGGAGGAGACAGAATTCTCCGCCAAAGCGAGCAAAGACGGGCGTTACAACTAGCGCTCACAATAATCCATCTGGGGGATAGATTTAGACCATGGCTTCAAGACAAAATAGCACGGAATGTAAGTATAACGGTTGGGGGGTCGCAGCGGTAGCGGGCGTCCTCGCGATGGTATTGCTGTACTGGATGGTAGGCTTTGACATAATTGCTGCGATAGTCTTGGGCGGTCTGCTCGGTATTGTTTTGGGTATTGTTCTGAGCATGACAGTTTGCGGCGAGCAGACCAAAACGGGCACTCTGGCCTCGGATGCGAACACTGCGGACACGGTTACCTCTGGATCGACTGGTGCTTCAGCGGGCTCCGCGGGTATCGCCGCGGCTTCTGCTGGTGAGACGACTGGTGTTGCAGCGGCAACAACGAGCAGTGCCACGACAGTTGGCGGGCCCGAAGCAGGGACGGTTCCAGCGGATGCAGTCGACACATCTGCGCCGGCGGGAAACTGGACTGGCGTACACTCCACAACGCCTTCAGGCATCATGAGCACGCCAGCGGCGGATGCACCTAAACCGACGAAAACTAAGGCTGCACCCAAGGCGAAAGCTGTGCCAAAGGCGAAGGCCGCCCCAAAAGAGAAGGCTGCGCCGAAGGCAAAAGCTGCGCCGAAAGCGAAGGCCGCAACGACTGCGAAGGCCGCACCGAAAGCGAAAGCAACTCCTAAATCGAAAGCCGCACCCAAGGCAAAAGCTGCGACTACGACAGCAGCCGCGACAACCTTGAAATCTGCGCCAAAGGCGAAGGCCGCGACGACGACCAAGGCTGCGCCAAAAGAGAAGGCAGCGCCAAAAGCAAAGGCGGCAACTACTGCGAAAGCTGCGCCAAAGGCAAAGGCCGCACCCAAAGCAGCGGCAGCAGATGCCAAGCCTGCGCTGATGCTGACTACTGCGCGTGATGGCGGTGCGGACGATCTGAAACTGATTGGCGGCGTTGGCCCCAAACTAGAGCAGACGTTGAACGAACTCGGCATCTATCACTTTGACCAAGTTGCGAAGTTCAAGAAGAAAGACATCGCTTGGGTCGACGCGCGCTTGCGCTTTAAGGGCCGGATTGAACGCGATGACTGGATGTCTCAGGCTAAGGTTCTGGCCAAGGGCGGCGAGACTGCGTTCTCGAAGAAGAAAAAGACCTGAGTTTAGGAGCCGTTCGTGGCAGATAATGACGACAAACTGTCGCGCGACGGACGGCGCCTTGCTCTGGTAAGTGTTGTGGGAGCGTTTGCCTTTATCGGCATCGAAGCCGCAGGGACCATTTTCGGGTGGTCCAATCAAACAATGGGCCTGTTGGAGCTTGGCATTGCTGCCGCGTTTCTGTGGGTATTTATACAAGCATTCAGACTATGGCGCGTGCGCCAATCTGAGAAAGACGGATGAGCACCATGTTGCAGGACAAAGACCGGATTTTCACCAACATCTACGGCATGCATGATCGCACGCTGGCGGGCGCGCAAAAGCGTGGCCATTGGGATGGTACGGCGGCGATCATCAAAAAAGGCCGCGACTGGATCATCGACGAGATGAAAGCATCTGGCCTGCGTGGCCGTGGCGGCGCCGGTTTCCCTACGGGTCTCAAGTGGTCGTTCATGCCAAAAGAGAGCGATGGACGCCCCAGCTATCTGGTGGTCAACGCAGACGAATCCGAGCCGGGTACATGTAAAGACCGCGAGATCATGCGCCATGATCCGCACACACTTATCGAAGGCTGCCTGATCGCGTCTTTTGCGATGAATGCCAACGCTTGCTACATCTACATTCGCGGCGAATACATCCGTGAAAAAGAGGCACTTCAAGCGGCGATTGACGAGGCCTATGACGCGGGTCTGGTTGGCAAGAACGCGGCCAAGTCTGGCTGGGATTTTGATATCTATCTGCACCACGGGGCAGGGGCATATATCTGCGGTGAAGAGACGGCATTGCTGGAATCCCTTGAGGGCAAAAAGGGTATGCCGCGCATGAAGCCGCCGTTCCCTGCGGGTGCGGGCCTTTATGGCTGCCCGACCACTGTGAACAACGTTGAATCGATTGCTGTTGTGCCGACGATCTTGCGCCGTGGTGGTGGATGGTTCGCAGGCTTCGGCCGTCCGAACAACGCGGGCACCAAGCTGTTTGCGATCTCGGGTCATGTTAACAACCCTTGTGTGGTTGAAGAGGCGATGAGCATCTCGTTTGAAGAGCTGATCGAAAAGCATTGCGGCGGTATTCGCGGCGGTTGGGACAACCTCAAAGCTGTGATCCCTGGCGGGTCATCCGTGCCAATGGTGCCCGGTAAGGCGATGCGCGAAGCGACGATGGATTTCGACTATCTGCGTAATGAATTGCAGTCGGGCCTCGGCACGGCAGCGGTCATCGTCATGGATCAAAAAACCGACGTGATCAAAGCGATCTGGCGTCTTGCGAAGTTCTATAAGCACGAGAGCTGTGGTCAGTGTACGCCATGCCGTGAAGGCACGGGCTGGATGATGCGGGTCATGGACCGTCTGGTTAAAGGCGATGCAGATCCGGAAGAGATCGATATGCTGCTCGACGTGACCAAACAGGTTGAAGGGCATACGATCTGTGCACTTGGCGATGCGGCTGCTTGGCCGATCCAAGGTCTGATCCGCCACTTCCGTGGCGATATCGAAGATCGCATTGCACACAAGCGTGGCAGCAGCGTAGCGCCTGTCGCAGCGGAATAACGGTTTGCTTTTAGAGGCACTCAACTTCATCGCGATCCCATTGGTGATGGCGGTGATTCAAACTGTTCTGTTCGCGCTGATCCTGCGTAAGGCGGGATTGCCGCGTTGGACAGCGTTGTTCCCGTTTGTGCCTGTATTTAGCCAAATTGGCATTTACCTTGGCGGCGGCTGGATTACCTTTTACGAGGTGCTGGGCCCAATCCCTTGGGTTATTCCGCTGTACCAGATTTTGATGGTCCTGATTGCATTTATCCCGTTGTTTGTTCTTGCGATGTCGCGCTGGCCTGCGACCGCGCAGCGGTAATTTCGTATGACGCACAAGGATGAGGATGAAGGTGGCTCTGCTTTTGCAGGGCTGGTGTGGCCAGTGCTGATCCTTATCATCGGCGTGGCAGGCTTTCTTGTTGGCGGTTACTTTCAGGATAACGCTGTTATCGGGTTGAGCCTGCTGGTGTGTACCTTTGGCGTATACGCTCTTTGGGAGGCCGTGTTGGGCGCGATTGTGAATGCCAATTCGCGGCTGGGCGGGGCCATTGTAATCGTCGGGCTGGGTGTGCTGGTTTTTGCGCTGTTTTACGGCTACCGTCTGCTGATGTCGGAGTAAGGGTGCGCAGGCGTAAGAAGGCCGTGCGGTAAAGGGTTTAGGTGATGGTTTTTTTCCGGAATATCTGGGACGGGGTTTTAAGTTTTGGTGCATTTGCGCTGACGCTGCTTGTGTTTGGCGCACCTGCATGGGCCACCTATGTGGCCGTAAGCAACGGTTTGATGTCTGCATGGATCTACATCCCTTTAGTGGGAATGCTGTACGTCGGGCTTAACTTGGCGATCGCATTTTTGCGCAAGGCATTGGACGGCGTGGCCCCCCTGCGCGAACGCAAGCGTCGCTGACGCAAGAAGCGCTGGTCCTGACTGTTAAATTGCGCAATAACATGATCAAAGACGTATAAAAAACCACGCAGATATGTGTGGAGGAGACGGTGATGAAAAATTGGATGGGTATCGCGCTATGCGTGGGTCTGCTTGGGGCCTGTGGCTCGCCGGAGGACCGTATCTTATTTGACGGCCAGTTCTACAATTCCAAAGTGCGTAAGGTTGAACGTCAGCTTGATGTTTTCTCTGTCGCGGTAAAGCCGGTTTCGAAGTCGCTCTTGGGCGCGCGTGAAGCTGGTCGCTATGCGGCGACGGTGTATTGCGTGAACACCTATGGCAGTTCTGATATCGTTTGGGCCGCGGGTCCTGACGCGCCTGACGCACAGTTGAATATCGACAAGGACACATTGACGCTACAGGGGCGCTGCCCCAACGCGCGTTGAACGGGAACGGGGACATAACACACGCTGAAAATGCGTTGTTATTGCATAACACAGGACGACCCCACACATGCAAACAAGGGCAAAAGCCCTTAAGCATATGAGGAAATTAGCATGCGCCATTTTATTCTAACGGTAAGCCTTCTTGCGCTATCAGCAGGAACGGTAATCGCCAAACCACCGCTGAGAGACGTAGCGCAGATTGATAACGCGGTTTTTGATGTTGCCGTTGCAGACCAGATACGCAAGAAGTGCGATGACATTGCGCCGCGTGTTATAACTGCGTTATCCTTGTATCGTGAGACGCGTAAATTGGCGCGTAAGTTGGGGTACACGGACGACGAGATTGAAGCCTACGGTGACTCAAAGGTGGAAAAGGCGCGGATGCGTGCAAAAGGCGAAGCGTATATGCGGGCGAACGGGGTTGTGACCTCTGATCCGCAAAGCTATTGCGCGCTGGGACGTAAAGAGATTCAAAAAGCGAGCCGTATCGGTTCAATGCTGAGAGAAAAGTGACATCATGAGCGACATTCGCAAGATCATCATCGACGGTAAAGAAGTTGAAGCTGAAGGGGCGATGACGCTCATTCAGGCGTGTGAGCAGGCGGGCGTTGAAGTGCCGCGCTTTTGCTATCACGAACGGCTGACAATCGCGGGCAACTGCCGGATGTGTCTTGTTGAGGTTGTCGGTGGTCCGCCCAAGCCTGCGGCCTCCTGTGCGATGCAGGTTCGTGATCTGCGTCCCGGTCCCGAGGGGCAGCCGCCAGTCGTCAAGACCAACTCGCCCATGGTTAAGAAAGCCCGTGAGGGTGTTATGGAATTCCTGTTGATTAACCACCCGCTCGATTGCCCGATCTGCGATCAGGGCGGTGAGTGTGACTTGCAAGACCAAGCCATGGCATATGGTGTGGATTTTTCCCGTTACCGCGAACCCAAGCGTGCGACCGAAGACCTTGATCTGGGGCCACTGGTCGAGACGCATATGACGCGTTGTATTTCCTGCACACGCTGCGTGCGCTTTACTACCGAGGTGGCTGGCATCGCGCAGATGGGCCAGACAGGGCGCGGCGAGGATGCCGAGATTACATCCTATCTTGGTCAAACGCTGGACAGCAACATGCAGGGCAATATCATTGACCTGTGCCCCGTTGGCGCGCTTGTATCCAAGCCTTACGCGTTTACCGCGCGTCCATGGGAATTGAACAAGACTGAGTCGATTGATGTGATGGACGCCCTTGGCTCCAACATCCGTGTTGATACCAAGGGGCGCGAAGTGATGCGCTTCTTGCCGCTCAACCATGATGGCGTGAACGAGGAGTGGATTTCGGACAAAACCCGCTTTGTCTGGGATGGTTTGCGCAAGCAGCGTTTGGACACACCTTACATCCGCGAAAACGGCAAGCTGCGCAAAGCGGAGTGGCCCGAAGCGTTGGCGG
>JBALTK010000122.1:0-11909 GCA_036964385.1 Sulfitobacter sp. | reverse complement strand
CAACTGAGCGCTGAGCGGATCAAGCGAAAATTCGGCCCCAAACTGGGCGCGGATCAGGACAGTCTGGACCAGATGACAGGCGTGATTATTCGCCAGACGGGTGATTTGCGCCGCATCGTCGATGAGTTCTCCAAATTCGCCCGCATGCCAGAGCCGGAGCGCCGCGATCAGGACCTCACACAACTGGTTCGCGACTCTGTTTTGCTGCAAAAAACCGGCAGACCGGACATAAAACTCATATCTGACGTGCCATCGGAGGAACTCCCCGCACTCATCGACGGCACAATGATTACACAGGCTCTAACGAACCTAATCAAGAACGCAGGCGAAGCCATCGATACACTGAAAGAAGAAGGCGCGCCCGAGGGGCTGGTGCCACAAGTCCACGTACACATGCACGCTGATGAAAAAACGGCGCATATCACGATTGCCGACAACGGTGTTGGTCTGCCAGAGGATCGCGCACGCCTGTTCGAGCCTTATGTGACCACACGCTCCGAGGGGACGGGCCTTGGCCTGCCTATCGTGAAAAAGATTATTGAGGAGCATGGCGGAAGCCTGACCCTTACCGACGCGCCCGTCTTTGAAGGGCAGAACCACTTTGGCGCCATGGCAGTAATTACACTGCCGCTTGGCACTGACAAAAAAACGGGCAATGAGGAGAAAATTCATGGGTGACATTCTGATTGTGGACGACGAGCGGGATATCCGCGAGTTAATTTCGGACATTCTGGAGGATGAAGGCTTTGCCACGCGGCTTGCTGGTAATTCCGACGATGCGATGGCTGCCGTGAATGCAGAGCCGCCCGCGCTGATGATCCTCGATATCTGGCTCAAAGACAGCAAGATGGACGGGATCGATATTCTCAAAGTGGTTAAGCGGGACAATCCAGATGTGCCTGTGGTGATCATATCGGGTCATGGGAACGTCGAAATTGCCGTCGCCGCGATCAAACAGGGCGCCTATGACTTTATCGAAAAGCCATTCAACATTGATCAGTTGATGGTGGTGATCCGCCGCGCGATGGAAACCTCCCGCCTGCGCCGCGAGAACCTCACGCTCAAGCGCAAGGACAGCTCTACCGCTGAAATGATCGGCAACTCCGGTGCCTTCCGCACATTGGTGAGCCAGCTGGATAAGGTGACTAAATCCAATGGCCGTGTGATGCTCACCGGTCCCGCAGGAGCGGGCAAGGAAGTTGCCGCGCGTTATATCCACACGAACTCTAATCGCGCCTCGGCCCCGTTTATCACTGTGAACTGTGCGGGCGTCGCGCCCGACCGGATGGAAGAAGTCTTGTTTGGCCGTGAAAGCCCCGAGCGTGGGATTGAGCCTGGTTTGCTGGAGCAGGGCCACGGCGGCGTTGTCTATTTTGACGAAGTGGCAGACATGCCACTCGGAACCCAATCCAAAATCCTGCGCGTGCTGGTTGACCAGCAATTCACCCGTGTTGGCGGGAATGACAAAGTGCGGGTAGATCTGCGTGTTATATCAAGCACAAACAAAGACCTACTGGCAGAAATTGAAGCTGATACCTTCCGCGAAGAGCTTTATCACCGGCTGAATGTCGTCCCGATTGCAGTTCCTTCACTGGCAGAGCGTCGCGAGGACATTCCGCTTTTGGCGGAGTATTTCATCTCCGAGTTCAACACCAGCCAAGGGCTTGCTTTACGCGCAATCAGCGATGATGCCCAAGCATTGATGCAAACGATGGTTTGGCCTGGCAATGTGCGCCAACTAAAGAACATGGTAGAACGTGTGCTTATCCTTGGCGAGGGAACCGCGCCTATCGAGGCACGTGAATTGCCTGGTGAGGAAGACCACTCCGAGGAAGAAGGCCGCGTTGTCCTCTCTGGTGCCATGGCGAGCTTGCCATTGCGTGAAGCGCGCGAAGCATTCGAGCGTGAATATCTGCTGACCCAGATTAACCGCTTTGGCGGTAACATAAGTCGCACCGCCAATTTTGTCGGGATGGAACGCTCGGCGCTGCACCGTAAACTCAAAAGTCTCGGTGTTGTCACCTCTGCCAAATCCGGTACGCGTGTGGCTCATGTAGACGAAGACTGACAAAGCATCCTATCTTTTCGGTAAGAAACGATAGTCCGCGCATTTAGCAGTTTTGATATGGATGGGGTTCGCCCCATCCTGCCGACGCCGTGGTGTGCATGCAAAGACATTTGAATTGACCCCGCAGGCGCGTTCTGACATCTCTTGATCCAATCAGGCAAGGGCGTGTCGGCTGTCCACAATACAGCCAGCGCAGCAGGGGATCTCCACTTCATGAAAGTTATTATTTGCGGTGCAGGACAGGTTGGCTGGCAAATTGCGCGCCACCTCTCAGGAGAGCGTAACGATGTGACCGTGGTCGACAGTAACGCCGATCTGATCCGGCGCGCCACCGATACGCTGGACGTTCAGGGTGTTGCCGGGTTCGCAAGTTACCCCGACGTTCTTGATCGTGCAGGTGCCCGCGACGCGGATATGATTATCGCGGCGACCCATTCGGACGAAGTAAACATGGTTACCTGTCAGGTTGCCCATTCCGTTTTCGGTATTCAGCGCAAGATTGCCCGCCTGCGCTCGCAATCCTATCTGGATGCGATCTATTCTGACCTTTACCGCCGTGACCATCTGCCGATTGACGTGGTGATCAGCCCCGAACGGGAGGTCGCCGCAGCGGCCCTGCAACGACTTGCTGCACCTGCCGCATTCGATACCGAGCTGTTTATGGACGATAATGCCCAACTTTTGGGAATTACACTCGACGAGGATTGCCCCGTCCTGAATACTCCGCTGCGCCAGCTCACTGACTTGTTTTCGACCCTGCGTGCCGTTGTCGTAGGTATTCGCCGCGATGGCACGCTTTTTGCACCAGAACCTAAAGACCAGCTATTTGCGCGTGATGATGCATATCTGTTTGTGCACCGCGACGACATTTCCCGCGCGATGGAGATTTTTGGAAAGACCACCAGCAGTCAGGACCGTGTCGTGCTTGTTGGGGGCGGGAACGTTGGCTTGTCGGTTGCTTTGACGTTGGAGCGACGCGCGAAGCGTATCCGTACCAAGGTAATTGAAAAGAACCGCAACTGCGCCGAGCGTGCAGCCGAAGCGCTGGAGCGGACCATTGTTCTCAACGGTGACGGCCTTGATGCGGCATTGCTGGCCGAGGCGGGGATCAGTCGTGCCGATGCGATGCTGGCAGTGACTGACGATGATAAAACCAACATGCTAGCCTGTGTGCGCGCCAAGGCTGAGGGCTGTCCCTATGTGATTGCCCTGATCAACGATCCAACCTTGGTCCCGCTGATGCAGCCGCTGGGGATCGACGCCTATATCAATCCGCGCTCTACAACCGTAAGTTCTATTCTGCGCCACATCCGCCATGGCCGCGTACGTCAGGTCTATTCAATCGGCGATGCTGAGGCGGAAGTGATCGAGGCCGAGGTGCTCTCGACGTCGCCCATCGCTGGCAAGAAAATCAGTGAGATCGACTTCCCCGAAGGGGCGCTCGTCGGGGCGGTTCGAAAAGGGGACAAGATCACACGCCCATTGGCCGATACCCGCATCGAAGAGGGTGATGTTATTGCCGTCTTCGTACTGACCAAAGATGTCGCACAGCTTGAACAGCTGATGCAGGTCTCCATCGACTTTTTCTAGGAAGGGCATCCGTGCCACAGCCCAAGAGCCTGTCTGACAAATTGATGCAGCTGCCGCTGTTTTTGCTGATGTTCGGCGTGGCAGCGGTCTCTATGTTTGTGCCTGCGGCCTATGCCGTGGTCGCGGACCGCCACGAGACAAGTCAGGCGTTCTTTTATGCAGGGCTTCTCGGGACGATTACGTTTGTGTTTATATCGGTGGCCCATGCTGGTCGTTCGCCGCGCCACGGAGCGTTGGGGCCATTGCTATCGCTGTTTTCCGCATTCGTATTTTTGCCTTTGTACTTTGCGATCCCCTTTGTCGAAGCGCTGCCTACCACTCGGTTTTATAACGCGTATTTTGAAATGCTGAGCGCGTTGACCACGACAGGGGCGACATTGTTCGATGATCCAACGCGGCTTGGTCCTGCGTTGCACTTGTGGCGCGCGCAGGTCGGTTGGATGGGTGGATTGCTGATGTGGGTGGCAGCTGTAGCAATTCTTGCACCGCTCAACCTCGGAGGGTTTGAGGTGACAGCACAGGCCGAACCCGGTCGCCGTGAGACAGGGCTATACCAAACCGCCCCTATGAACCCGCGCCGGCGAATCTGGCGTGCGATCCAGATGTTAGCGCCGCTTTACGGCGGGCTGACGCTGTTGCTGTGGGTGTTATTGGTATTTTCTGGGCAGGAAGCCCTAGGTGCAATTATTCATGCCATGTCTGTCATGGCGACCTCCGGTATCTCCGCGAGTGGGGTTACAGATGGTGCGAGCGTTGGCTTTGCAGCCGAGTTTTTAATGGCTCTGTTCATGCTCTTTGCATTGTCGCGGCTCACGTTTTCATCAGACACAATGACGGCGGCCCAAGGGGGCCTGCGGACCGACCCTGAATTCAGGATCGGCCTGAGCATCATTATCATAGTGCCTGTGATCTTGTTCGGGCGCCACTTCTTGGGGGCCTTTGATCTCTCACCCGCGGCAACGTTCCAAGGCGCGATGGCAGCACTCTGGGGATCGGTGTTCACAGTGCTTTCGTTTCTGTCCACCACCGGATTCGTCTCGGAGTACTGGGGCGAAACGCAAAGCTGGTCTGGTTTGGGTACCCCTGGGCTGATCCTGATGGGGTTAGCACTTGTAGGTGGCGGCGTCGCCACGACAGCAGGTGGAGTCAAGCTGCTGCGTGTATTTGCGCTCTACCTGAACGGCGTTCGCGAGATGGAGCAGTTGGTCCATCCGCACTCTGTATCGGGCGCAGGGCTCGCTGGCCGTCGGTTGCAGTCGGGCGGTGCGTTTATTGCATGGATTTTCTTCATGCTGTTCGCCCTGTCCTTTGCAGCCGTCACGCTAGCGTTGACCACCGTCGGCGTCACATTTGCCGAAGCGTTGGTCCTGTCGATCGCCATGCTCTCGACCACGGGTCCGCTCACCGAAGTGGGAGGTGAGGCCCCGATTGTTCTGATGTCGCTGGGCGATGGGGCAAAGGGAATTCTGGCTGCTGCGATGGTTTTGGGACGCCTCGAGACGCTCGCGATTATCGCGCTGCTGACGCCAGACCTGTGGCGTAGCTGACACGCGCGCCCGAAGTCCTATACAAATCCTTGACTTTGGGGTGGCAACTTGGGGAATCGCCCTTCATAAATGCAGAGCACGAGCCAGAAGTGGCTAACGATAATAAAAAAATGAAAGATCAAACTATGGCGTCTGATAGACAGAACCTTCAGGATGCTTTCCTGAACCACGTACGCAAGACAAAAGTACCTGTAACAATTTTCTTGATTAATGGTGTCAAACTCCAAGGTGTGATCACTTGGTTTGATAATTTCTGTGTGCTTTTGCGCCGTGACGGTCAATCCCAGCTTGTGTACAAACATGCAATCTCAACCATCATGCCAAGCCAGCCGATCAGCTTGTATGAAGGTGAAGACGCTTCTTGAGCAAGCCAGATTTCCAGATCGACGAGACAGACGGCCCCGCGCAAACGCGTGCTTGGGTGCTGCATCCTGACATCAAAAATGACAATGACCGCCGTGAACCTATCCCAGCTTTGGCTGAAGCGATTGCATTGGCGGAGGCGTTGCCAAACATCGAAGTAGTGGGGTCGGCCATCGTACCTTTGCGCACGTTGAGCGCGGGTTTTCTGTTTGGCAAAGGCAAGATCGAAGAAATTCGCCAGACCTTGCATGACGAAGAGATCGAGCTGGTGTTGGTAGACGGCAGTGTAACGCCCGTTCAACAGCGTAACCTTGAAAAAGCGTGGGACGTGAAGCTTCTGGACCGGACCGCGTTGATTTTGGAGATTTTCAGCGACCGCGCTGCGACCCGTGAGGGTGTACTTCAGGTCGAGATGGCAGCATTGAACTACCAACGCACCCGTCTGGTGCGCGCATGGACACACCTTGAGCGCCAGCGTGGCGGCCTTGGGTTTGTGGGTGGTCCGGGTGAGACACAGATTGAATCTGACCGCCGTGCGATTGATGAACAGCTTGTGCGCTTGCGTCGTCAGTTGGAGAAGGTCGTCAAAACACGCGCACTGCACCGTGCTGCACGGGCAAAAATACCGTTCCCGATTGTAGCGCTTGTTGGCTATACTAACGCAGGTAAATCCACGCTTTTCAATAAGTTGACAGGTGCAGACGTGTTGGTCAAAGATATGCTCTTTGCCACACTCGACCCGACGATGCGCAGCTTGGAATTATTGGACGGCCCAGAGATCATTCTTAGCGATACTGTGGGCTTTATTTCCGATTTGCCGACGGAGCTGGTAGCCGCATTTCGCGCGACGCTCGAAGAAGTGCTGGCCGCCGACATCATCCTTCATGTGCGGGACATCAGTCATGCCGAGACGGAAGAACAGGCGCGCAATGTCCGCGATATTCTGACCTCGCTCGGTGTCCCCTCGGAAACTCGAACCTTCGAGGTCTGGAACAAGATCGACCTGCTGGGTCCAGCCGCTGCTGACGCGGTGCGTGAGCGCAGCTTGCGTGATGACGCGGTACTCGCGATCTCCTCACTTACCGGTGAGGGGTTGGAGCTTCTTCAAACCACCGTTGCCGAGGCCTTGCAGGGTGCATTGCGCACAGCCGAGCTGAGCCTCACCTTTGCCGAGGGCCGCAAACGAGCGTGGCTTTTCGCGCAAGAAGTGGTTTTGAGCGAGACCCAGACCGAAGATGGCTTTGAGCTAGAGGTCCGTTGGTCGGCGGATGTCGAGGCAGCTTATCAGCGGCTCTAGCCTTTAGGTGTCAGCGCCCCATATGGTATTCAGTGCCATAAGGAGTGCTGCCATGTCCTACCTCACCGTATATGTTTCCACGTTTGTGTTGTTCCTCATCGTGGACTTCATCGGGTTAAGCTATTTCATCAAACCGCTGTTTTCGCGGGATATCGGACCTTTGATGTTGGGCGAGTTCCGCGTATTGCCTGCGTTTCTCTTTTACGCTTTTCTGATTTTTGTGGTGATGTGGTTTGTGGGCTGGCCCGCGCTTGATGGCGACAAATCCCTGTTGTGGGTTTTCGGTTCTGCTGCGCTGATCGGCGCTGCGTCTTATGGGACATTCGAATTTACGAATTACGCAGTTCTTAAGGATTGGACACTGACCCTTGTCATGGTTGATTTGACATGGGGAACTGTTGTCACAGGCGCTACTGCGGCGGGGGGCGTGGCAATCACGAGGGCGATAGGAGGTTGATTTAATCGCGGTGGCGGTCAGGCACCCTCGGCAGAGGCAAAGCGCCACGCGCCGGGGCGTAGTTGGTGAAGTTGCCAATCCCCCACTTGCACACGGATCAGACGTAACGTCGGCAGGCCCACATGCGCAGTCATGCGGCGGACCTGCCTGTTTCGGCCCTCTGATATTGTAATGTTAAGCCACTCATCCGGAACGGATTTGCGAAAGCGAACAGGCGGATCACGGGGCCACAGGTCCGCGGGTGCTTCTGTCTGGCTAACGCGGGCGGGGCGTGTGATCCCGTCCTTGAGCGCTACACCGCGTCTTAACGCCTCCAGCGCTGCCGCATCAGGTGTGCCTTCAACCTGAACCAGATAGGTTTTTTCAAGCTTGTATTTGGGATTTGAAATGCGCGCCTGTAGGGGGCCGTGGTCGGTCAGGACCATCAGCCCCTCGCTGTCGCGGTCAAGGCGGCCAGCCGGATAGAACCCCTTTTCGTCAATGAAGCCCGACAGGGTTGGGCGCGGCGAGCCTTCGGTACCCTTGTCGGTGAACTGTGACAGGACACCGTAAGGCTTGTTGAACAGGATAACGCGGGGAATGCTCATTGTGCTTGAGGGACCAGCAGGGTCACGCCAACAGCCGCAGCGCGTGCAAGCTCTTGGTCCAGTGACATCGGGATGTACTCACCGCGCCGCCAAAGCTGGGCGAGGTCGTCATAGTGACGCGACAGGAAGTGTCCTGACTGCCCCGTAGACAGCACAAAAACCGAGCTGTCGGGGTCGGCAAAATCATATACGCCGCGATAGCCTGCACCGTGCACATTGTGGAACGGATCTGGGTCTGTTCCTTTTGTGCGGCCCCGCATGAGGGTGTTGTCGCCGCCTGATGTGCTTTGGCGGATGTTCACAAAATAACGTAGAACAGGCACATTTCCCAGCACGGGGTGATCGTGGGTCGCTTGATGCGCGTCGCCCCAGCGCAATGATTCCAGCGAAGTGCCGTAGGTATTGGAAATGGTAAGGAGCGCATCATCAAGGGCAAGGCGGGCCATATCGGCACAGGTCTCGGTTGGAGCGGATTGGAACACATCACACCATGCGGATGCGCCCTGAACATTACGGAACACGCGCTCGATAAACAACGGCTCGACATGGTCGAACTCCGCGGCCAATGGGCCCAACTCGTCCTGAATGAGCCGCGCTTGGAGGGCGCGCAGCCATGTTGCATAGATCAACGGTTCTGGCAGATGCTCGTTCATTTCACCCGACCATCCAGCCAACAGGCCTAACGCATTTTGACGCAGCGCGTCTGACGTGCCTGCAGGAGCGGCTTCTCCGGTGAACCAAAGCTCCGCACCAATGAGCGGGAGTAACGAACGGGCGGTATAGCTTACAGTATCCAACTGCGCTTCGATAAAGCTGTCTCGGGTATGGACTTTACGACCCTGCATAAGGCGCTGCCACCGCTGAACCCTCTGCGTATCCCCCCACAGAAAAGAAACATGGTTGGGAAACGGGCGGTCTACGGTCTTGTTGTTTGTATTTCCAAGGATGCCGCCAGAGGGGGCGACAAAACCTGGATTTGACGTGAAAGGCAATGTCCCTTGCCAACGGTTGGTCGCGATCCAGCCGGGGCTGGGCATGCGACCTTGGCTTTGGTGGGCGGCGTCCCGCTTTGGTGCGGCACCGATCATTTTCAGTGCGATCGTTTCACGGTCGACCAGTGTGAGGTTTTGTGAGGGCGCGATGTAATTCTCGGCCGCACTGATCCCGTCAGCAACCGTTTTGGCATTCATTAACTCGATTGCCGCCTGAAGAGTGGTATCGCGCTGGCTCAGCACAGTCCACGCGACAGAGGCGACATGACCAGGCGGTGTTATTGCGCCGAGATTATAGTGGCTACCCGGCAAAACGGGGCCGTTGTCAGTCCAACGCAAGGTGAGTGTTACGGGATCAAGATCCTTAACCGTGATGATTGAGGCGCGCGTGCGGAACTTCTTGAACCCGTCTGGGGTGCGGTATTCCTCACGGTTCGCGGGATTCAACTCCTCAATGTAGACATCCTGATCATCCAGATAAGAGGAGGTCAGCCCCCAGCCCAATTCAGCGGAGCGGCCCGTCAGGATCACAGGCACACCTGGGATAGTCGCACCAATCACGCCGCCAGTTTCTAGTTCAAGCCGCGCGAGATACCAGATTGCCGGGGCAGTCAGGCCAAGGTGCGGATCATTGGCCAGCAGAGTGCCGCCAGATGCGGAGCGGGAAGGGGCAGCGGCCCAGGCATTTGATGCGCCTGCCAATGCCGTGCGTTTGAACGGCGACAATGGATGCGTCACATATGGTGTCGTCTCAGCGTATTGCGGTGCTTGTGGAAAAAGGCTTGCGTATTTGGGCAAGGCGGCCACGCCTGCGCCAGGGGCATCGGGTAGAATATCGCGTAGCCGTGTATCGTCGGGCAGGGCAAGAGAGGTGCGCGCACGGATAACTTCGGCGTCCAGATGACCCGACAGCTGCAACCCCATCAGTTTGACGATCGCGATGCTGTCAGCGGGGCGCCATGGGGCCATGGGGGCGTTGAACAAAAACATCTCGGGCGCGCCACGTCCCAAAGCCTGCGTATTGATCTGATCCAAACGCGCGTTCACGCCCGCCGAATAAGCGCGCAGGGCGGATTGTGTTTCAGGGCTAAGGGCCTCCATCGAGGCAACAGAAAGTGCGTAGATGTCAAAGCGGCGCAGGAGCTTGTCTGTATCGAGGGTGGATGCGCCAAACACTTCAGAGAGCCGCCCTTGGGCCGTGCGGCGCATGGTTGTCATCTGCCACATGCGGTCTTGGGCATGGGCGAAGCCGAGGCCGAAAAATACGTCTTCGTCCTTAGGTCCAAAAATATGGGGCACATTAGCGTTGTCACGTACAATTTCGACAGGGTGCTCTAGGTTTGGCACTTCGACTTCGGCATTGTATTCAGGCAGGGACCGCGAGGCGAGCCAATAGACCATCGCCACCACAACGACGCCCAATATGATCAGCGTTGCAGTGAGGCGTATCAGCCAACGAAAAATCAGTGCCATGAACTCGAACCCCTAAGATGCCGCCAGTCGCCGCGTTTGACGTGGCGGTCCTTGGTGATAGATAGAAACGAAGCAATAGCGCAACATCAAAGCAAGGAAAAGCAAATGGCAAAGCTGGCATTTTTAGGTCTGGGCGTCATGGGAGCACCAATGGCGGGTCATCTGCAAAAGGCGGGGCATGATGTAACGGTTTATAACCGCACGTCGTCCAAGGCCTCGGACTGGGCAGGAACATATGGCGGCGCGCATGCCGCGACACCACGCGCCGCTGCGGAGGGTGCTGAATTCGTGATGTCCTGCGTAGGTAATGACGATGATCTACGCTCGGTCTGTCTGGGCGATGATGGTGCCTTTGCGGGCATGGCCGCAGGTTCTGTGTTTGTGGATCACACAACTGTTTCGGCGGCTGTCACCCGCGAACTTTATGCGGCTGCTGCGGCACTAGGAATAAGCTTTGTCGACGGGCCCATCTCTGGTGGGCAGGCAGGCGCAGAGAATGCGCAACTGTCGATTATGTGTGGCGGTGACGCAGGTGCATTTGAGCGCGCTTTGCCAGTTATGGAAATTTACTCAAAAATTTGCCGTCTCATCGGTGAAAGCGGTGCAGGCCAGATGACCAAGATGTGCAACCAGATCGCCATTGCGGGCGTTGTTCAGGGCCTCTCCGAAGCGCTACATTTTGCAGAGAAAGCCGGCCTGGACGGGCGCGCGGTGGTCGAAGTTATCTCACAGGGCGCTGCAGGCAGTTGGCAGATGGCCAATCGTTATGAGACAATGTTGGATAATGAATTTGAACACGGCTTTGCCGTGGACTGGATGCGCAAGGATTTGGGGATTTGTCTGGATACTGCTGATGAAACGGGGGCCAGCTTGCCGATCACTGCGTTGGTCGATCAGTTCTACAAAGACGTACAGAAACTTGGAGGTGGGCGTTGGGATACCTCAAGCTTGATCCAAAGATTGCGTAAAATGGATAAGTGATTCAGATACCTATGGCGCGACTTGAATGTCGCGCCATAGAATATTTTAGGGAATGATCCGCGTGTATTTGCTGCCCTCAAGGGTCGCACCGAGGCGCAGACCCGCGCGGCCAAAGACCACGGCCAGTACAGGCGACAGAACAGTTGTTGTATCTGCCTTCGCACTGTCACCACGATCCGAGATCACATATTCGACATTCGCACCCGCAGCCCAACCAGGCGAGCGGCGGAAACTGCTCAGCGCGTCATTGGTCATGAAGAAGAGCACATGCGCATACTGTTGTGCGCCAATTTGCAGGCCACCTGATGCTTTTGTAACGGAGTAATAATCTACCGAGGTGTTGTTCACGCGAAGCGCGCCGCGACCGTAAGCACCGCCAAGACCAAGGCCCGCCTCGGTTACCAAGGGCATCACCAACATTCCGTTGGATTTATCTGCCAAAGTACGCGTGTTCGGAAACTCGCGGTACATTTGTTCCAGCGTGGTATTTACCCGCGCGTCGATTGTGCCAGAACCGGTGGAGCCGATGCCGTTGCCGCAAGCCGCCAGAGTAC
>JBALTK010000121.1:0-11949 GCA_036964385.1 Sulfitobacter sp. | reverse complement strand
CCGCTGGAAGGGAAGCCGGTGAGCCGCGTTGTTATCACCCACCATCACCCTGACCATATCGGGCTGGCAGGTTGGTTCCAGACCGTTCACGGCGCGGAACTTGTCACGACGCGCACCGCATGGCTGACGGCTCGGATGCTGACGCTGGATATTCAGGAAACGCCTAACGAGGAAAGTCTCGCCTTTTACCGCTCTGCTGGTATGGAGGCCGCGATTTACGATAAGCGCGCCTCAGACCGCCCCTTCAACTTTGCCGATATCGTCGACCCACTGCCGTTGGGCTATTTGCGGATCAAGCAGGACGACACAATCCAGATGGGAGGGCGAACATGGGATGTCCATATGGGCAATGGCCACGCGCCCGAACACGCAACATTCTGGAGCCGTGACGACAATCTGGTAATTGCCGGTGATCAGATTCTCCCGTCGATTAGCCCCAATGTCGGCGTTTATGCGACCGAACCGATGGCGGACCCGATTGGTGAGTGGCTGGAGGCTTGCGAGCGGTTGGCTCTGTTGGGCCGCGCTGATCAGCTTGTGCTGGGTGGACACAAAGTCCCGTTCACCGGCTTGCCGAAGCGTATGCGGATGCTGATCGACAACCACCACAGTGCGCTGGGCCGATTGCTCGACTACATCGACACGCCGAAAACGGCTGGCGAAGTATTCTCACCTTTGTTCAAAAGAGCGATAGGTGAGGGGGAATATGGCCTAGCACTGGTTGAAGCCTTTGCGCATTTGAGCCACCTTCACCAGACAGACCTCGCTACGCGCACGATGCGCGATGATGGTGCGTGGCTGTACCAACGTAAGGGGTGAGCCATGGGTGAGAAGATCGAGACAGCAGCAGAAGCACATGAGGCCAGCGCAATGCCACGCGTGCATGAAGTGCACAGCGATCCGAAAGCGAAAAACGCCAAGGATCAAGCTGTGCCAAAAGGCGTGTCTGACAAACCTGTCGAGAAGAAATCATCCGCACAATGGGCATACGAGCGCACGGTGCTTTACCTTAAAAAATTCGAAGAAGGGCTGGACGACAACCATGAGATCGCCATGGGTTTCGCGGGTACCGATGCTGGCGTGCTCAAGATCGAAGGTATGGGATTTTTCGACCCCGACGTTGTCACGTTCTACGGCTCTGACCCTGCGGGAGCTAAAATGCAGTTGGTTCAGCATGTGAGCCAGCTCAACGTGGTATTTCGGGCCTTGCCCAAAAACGTAGAAGCCGAAGCGCCCAACCGTATCGGGTTTAAATTACTCGAAGATCTCGATCACGACGAGACATAAACGCGGCATCTTTGACACTCCTGCCAAATCTGGCGTGACAGCAGGGGTAAAATGCCGTAACCCCTGCAACAATTCTAAGCCAACTATGACAAGAGGGATCTCACATGGCCGAACATGAACATGGCACAATGAACACTGACGTGCAGGAAAAGACATTCGACGGTTTTGTGAAATTCGTGACGCGCGCATGCCTTGTGATAATCGGCATTCTGCTTTTTATGGCCGTATTCGCGCGCTGAACTAACTGAGTTAAATAATGTTTAAGCCGCTCCTCGCCTGCATTTTGTGTGCATCCATTCTTGCTGGTTGCGCAGAAAAGGGCAAAGAATCGCCCCAAGCGCAGATCGAAGCAGCGACGTATCAACATCTTGGTCAGCCAAAAATTACGTTGATCACGATGATCAACAACCGGACAGGGGCCGGTGGGCACACGGCCTTGCTGGTGCAGGGAACACAGTCCTTGATCTTTGATCCAGCGGGTACGTTCGAGCATGAGAAAGTTCCGGAGCGTGGCGACGTCCTTTATGGCATGTCACCCAAATGGATCCAAATTTACAAATCTGCCCATGCACGCAGCAATTTTCACGTTGTCTCCCAAGAATTTGATGTGACGCCAGCCCAAGCGGCCCGTGCCATGCAACTGATTCAGGGGCGTGGAACGGTACCCAGCGCACTATGTGCGAATGCTACTTCAGGCATTATGAAACAGATCCCTGGTTTTCAAACTATCAAGCAAGGCTATTACCCGATCAAGCTGATGGAGCAGGCCGAGAAGCTGCCCGGTGTCAAAACCACGCGATATTATGAAGATGATGAAGGCAATGTGCGTGATGGGATCAGAGCTTCATCCGACTAAATACAGCAGACCATAGAGGGTGAGCGCACCGCCAAGGACTGCCATCAGAACATTCTTAGTGACGAGCCCGATCAGCAGAGCCGCTGCAGCAGCACCTGCGCGTGGAATATCGAAAACACCATCGGTTGCTACAGGCCAGACGACCTGAGGGGCCACCAGCGCGGGCAGAATCGCAACCGCGGTATAGCGAAGATGCCGCAGCAACCAGTTGGGCATCGCGCGGTCACCTACCAGTCCGGTGAAGACGAATCGTAGTCCAAAGCTACCGATTCCCAGCAGGATGATCACTGTCCAGAGTGTGCTTGTCTCGATCATTTTGCATGCCCCTTACGTTCCAGCCAAAGCTCTGCCTGAGCCCCAGCCATCATACCCGCGACTCCAGCAATGATCAGACCCAAAGAATAGGGTACGCCAGCGGCAAGCAAGCTCACTACCACTGCGACCAATGCCGCGATCACATGAGCGGCTGTGCGAAACATCGGTGCGATCATCGCAAGGAATGTAATGGGAATGGCGAAATCCAGCGCCCAGCTGTCGGGAATTTGCGCGCCCAGCACGGCACCGATGTAGGTGAACATATACCACAGGGGCACAATCGGCGTTACAGCACCTAGAAAGTAGGCAACCCGTGCAGGCACGGTCATGTCAGGCTCGCGCTCGAACTTTGAGACGCCTACGACATAGGATTGATCAACTGTGAGGTAAGCGCAAAGCGCTCTCTGCCAAAGCGGTGCTGCGCCGATATAAGGCGTGAGGGAGGCGGAATACATCGCCATGCGCAAGTTCACTGCCAGCGCCGAGATCAGCACGATCACCGTTGGTGCGTTCTCTTGCATTAGCTGTAGCGCTGTAAATTGTGCGGCCCCTGCAATGACCACAATCGAGAAGGCCATTGTCTCAACTACGCTTAGCCCTGCCTCCGTCGCGAGCACGCCAAACAGCGATGCAAAAGGGATGATCACCAGAATGAACGGGCTGCTGTCGACGATCCCTTGGCGGTAGGGGGATTTGCGGGTGGTAGAGGTCATGCGATGCCCTTAGATTACAAGTACTGCGTAGCGTGTTGCTGAAGGGGGTGCAATAAGTGGCTGTTCTTGATGATCTATCCGAATACTTGATCGCGCCTGACCCAGAGGCACCGCGCCTGACCCGTGTTGTGTCGGGCATGGATCAGGATGGCGTGGCCCAACAAATCAATGTGGTAGAGGAACGCCCGCTCACGATTTACCTCAACGCGCAAGAAATCGTGACTGCTATGACGATTGGCGACTACCCCGACTATTTGGCGCTCGGGTTTCTGCGCAATCAGGGGATGTTGAGCAGCGATGATGAGATAACTGCCGTCGAATATGACGAAGACCTTGAGGTGGTCGTCGTCCGCACCGCGCGCCAGACGGATTACGAAGAAAAGATGCGCCGCAAAACGCGGACCAGTGGATGTGCTGTTGGTACGGTGTTTGGCGACATGATGGAGGGGCTTGAGGGTGTCGTCCTGCCGCAAACTCCTGTGCGCACCTCATGGCTTTATGCGCTGTCGGCCAAGATCAACCGAACGCCCAGCCTTTATTTGCAGGCTGGTGCGATCCACGGAACCATCTTGTGCAGCGCGGATCGTCCTCTGGTTTATATGGAGGACGTGGGGCGTCACAACGCGGTTGATAAAATCGCGGGTTGGATGCTTTCGGAGGGTGTAATCGCGGATGACAAGATTCTCTATACGACAGGTCGCCTAACCTCCGAGATGGTGATCAAAACAGCGATGATGGGCATCCCTGTCTTGGCGTCGCGCTCGGGCTTTACGGCGTGGGGGGTCGAGATTGCGCAGCAATTGGGCCTCACGCTTATCGGGCGGATGAAGGGGCGGCGGTTCATGTGTTTGTCGGGAGAAGAACGCCTCTTGCGCGATGCCGATCCAGATGGAGTTGCGGAAGAGCCAAAGCGCAGCGGCCGGAAGGGTGCATCGTGAGTCAGCCGCACTGGGATTTGACCGTCAGCCCGACAGCCGCCGAGGTGTATGAGGGGATGGTTCTTGGCGGTAGGGCCATGCTGAGCCTCCACCAACGGGTGATCCTGATCCTGCAGTCTGCTTTCATCGGGGTCTGCGCGCCCGTGGGGGCCGCGATGATCGTCTGGGCGATTGTGATGGCGGTCGGTGGACGTACGGTCATAGGCCTGCCTGTTTGGGCGCTTCCGGTGACTTTTTTGGTCTTCGTGATGATAAGCCTGTGGCTCACCCGTCAGGCGTCTTTTATGCTCGCGCAAATAACGGTGCAGTCGCGGTTTGGACGATCCCAACAGGTCAAGCTGGACCCCGATGGTATTACACTGACCACCACGCACAGCCATTGGCACAGCGGATGGGCGGATGTGGATACCGTTTGCGGAGGTAAGTTGGCTATAGCCTTGCGCATATCGGGCATTGCAATCACCGTGCCTCGCCGCGCTTTCTTGGGGCCGCAGGATGCTGACGAGGCGCTGTCGGCAAGTCAAGCATGGCAGCGAGGGGCGCGATGACGGAATATTCTCTCCGATACCAACCTGAGCCAGAAATGCATAACCGTGCGATGGTGGCATGGGCAAAACCGCACCTCAGTCGCGGCGAAAAGGCCAAGCGTGCCGCGCTGGGCATCGTACTTTGTCTGGTTTTGGTTCTCTGTGTTGTTTTGCTGTTGCAGAATGACGTGGTCACACGCTCTTCGTTACTTTGGGGCGGGGTGGGACTGTTCTTCGGGATCGCTCTGTGGGCGGTTGTTCATCAGCAAAATGTGAAGAAATTAGCCAGATTTACCCATGAGGCGATCGCACGTCACGGCGTTATTAATGCGGAATTATCGGTTGAGGACATCAAGCTGACCTCAAAAATCAGCACGACACGTATGAATTGGTTGTGCTTTGATGAAATCCTGCCGCTCGTCGATGCGACCGTCTTGCGTATGGGGGCTATGGTATATGCTATTCCCGATGCTGCGCTGCCAGCGGGCGTAACACCCACGCAGTTTCGGTCTGATTTACAACGCTGGCTGGAGGCATCACGATGAGACAACCCTTTGGAGTGATACTTGCGGGAGGGCAGGCTACGCGCATGGGCGGTGGGGACAAAGGTCTCCGCGTGCTCGGTGGGCAAACTCTTCTGGCGCGGGTAGAGGCGCGGTTGGCCCCTCAGGTGGATCAACTTGCGCTCAACGCAAATGGCGATCCTGCACGGTTTTCCAGCATGGGATTGCCGGTGATCAAGGACAGCATTGCGGGCTTTGCCGGACCGCTTGCTGGTGTATTGGCGGGGCTGGATTGGGCCGCCTCGCACGGCGCAGATACAATCGTCACGGCGGCGGCTGATACACCGTTCTTTCCTTGTGATCTGGTGCCGCAGCTTTTGCTGGCGTCTGAGGGTATGACACACCCACTTGTCCTTGCCGCTACGCCAGATGCAAAGCGAGGTACCGCGCGGCATCCGACGTTTGGTCTCTGGCCTGTTGCTTTACGAGACGATTTGCGCGCTGCACTTGAAGGCGGGTTGCGCAAGGTGGTGCTGTGGACCCAAGAGCACGGCGGCCGCGAGGCGCTATTCCCGCAAGAGGAAGCCTTTTTCAACGTCAACACGCCCGAAGATCTGGCCCATGCGGAGACAATGCTGTGAAGCTCTATGGTGTGGTCGGTTGGAAGAATGCCGGCAAAACAGGTCTGATGGAGCGGTTGGTGACCGAAATCACGTCGCGTGGTTTTTCCGTCTCAACGGTCAAGCATGCGCATCACAGTTTTGATGTCGATCATCCTGGCAAAGACAGCTTTCGCCACCGTGAGGCAGGGGCTTCCCAGGTTTTGCTCGCCTCGCGCAACCGCATTGCGCTTATGCATGAATTGCGTGGTGCAGATGAGCCGACGTTGGACGCGCTGTTGGCACAGCTTGCCCCTGTCGATCTCGTACTGGTGGAAGGCTACAAGCGGGACGCGCACCCCAAGATCGAGGCGCACCGCTCAGTCACGGGCAACCCTCTCATCGCACCCGATGACCCAACGATACGCGCAGTCGCAAGTGATTGTGATCTGTCACTTGACCGGCCACTTTTTCATCTCGACGACACAACTGCGATTGCTGATTTCATTCTCAAAGAAGTTGACCTGTGAACTTGTTTGACACGATCCTTGTTGCGGATTGGTCTGCGGGTAAACGCATGGGGCCGAAGCCCAAGAAGGATGCGATCTGGCTTGGGATTACCCGTGATGGGACGTCACAAGAACCCGTCTATTGCCGCTCAAGGCAAGAGGCCGAGCGCGAGATTGTCGAGGTCATTGAGGCAGAAATCGCCGCAGGTCGCCGCTTGCTTTGCGCGTTTGATTTTCCATTCGGCTACCCTCAAGGGTTCGCACGGCATGTGACTGGATCGGACGATCCATTTGGGCTGTGGGACTGGTTCGAGGCGCATATCCGCGACGGTCAGGACGGTACCAACAATCGCTTTGATGTGGCAGAAAAGCTCAACGAAATGTTTGACGGACTGGGGCCATTTTGGGGAAAGCCCAACAGAGATGAATGGCTTGGTGTGCCATATGTGAAATCGGGTCTCCTATTCGATCAGGTCGCAGAAAAGCGCGCTTGTGACACGGTATCCAAAGCGTCCTCATCGTGTTTTCAGCTCTTCTTTAATCCCACGGTTGGTAGTCAACAGATGCTGGGTTTGCCCATGCTCAACAGGTTGCGACGCCTAAACGGTGTGCGGGTTTGGCCGTTCGAGGCACTGGAAGATGCGCCTGTTGTCCTTGCCGAGGTTTGGCCCGGTCTTATTGAGAATTCTGTGAAAGCAGAACTCGCCAATGAGGGATCAGAAGCGATCCGCGACCGCACGCAGGTACGAATGTTGGCTAACGCCTTGGCACGACTCCCTAAGGATTCGCTCATGGATCATATGACGTCTTTGCCATCCGTTGCGCGGGAGGAGGCGTGGATATTGGGGGCAGGTTTGACGGAAGAGTTGAACGCGGCGGCAGTAAGTGCGCCGCCTTTGCGGAACGATTGTTTTGCCCTCCCACAAGGGGTTCACTGGACGCCAGTGGATGAGGCGCTCGATCTGCTGCGGCACAGGTTAACGACCATCACAACGGTAGAGCAGGTAGACTTATCGTACGCGCATGGGCGTATTGCAGCGGCTGATGTTATCGCTGTGCGGGCCAACCCGCCTTTGCCGAATACGGCGGTAGATGGTTATGGTTTTGCGGGGGGGCGGGCAGAAGGTGTTCATCGAATTCCATTAGCTGATGGTCGCGCTGCTGCGGGTGATGCGCCTGATCAGCTTCCTGATGGTCATGCCATTCGGGTGCTGACAGGGGCAGCTCTGCCGCAAGGAGTGGACACCGTCATTTTGCAAGAGGACGTGCAGGTGGAGGATGGCCATGTCCTATTCCAAGGTGCGCTCAAGCAAGGAGCGAACACCCGTAAGGCTGGCGAGGATGTGGAAGTTGGGGATCTGATCTTGCGCGCAGGACGGCAAGTGACATCCGCTGATCTGGCACTTCTCGCGGCGACTGGTGTTGCGTCGATTGCAGTGCGTGTCCCTTTGCGCGTCGGTGTTTTGTCGACGGGTGATGAGCTGGTGGAGGCCGGTGCAACGGCGGCGGAAGGGCAGATTTATGATGCAAACCGGCCGATGCTTTTGGCGCTTCTGTCCCAGATGGGGCATCGGGCTGTTGATCTGGGTCGTGCGCCTGACAATCGTGCCAAACTGCGCAAAACCTTAGATGAATCCGCAGCGCGGGTCGATGCGATCATCACCAGCGGGGGGGCATCTGCGGGGGACGAGGACCATGTTTCGGCGCTGTTGGACGAAGCCGGTGCTATGGCGCTTTGGCGTATCGCAATTAAGCCGGGGCGTCCTCTGGCACTGGGCCTCTGGAATGATGTGCCGGTTTTCGGCTTGCCAGGAAATCCGGTCGCGGCGATGGTCTGCACGCTGATCTTTGCACTTCCGGCACTGGCGCAGCTTGCAGGTGCCGATTGGCAGGCCCCTCAAGGGTTCGATGTGCCAGCGGCATTCGAGAAACGTAAGAAGGCAGGTCGTCGCGAATATCTGCGCGCGCGTATTCGCGATGGGCATGCAGAAGTGTTTGCATCCGAGGGGTCAGGGCGGATCAGTGGGTTGAGCTGGGCAGAGGGCCTGATCGAGCTACATGAAGAGGCACGCGACATTCGCACGGGCGATATCGTTCGCTACATACCGTTTGGCAGCTTTGGAGTTTAGGGAAATGATCATGTGGAAATCTACTGCGCTTTTGTTGGGTTTGGCAGGAGGTGCGCAGGCAGCCGATTGTACAGGCGCGAGCTTGCGGTTCATCGAGAGCGCACCGCGAGACCGATTTGAGCTGATCGTTGGCGATCAGGCTTTGATGGCGGTGCAGGTTGATTTGCGCGGCTCTGTTGGGCGGCTCATATTTGATACGGCCGATGGTGGAACGGGTGTCGAAGTATTCCAGCCGTTGCGCGATGAGGGCGGGACCACTGCAAACGATGTACCCGACGGCGCTGAGGCGATCAAAGTTGCGTTGCGCGATGGCAAGGCGGGGTCGCGTGCGGTGTTCTCGATTGATGTAGATGATCGCCTTACATCATCCGATTTGGGCCAAATTCGCGTGACGGGCGGTGAAATGGCTGGCGCTGTTGCGACGTTCGAGGCTGTAGACGGGACGCTGGTCAAGGCGGTGTTTGATGTGACGAACCGCGCGCAGGTCTGCTCTTAATCGAACGTACCTGCGACACGGCCCAAAAGCATAAAGGCACGCGCGGTGCGCGTGTCTGCCATGGCCGAGATTTCTCCGTCACTGGCCCCTTTTTCGAACTCTGCAAACAGCTTGTCGAAACGGCGCAAGAAGTGATGTGCCGCATCGCGGAAGATCGGGTCCTGCTTCATGCGCCCAGCCGTAAGCGCGAGGGACGAGCGGTCACGAATCCCACCCAAAGCAGCAACGGGACGCCCGCGTGATCCCTGACCAAACATGCGCCAGATTTCTGGGCGCGCGCGGTCTGGGATCAGGTCATCCATGTAAATGCCATCTTGGCTCAGCAGGGTCAGAATGTCCTGTGCGGCCTGAATGAGCTGTTGAGAATTGCGGTCCTTCATGGCGCGGCGCAACGCTGCAAATCCTGCCTCGTCTTCCGCCGTTTCGGGGAAGTTTAACGCACGGATCAGATCATCCACCTCGACCTGTGGTGCCATATCAGCGCTTTGGGTACCAAGCGCCAAGGCAGGTTGGTCCTCTGACGGAGCTTTCGCTTCTGGTTGAGCAATACGGGTGGGCTCTTCGCGGCGGGTAGAGAACGTTGCCAGCGCGGTCTCCGTCTTGCGGGTGGCCGCAGCAATTTCGTCGAGTTTGCGGCTGACGGACGGCTCGGACTTGAGGCCGCCGCCTTGTTGCTGGGCGATATAAGCGTGCCGAATGGCGTCAATCGCCGCTTGCAGGCGTTGGCTTTCCTCACGCATCACACGACTAGCGCGTGCTGCTGTTGCGCCAACCCAGATCATTGCAACAGGCATAAACACAGCCATCATGGTCATCAAAAAACGCAGCCCGCCCTGACCTTCTGGCACTGGCGGCTGTGTCATAAAGACAAAGAAGATCAGGCAGCCCAAAAGCCAGATGGCCGAGAGCACAATGGCGATAATCTCGATGCCGGTAATCCCGTCCGAGCGTGCCTTGTCATAAATTCCAAGGGGGGTAGGGCGTGACATGCCTGTTTTTCCCACAGTTTTACGCAACGCCCCTGTTGCGGGGCGCGGGTTGGCGGATTCGGGTGTTTGGGTATCAGACATGACGACCTCTCAGCCCAGAGCCTATTTCACCGCGAGTATCAGGCATAAACGATTTTAAGAACCTCATAGGATCTAACACCCCCGGGTGTGCGAACTTCAACACTGTCGCCTTCGTCTTTACCAATTAAGGCGCGCGCGATGGGTGACTTAATATTGAGCAAACCTTTTTCAATATTGGCCTCGTATTCGCCCACAATCTGATAGGTCTTCTCTTCATCGGTGTCTTCATCGACCAAAGTGACCTTTGCACCGAACTTAATCGTGCCGGACAATTTTGCGGGGTCAATCACGTCGGCAAGCGATATCGCGCCCTCAAGTTCTTTTACGCGCCCTTCGATAAAGGACTGCTTTTCCTTGGCAGAGTGATACTCGGCATTCTCGGAAAGATCGCCATGCTCGCGCGCCTCTGCGATCGCCTTAATAATGGCTGGTCGCTCAACGGTTTTCAGGTGCTTGAGTTCTGTCTCAAGGGCGGTGTGACCCCCGCGGGTCATTGGGATTTTTTCCATTGCGTCCGTGTCCGTCATACTAAGGCGCGCCCCGAAGGATTTCCGGAGCGCGTGTTGTTGTTGCCCGTTACCTGACCCAAGTTAGACGTTAAATGCAAGCGGATAAGGCGCTTGCGCTGGCGCGGTTTCGCCGAGGCGGAATTGCGGGGGAGTAGGCGGTGTCAACAATGCCGTTAGCGCTCACTGCGCAAAATTCAGGCAAAAACTATGGTATGCGACGGTTTTAACGCGCCGTCGTGATTGCAAAGGTGTAGTCCACCCGCTACCTCATTCCAAAGCGAATTTTACCCATGGGAGCACGAGTGATGGCCGAGATTGAACGCGAAGCGATGGAATATGACGTTGTGATCGTAGGTGCAGGCCCTGCGGGTCTGTCAGCTGCCATTCGTCTCAAGCAGCTTGATGCCGATTGTAGCGTCGTTGTACTTGAGAAAGGTTCGGAAGTGGGTGCGCACATCCTGTCCGGCGCTGTGCTTGATCCTTGCGGCCTTGATGCACTGATCCCCGACTGGAAGGAAAAGGGCGCACCGCTAAATGTGCCTGTAATCGAGGATAACTTCTATGCACTGGGCGCGGCGGGTGAAGTACGCATTCCTAACTTCCCAATGCCACCGCTGTTGAACAACCACGGCAACTACATCGTCTCCATGGGCAATGTTTGCCGTTGGATGGCAGAGCAAGCTGAAGAAATGGGTGTCGAAATCTTTCCGGGGATGGCCTGTTCCGAAATCGTCTATGGCGACAATGGCGAAGTTAAAGGTGTGGTCGCAGGCGAAATGGGTCTGGGCGCGGATGGCAAGCCAGGTCCGAGCTATGAACCCGGTATGGAGCTGCATGGCAAATACGTCTTCCTCGGTGAAGGCGTGCGCGGATCGCTCTCCAAGCAGGTGATCGAAAAATACGATCTGGCAAAAGGCAAAGAGCCGCAGAAATATGGCCTTGGCATGAAAGAGATCTGGGAGATTGACCCTGCCAAGCACAAGGAAGGTTCCGTCACACACACATTGGGCTGGCCTCTGGGCAAGAAAGCGGGCGGTGGATCGTTTATCTATCACCTTGAGAACAATCAGGTCTATGTCGGTTTCGTTGTTCACCTCGGCTACAAGAATCCGCATGTCTTCCCATACATGGAATTCCAGCAGTTCAAGCATCACCCGATGGTGGCAGAGCTGCTTAAGGGTGGCAAACGTGTTGCTTATGGCGCGCGTGCAATCACCGAAGGTGGCTATCAGTCTATGCCCAAGATGGTAGCGCCTGGCGTGGCGTTGCTTGGCTGTTCGGTTGGCATGGTCAACGTACCGCGGATCAAAGGCAACCATAACGCAATGCTCTCGGGCAAGGCGGCGGCAGAAGCGGCGTATGAGGCGATCAAGGCTGGTCGTTCCGGTGATGAGCTTCCCGAATATGAGACAGACGTGCGTGAGGGGCCGATTGGCCAAGACCTGTATAAAGTGCGCAACGTAAAGCCGCTGTGGTCCAAGTTTGGCCTCGTCGCCTC
>JBALTK010000120.1:0-12262 GCA_036964385.1 Sulfitobacter sp. | reverse complement strand
GGTGCAGCAGGGACGACAGTGCCATGGTTCGGGCTGGCAAGTGCCAGCCTTTTGGCGGGGTAAGGACATAATATGCAAACAACATTTACTGAAAAGCAGTTGGAAGATTCCGGCACCGCCCGTGCAAACGAAATTTTGCGGGCATGTGTGCATTGTGGGTTTTGCACAGCAACTTGCCCCACATATCAAGTGCTTGGAGACGAGCTGGACAGCCCTCGAGGGCGTATCTATCTGATCAAGGATATGCTCGAAAACGAGCGGGAACCCGATGCGAAGACGGTCAAGCATATCGACCGGTGTCTCAGCTGTTTGGCTTGTATGACCACCTGTCCCTCGGGCGTGCATTATATGCATCTTGTTGATCACGCGCGTGATTACATCGAGCAAAAGTATAAACGCCCTTTCACTGATCGCGCCCTGCGCTGGATTCTCGCTCGTATCTTGCCTTACCCGATGCGGTTTCGGGTGGCTCTTTTGGGAGCCAAGATGGGGCGCCCGTTTGCGCGGTTTATGCCTGATGCGCGGCTCCGCGCGATGCTGGAGATGGCCCCTAAACACATCCCGCCTGTTAGCAGAAATGACGACCCCCAGACATTTGCACCGCAAGCCCCACGTAAAATACGCGTAGCGCTGATGACAGGATGTGCGCAAAAGGCGCTCAACACAGATATTAACGATGCTACGATCCGTCTACTTACGCGATTGGGCGCTGAGGTCGTTGTGGCCGAGGGTGCGGGCTGTTGCGGTGCGCTGACCCACCACATGGGCAAGACAAGTGAGAGCCATGCAACCGCTGCTAAAAATATTCGTGCGTGGGCGGCCGAGATGGACAATGGCGGGCTTGATGCGATTGTGATCAATACGTCTGGCTGTGGCACCACGGTTAAGGATTATGGGCACATGTTCCGGAATGATCAGCTGGCAAAGGATGCCGCTCGGGTCGCGGGTATTGCGCGGGATGTATCGGAGGTTCTGATAGAGCTGACAGGCTCTGCTTCAAACGGGACTGAATGGCAACCTGCGCGGGAATGGATCGCGGGAACGGATGCAAAACCGCTGCGTGATCGCCCCGCCGAGGGCATGGTTGTTGCGTATCATGCGGCCTGTTCGCTGCAGCACGGTCAGCAGATCAAAACCCATCCAAAGACGTTACTCAAAAAGGCTGGGTTCACCGTTGTGGAACCTAAAGATTCACATCTTTGTTGCGGCTCTGCAGGGACTTACAACTTGATGCAGCCTGAGATTTCCAAACAGTTAAAGGAGCGTAAAGTTCAAACTTTGGAGGCCAAGAACCCTGACGTGATAGCTGCAGGGAACATCGGCTGCATGATGCAGATCGGCTCTGCTTCTGCGGTGCCGATTGTACACTCGGTTGAACTTCTGGATTGGGCCTGGGGGGGACCAAAGCCACCCGCGCTTGAGGGGCGCGCTCTGGAGAAAGATGCTGTACCAATACTGCGTTGAACAAACTGCCCTACTTTTGCCTTAAGTTGCCGATAGTGGTGCCAGGCTAGGGTAATTTTTGGGGTATTTGATTTGCTGCGATGGGTCGCTTTAATCATTTTTGGATTGTTGCTCACCTCAGGTGCAGTAGCCGAAGATGCGCGCCTTAAACGATTGGACAATGGTGACGACGCCAAGGCGTGGGAGGCGGTTGGACGATTGGACATTGACGGCAAAGGGTTCTGCACAGGCGCATTGATTGCGCCAAAGCTGGTCCTCACTGCGGCGCATTGCATGTTCAACAGCGAAACTGGTGAGCGTATCGACAACGGGCACATTGAATTTCTGGCAGGCTGGCGCAATGGCCGTGCGGGAGCGTACCGCGATGTCGCGCGTGTCGTTATACACCCCGAATACGCCTATAACGAAAAGTTGTCATCGGACCGCGTGCGCAACGATCTGGCCTTGCTGGAGCTGGAACAGCCGATCAGGAACAACTCTATCAGACCCTTTAGAACTGCGGCGCGTCCGCGCACAGGCGACCGCGTTGGTGTTGTAAGTTATGCTTTGGACCGCTCCGAGGCACCCTCTCTGCAAGAGGTTTGCGCGGTGCTGGCGCGGCAGGACGGAGTACTGGTTACCTCATGCTCAGTCGATTTCGGATCAAGCGGGGCACCAATTTTCGTTATCGAAGACGGAGAAGCGCAAATTGTTTCTATTGTCTCGGCCAAGGCTGAAGTTCGTGGTGAGGAAGTCTCCCTCGGAACTGCGTTGGGCCAACCTTTGGCGGAATTGCAGGCGGAACTCGTGGCGGGCCGCGCGATCTATCTTGGGGCGAAACCAAGCGAACGCCGCGTGCGTGTCGGAGATGAAAAAACGGGTAACGGCGCAAAGTTTGTAAAGCCGTAGGGCCCAAGAGCGAACCCTTGAAACTCTCAAATCAATCCCCACATCTTTGTGGTCAGGGCGCCTATTTAGGGTTCTGGCATCTGAAAAGTATGGGTCTGTCCGATAGTGGAAGGCTCGAAATATAATCGCTCAAAGATGAGGATGAACACATGCGTAACTTTGATTTTGCACCCCTTTACCGTTCAACAGTTGGTTTTGACCAAATCGCCAATCTGATGGATCGAGTGCTGACAGCCGAAACGGCGCAGCCAACCTACCCTCCTTACAACATCGAGAAGCTGGACGACGATGCCTATCGCATCTCGATTGCGGTCGCTGGGTTTTCCGAGGCCGACCTGAGCGTGGAAGTGCGCGAAAAGTCCCTAATCGTTTCGGCGCGCAAGGCGGATGAGGATGAGGCGAAAACCTATCTGCATCGTGGAATTGCAACCCGCGCGTTCGAGCGGCGCTTCCATCTTGCCGACCATGTAATTGTCACAGGCGCCGCACATTCTGATGGCATGTTGCATATCGAGCTGGAGCGCCAAGTGCCTGATGCCCTTAAGCCGCGCCAGATCCAGATTGCATCGACGACGCCCAGCATTACGAAAGACGTGGTCGACGCCAAGTCCGTAAACTAATCCATTCATGTAGAATAAACTAAAAAAAAGAGGCCCGATGCAGATGAGTGCATCGGGCCTTTTTTTTGGAACAAGAATCTTAGGTTTAGACGCTCATGCAGATGTATTTCATTTCGAGATAGTCTTCGATGCCGTGGTGGCTGCCTTCGCGGCCAAGGCCCGATTGCTTGACGCCGCCAAAGGGGGCGACTTCTGTTGAGATGAGGCCCGTGTTTACCCCCACGATGCCATATTCCAGCGCTTCGGCGACTTTATAAACCCGGCTGAGGTCCTTGGCGTAGAAGTAGCTGGCCAGACCAAAGATCGTATCGTTAGCCATCGCGATGACATCGTCTACGGTGTCGAACTGGAACAACGGGGCGAGGGGGCCAAACGTCTCTTCCTGTGCGACCTTCATGTCCTGAGTCACGCCAGTGACAATTGTGGGCGGCAAAAAGTTTCCGTCCATCGCGCCATTTTCGCCCAACAGGACTGTCGCCCCTTTGGCAAGCGCATCATCGATATGCTCTTTGACCTTCTCGCCTGCGGCGGTGTTGATCAGCGGCCCAAGGGTCACGCCTTCTTCGAACCCGTCACCGACTTTGAGGTTCTCGACGGCTATCTTAAGCTTGGCAGCGAAGGCGTCATAGACGCCTGCCTGAACATAAATGCGGTTTGCACAAACACAAGTTTGGCCGTTGTTGCGGAATTTGCAAAGGATCGCGCCCTCAACAGCGGCATCCAGATCTGCGTCATCAAATACGATGAACGGCGCATTGCCACCAAGTTCCATGGAGCATTTCATCACCTGATCGGCAGCCTGTTTCATGAGGATGCGACCTACCTCGGTTGACCCAGTGAAGGTGAGTTTGCGCACGGCAGGGTTCTCGCAAAATTCCTTGCCGATGGCGGATGAAGACGACGATGGAACCACGTTGAACACACCTGCGGGGATACCCGCACGCTCGGCCAGTACACCCATCACAATAGCGGATAGTGGTGTCTCGGCAGCGGGGCGCGCAACGAAAGCACAGCCAGCGGCAAGCGCGGGTGCAGCTTTGCGCGTGATCATTGCATTGGGGAAGTTCCATGGTGTGATAGAGGCGGCGACACCGATTGGCTGCTTGATCACGGTAATGCGCTTGTCACGCTGGTGACCAGGAATTGTTTCACCATAAACACGCTTGGCCTGCTCGCCAAAGAACTCGATGAAGGACGCCCCGTAAGCAACTTCGCCTTTTGCTTCCGCGAGCGGTTTGCCCTGCTCAGCGGTGAGGATTGCACCCAGATCGTCTTGGTTTTCCATCATCAGGTCGAACCATTTGCGCATAACGCCAGCGCGCTCTTTACCGGTCCATGCGGCCCATTCCTTCTGGGCTGCTTCGGCTTGCGCAATTGCACCGGCGACCTGTGCGCGGCTCAAGTTGGCAACTTTTGCGATGACATCACCGCGCGCGGGATTGGTTACGTCGAACGTACCATCCTCACCATCAACCCACTTGCCGCCGATATAGGCACGGGTTTCCAGCAGGCTGGGGTCTTTGAGCATGGATTTGAGGTCAGTTGTGGAAGCAGTCATTATGCGGTCTCCTTGAATTCGTCTGGGAACCCAAAGCAACAATGGTTATGATTGTCCAGATCACATTGAAAGGGTCTGTGCGATGAAGCTGGATGATGCCTATGCCAACAGTGCCTATATTGAGGGCGCAGATGCCTACCCGCCGCGTTGGGAGGCTGCTGCAAAGGCTTTTCGTGACGAGCTGGGTGCGCGGGCGCAGCAGGGGGTCCGCTATGGCCCGTCCGAACGTCAGGTGTTTGACTTTTTTCAGCCTGAGGGTGTTGCGCGGGGCACTGTTATTTTTGTGCACGGCGGCTATTGGAAGGCCTTTGACGCAAGCGTCTGGTCGCATTTCGCGGCAGGTGCGCTGGCGCGGGGATGGGCTGTGGCAATGCCGAGCTATGACTTATGCCCGGATGTGCGCATTGCCGACATTACACGTCAGATTGCCGCGGCAGTGACCAAGGTTGCAGATCGCACGTTTGGCGGCCCTATTGCGCTTGTCGGCCATTCTGCTGGGGGACATCTGGTCTGTCGGATGACTGATCCACTGATCCTGCCATCTGAGATTCGCGAACGGATCAAACAGATCGTCTCAATCTCGCCTGTTGCCGACCTTACCCCATTGATGGACACGTCGATGAACGAAATTCTTGGCATTGATGCGGCCGAGGCTGCGGCAGAGAGCCTTGTGAATATGCAGCCGCCGCATGGTCTGGACGTGACCATTTGGGTGGGTTCGGAAGAGCGGCCCGCGTTTTTGGAGCAGGCAGAGCAGTTGTCCCGTACTTGGGGCGCGCGGCGGGTTATTGAAGAGGGCAAGCATCACTTTGATATCATCGATGCGCTTACCGATCCTGAAAGCCCAATGGTTAAGGCATTGCTTGGTCTGAAGTGAGAACATGGTTCGCGCCAGTCCCTATGCGCGAACCATAAATCCGACAGGACAGCCGTGATCGCATCCGTTGTGTTGCCGTGGTTAATTCACAGGTCATTACCTGTGCTCATCTGGATACTCCCCAAGCTGACAGGATCATTCCGTGTCAGAGGCTGTTCGGGCTTTCATTTAGTGCAAGGTTTTGCAAAACTTGCCAGATAGAGCGGATCAAGGGATGTAAATTGCATTTACATTTCCCATATTAACTTAAAGACACAACACAGACGGAGTAAACGATGGCTAATCTTGATGCACAGGTACGGGAATCTCAGGAGCAGGTGGCCGAGGCTCAGGGCAAAATTGCAGAGCTGACCAGTCGGATTGAGACCGCGCGTGCCAAACTCAAGGCTGGCGATGCTGCCGAGATTGATATCGAGAATGCGTCGCTTGAAGATGTGCATGCCCATACTGAAGTGATGAACGCAAACATCGCAGAACTTATCATGGGTCTTGATGACGTGACCGCCGGTTTTTCCCGCGACTTTGATGAGATGCGGTCAAAGACTGGTTGGGAAAGTGTGATTGGGATTTTCTCTTCGGCCAAGTCCGATAGCATGCGTCAAGAGCGTGTGCGATCCGCCTCTATCGATGACAAACTACAGGATCTTATCGCTAAGTCTGATACAATCGTACAGCTGCTTGAAGGGCAGTTGGCAGTTCTGGAAGAGCAAAAGACCAAAGTGGAGGTGAACCTCACCGACACTCTGGATGACCGCGAGATGACGGTTGCAGAGCTTGAGAGCTTGCGCACGGATATCGCAAATATGGACCCCGAAATTATCAAGCTCGAAAATGCGATTGCTTCGGAGACTGACGCGGCAAAGCGTACAGCACTCGAGACGAAACTTGCCGAGGCCAATGGCCGCTATAACGCCATGGTGCAAGAGGAGCAGGTCAAGCTCGCAAAGTCCCAAACGCTAGAGCGCTACATCGACAAGGGCAAGACGTGGGTGGACAGCCTCCAGAACCAAGCGGCAACGCAGATGGTCCTCATTAACAAGCTGCAAACCGACACCAAGCAGCGTGTGGTGCTTTATGATGCGCTGACAAAATCCCTCAAGACCGCACAGCAGCAGGACGTCGCCCACCGCATTAACGAGATCGGCGTGAAGACGGATCAAGAGGCGCAATCAGCCATGGCCGGTATCGGCTCTGCCACAAACGCGCGCATGGCTGAGATGATGGAAAAGCACGAAGACCACATGGTGTTCGCCCGTGACGTACTGGAGCAAAAGGCAAAAGCCGACGAACGATTTGCGCGGCGCTTCCAGAAAATTATCGAGAAGCATGACAGCAACGCTTACGGGGAATGAGTTTTTACGAACAAATTCGCTGGTCGTTGCTATTGGGTGGGGCGGTTCTCTTCTTCTGTCTCACTCTACTCATTCTAGGCGGCGGCTTTAATAGTGCTGTTGCCCTGAGTATTTCTGAGCCAGTTTTCCTTGCTCTGGAGTACGTGTGTTTTGCTTCAGGCGTCGTGTTTTTGATCGGCGGGTGTATGAGGGTCCTGCACGCATGGTGGGCTGCAACATTTTCGTCTTCCTCTTTTGGTAGGCTGAAAGGGGACAATATCGCGGTCCGATTCTGGGAGTCGTGGTGTGGAATAAACGCCGATGGAACCAGCCAAGTTGAAACCGACAAATCTGGCGTTCCATCCTTAAGCTTAACATTTTTTCGCGTGTTCCGATGACTGACCCCCGCGCCGAGCATTATGACCTGAAAGATACCTTCGCGAGCCGCAGGTATTTCGCCAAGTTCACATCCATCATGCAGCACATGCTGCGCGTGGCAGGCGTCATGGAGGCGGAGGGCAACCTGACCCGCGATGAGGTCGCGATTCTTGCTACCTACGCGTCAAAGCTCACCTACACCTTTCAAGCGTTGAGCTGGAAGTATCTGCTGGTGGGGCGTGAGACAGGGCGCTTTTTCGGCTCACTGACCGTCGACGGCTCTGACAGCGGATTTCCAGTGGCAGCAGAGCTGATGACTATGGCGAATGATGCCCAACAGGCGCAAAATCATCTCGCGACGATGCCATCGGTAGAAGAGCATAAAGACCGCATGGTACAGTCGATCTTGAGCGACCGGACTATCCCTACAAAGTTACAGTTTGGTCTCTCACAAAGGCTCTATTACGAGGAATTGCTGCGCGGTAATCTGTTTTGGGTTCGCAATGATGCGCAGGCAGAATTCATGGGCGAAGGTGCGGGCCGCCGCAAATATCGGCTGCATTGGGCGACATATGACAGTCAAGTGAACCTGCCCGTGATCTATATGATGGAGGTGGAGGATTCCGGTCGTGATGCCCTACCAGTTGATGCGCGCCGTTGGCCCGAGGTCCAAGCGCATCTAAGCGCACAGGCGCTGGGCGGGCTAAAGCTGGTCACCATCGCGCGCGGCTTTGATGAGGACTTTGACGATCTGCACCCCAAAAGGCTGCGCCGCTTCCACCTCGGTCCAATGTACAGCCACGCCTATACCCGCCAGAATGGTCCCTTGCGCGATGTTCTGGCCGAAGCGAAGGCGCCTGAGGGTCAAGATTGGGCGATGGTCTGGACCGAGGAGGAGCTACTGTCGGACCGCGTGATTGAGGAGAAGGCAGGATGGTTCTCCACGGTTGAGCGGGAAATTTTTGCCCTTGATCCTATGGGAAACCAGTTGCCCGATATGGGTGCAACCAGAACTCAACGAAGCATAATCCTGCCGCAACGCCCCTATCAGGTTCTGGAAGAGCATAACCCGCCTGGCTTTTCGGGCGTGCGCAAATTTGTGGTGAGCGCCGCTGGCCGCGTATTGCAGTACTGAGCGACGTAATCGCGCCCGTGTTTTGTAGTGCACTAGAGTATTTTTGGCCCACTAAGATAAGGGCCATTTTGGAATTTGAGAGGAGAGCGCCGTGAGCCAGACATCAGACCAAATGGAACTGCGTGAAGAAGACATCGCCAGTCATATCGCTATGGCGCAGTCCCTGATCGAAGGGTTCGACCACGCGCCGCGTATCGGCAAGACGGCGGAAGCGCCTGCCGCAGAACGCTCAAGCGGGATTGGCACGCGGCGGCGGTTCCGCTCGACCACGCCGGGGTTGGTAACAAAGCGTCGCGTGCCAACGGGCGCAGTTCAATTGATTGCCCGTGTTGAGGGGGCAGATGGCGATGACACGCTAATGTCGCCGCTACAGGCGACCGTGCTTCATGCGCTGCGCCGTGCGATTGCGATTGCTTTGGCTATCTCCGAAAATGTTGCAGAGCATTCGGGGCTTGGCGATCTCAAGCGCGCAAATCTCGAAGGGTCTTTGCCTGCCGCGCGTAAGACTGAATTCAGTGAATTACTCGCCGCTGATGCGCTGGTCACTCTCTATGTCTTTGGCAATGCAACGGCGTATTTGTTGTCTCAGCATATGTCCGAAATCAACGTTGAAGTGGGGGAGGTGGACGAGGTCCTCACTGATAACGGGCAGACGGCCCTGCACGGCGCGCTCTGGGAGTTGGATCACGATATCGCGACACATGCGACCGACGATGCACGCCTTGTCGGGACGGTCTGTGCATTTGCTGAGGCGTTGATGGAGAAGGTTGCCTTGCGCGCAACCACTGCGTCGAGGTTGGAGGCATTTGCCGCCGCTGCATGGCATGTGGAGGCGGATGATTTCACAGTGCGCGGGTTCACTCCTGCGTCAGCGGCTAAGTCGACCAAACTGACGATGACCTTCAAGAAACCCAACGAAGTTGTCGGGAACCACATCGCGAAATACCAGTCGATGAAGCTGGCCAAAATGCTCATGGCCTATGACTTTGACCGCCGCCTGAACCCCTTCGCCGATCTGGGTGGGTTCATCTTTACCTTCATGGGCGACGGCGCGCCGGGGACGGGGAAGACGACGCTGATCCAGATGATGGCGGGACTGATCTCGGAGTATTGCGACAATGCGGGGTTTCCCTTCCGCTATCAGAACCTCAGCACCGATAATATCGATAGCTATCAGGGCAAATCGGGCCAGAACGCCAAGGCGTTTATCAACAATATCATCGACCCTTCGGTGATCGGCTTTGGCACCATCGACGATATTGACCAGCTTGCAGGCAAACGCGGCGACCGCCAGTCCTCTGCGGGTCAGTTGGAAATCACCGCTGTGCTGATGGAGAGTTTTGCGGGTGCCAACACCGTTGTGCGCGGGAACTGCACTTTCGGCATGTTCTCCAACTACCCCGAGAATGTGGACGACGCCCTGCGCCAACGGGCGGGTGCGCGCTTCCTCGTGGACGGTCCGCAGACGCGGGACGACTACGTCGATATCCTCTATCTGTTGATGGGGAAGAACCACGATATCCCGCTGGGCGACCACACGGTGTTTGAGGCGCAGGCGATTAAGAAGGCTGTTGCTGCGTCCTTTGCTGGCCACGCCAAACCGCATGAGGCGGGGCTGCTCGAAGTCTACACCGCCGTGCAGGCAGAGATCGGCGCGCTGGACACGATCAACAAGTTAGGGACTTATTTAAAGGCGATCCAAGAGGCCGACCCCCGCTTCACAGGCCGCGCGATCAAGAACATCACCGACGCAGTGAAGGTCCGCGCCATGGACTTCGAGCTGCCCGACGAATGGATGGAGCAACCCGACCTGTTCCTGTTCAAAGACTACGCCACCAAGAAAGCGATGATCGAAGACATGCGCCAGCCCATCACGGTGGATATGGTCGTGCAAGAGATCAACCGCTACGCGGATTCAGAATTCCGCTATGCCGATAAGTCGGATGAGGTGGCGATTGAGGGCATGGTGCGGGATATGGGGCGGAGCGTTGAGGCTAAGAAGCGGTTTTTGGAAGGGGGCGAAGGGTGAAAGGCAACTCTAATAGTGAACTGAATCACACCATGTTCCTCTGCTTCATTATCGCTGTATTTTTGGGGCTTCCTTTATTCTTTACGCTTCAAGCATCAGGCTTTTTCATTGAATTTCGAGAACTTGAGTTGAATGAGAAAGGCGATGCGCTGGCGGGAATATTCGGCACACTTGCATTTGCTGCCGCAGCAATAGCAGTTTTTATGCAATCTAGCGAACTTCGCGCGCAGAGAGAGGAACTCAAACTGACTAGAATGGTAATGTCCGAGCAGAAAAAGGCGACTCAAGAAATGGCTCAGTCAATGGCTGTTCAAGCAGACATTTTTTTAGAAGAGCAAAAGCAAAGATCAGAAAATAGTTTCGATCAGATTTTAGAGGAAAAAGCTCAATTCGTGCTCGACTTGATAAATTTCTATCGCTCGCAACTCAAATTCGAGTTTGAAGTAAACGATTGCGGACTCATCAGCCGTGCTGGCCTTGTAGAGTTAACAGATGAGGACCCGACTCAAGGGTACCTTTTCTTGTTTGCGGAAAAAGACCATTTGCTGGGAGTTGAGGCTGCAACCCAGAAATTGGCAAAGGACCTCTATTTCGTTAAGTGGTCTATAGCCAAGATAAATAAAGCAGATTTTGAAATTAAGACGAAACCCATAAACAGTGAAAGACTCATTGAGATTATCAGCGTGTTATCTGATCTCGTAAATTTGAGGGATAATTTGAGCGAGGCTGGGCGGACTAGGTTCGACCGATTACGGATTGCCCGAGTGTCGGAATATTTGAATGAAATAGCAGTGCATCCTCTCTGGGTAAGTGTTGATGAATAGGCCTAGGAAATTTGACTCCTTACAATCCGTGAAGGATGTTTTAGCCAAGATGCTGGTCTTTAAGGTGTATATATGAACCGCCTCATCCGCGCCGGTCTGATGTTCGGCAATCTCTTCCACGTCCATTCGCCCGCCTTGGTGGAGCGTTATAACCGCGCGCTGCATCATCTGACGGGCAAGCGCACGAGCCTCACCGATTTCTACATCGACATCTCTGGCTACTCGCCCGAGATTGGCGAGGAGCTTAACGATCCGCTCTACCTCAACCACAAGGGGGTGAACCGTCAGTTCATTTTGCTGAGCGTGGAGCAGCGCATGTCGCCTTTGCTCAACACCAAATTCTCGACCTCCAAGGCGATTTTGCAGGAGTTTATTGCGCAGAATGAAGCGGCGCTGTTTGCGCTGACCGCCAAGGACGCTGTCGCGGGGGAGCTTGTAAACAGTGTCTATGACGTCTCCTCGCCTGCGCGCCTGTTTGATATCCGCCGCATTACCATCGACGCCGACACCACGGGCGGCACGGTCAAGGACGCGGCAAAGCTCGCTGATATGGTCGATGAATTCCGCGAGACCGAGGATGGATGGTACGACGATGTACTGATCGCGCAGATGATCGAGATTGCAGGCAAGACGGGCGATGTGGTGCGCAATCCCGTTAAGCTCAAGACCATGAGTTTTGACCAACGGAATTTCTGGACCGCGCATTTTGGCGGGCTCTATGTGTTTCAGGATGTGGAGCATCCTGCGGTGATTGCTCCTGCGGGAAAGGTGGGACTTGATGATATTCCGATGGCGTTCGTGTTCGACGCAACCCAACGCACTCACATCGCTAAGTTTTTTCAGTTCAACGGGCTGACTGAAACGATCCTTGAGGCGCGGGGGATCAAATCGGCTGCGATCTTGCGGCAGAAGATGGACTTTATCCTGATCGATGCGGTCGCGGATCAGGGTGTGGACCTGACGGACCTATCGCGTGGTGATCTACGCCGTTTGGCACGCCAGCATTCCGACAAGCTGCCGCCAGAGTTTCATACGTTGGGGCAGTTGGTGAACTGGGCGGAGAATGGCGGCGCTTTCCCGAATATCGACAGTAATGATCCTGTGTACTTTTACACTCTGCGCGCCGCTGACACACCCGATGCCGAGCTGGTGAACATG
>JBALTK010000119.1:0-12389 GCA_036964385.1 Sulfitobacter sp. | reverse complement strand
CTGGGTCACGCCGCACAAGATACGTCCAAGGGCCACGGCGCTTTGACCGATCCTGCACAGATGGTCGCGGCGAAAGAAGCATGGGGCTGGACCTCCGCCCCCTTCGACATCCCGAAAGACATCAAATCCGCATGGGAAGCCATTGGCCGCCGCGGCGAAGACGCCCGCCGCGCATGGGAAGAGCGCTTCGACAAGATGCCTGGCAGCAAGCGCGAGACATTCAACCGCGCACTGGCCGGTGACGCCCCCAAGAAACTGAGCGCGGTGATCAAAGCGTTCAAAAAGCAGACGTCCGAGACTGCGCCCAAGTTGGCGACACGCGCCTCTTCGGAAAAAGTCCTCGAAGTTATCAACCCGATCCTGCCCGAGACTGTGGGCGGTTCTGCCGACCTCACAGGTTCGAACAACACCAAAACTGCGGATCTGGGTGTCTTTGATATCGACAACCGCGGTGGCCGTTACGTTTACTGGGGTATTCGCGAGCACGGCATGTCATCGGCGATGAACGGTATGGCGTTGCACGGTGGTGTGCGCCCCTACTCTGGCACATTCATGTGTTTCACCGACTATGCACGCCCTGCGATGCGCCTGTCGGCCCTGATGCAGGTTCCTGTTGTTTACGTCATGACCCACGACAGCATCGGCCTCGGTGAAGACGGTCCGACACACCAGCCTGTCGAGCATCTGGCGATTTCACGCTCGACGCCCAACACGCTTGTGTTCCGTCCTGCGGACACAGTCGAGACAGCGGAAGCATGGGAAGTTGCCTTCACCGAGAAGAAGCGCCCCTCCGTCCTGTCGCTGACACGTCAGGGCCTGCCCACTGTGCGTCTTGAGCATAAGAACAAGAACATGACCGCACTGGGCGCCTATACGTTGGTCGATGCCGAAGGCAAACGTCAGGTGATCCTGATCGCCACCGGCTCTGAGGTCGCGATTGCCCTTGAAGCGCGTGATCTGTTGCAGGCCGAAGGGATCGGCACACGCGTTGTGTCCATGCCTTGTATGGAACTCTTCGCACAGCAAGACGAAGCATACCGCAAGCGCATCCTTCCAGGTGGTGCCGTTCGGGTTGGTGTCGAAGCTGGCGTGCGTCAGGGTTGGGACCAGTGGCTGTTCGGTGAGCGCGGTAAATACGGCAAGGCCGATTTTGTCGGAATGGACCGTTTTGGGGCATCCGCACCTGCCGAAGAGCTGTTTGTTAAGTTCGGAATTACCGCCGAAAACGTTGCAGCGAAGGCGAAAGCACTGCTTTAACGCCATACATATATAGAGATTAGAGGGGGAGCTTTGCGAGAGGCTCCCCCTTTTTGTTTCCGTATTGGAAATTGATTAGTGCAACCTTAGGCTGTTTTGCGCCACTTTCGCCACATTTCGGGCGATCTTCGGCCACATGCACCCTTTAGACAAAGAGTAACTTGAACGGGAATAATACTTTGTTAACCTTTGGGGCGCAGAGTGTGAAATATTACTAGTACACGGAGCGAAAGAATGGCTTATCTTCTGACCGCAGTAATGACCGGTGGCGTTGCCGCCATCCTTTCACTGCTTGCAGGCGATACGTGGGGCCAAATCTTTCTTAACTATGTGATCTACGGTCACCTCGGCATGGCGTCGCTTGTTATCGCCATGATGACCGCCCGTCGCTACGACAACAACAACGAGAACTAAAGCCGCCCTACTTGGAGAAAACCCTGCGCCAGATCGGTGTGACGATCTTTTCGCCCAGAGGGATAAACAACAGACCAAGTCCAAGACCAAGCACACCGTCAATCGCCGCCTTCGACAGCCATTCGGTAAAGCCGACAAAGCTTTCTGGCATGGCATGACCAATCGCATAAGCGATATCGTGGATAACATGGGCAGGTCCTGCGACACCAATTTCTTCCAACCCATGAATGATGATCGAGCCGCCAACCCACAGCATGGCTGCGGTCCCTACGCCCGTGAGCAACCGCAAGAAACCCGGCATGCCGTGCACAAGACCCCGTCCAACAGCGCGGGTGGGTGAAAGGCGTCCCTTGTTGGCCATCGCAAGGCCTATATCATCCATCTTCACGATCAGCGCCACGGAGCCGTAGACCGCCACTGTGATCATCACTGCCACGGTCGCCAAGGTCGCAGCCTCCATCCAGAAATTACTCACTGGGATCGCGGCCAGCGAAATGGTCATAATCTCCGCCGATAGAATGAAATCGGTCTTTATCGCACCTTGAGCCTTCTCTTCTTCCAGAGCGGCGGGATTTTCTATGGTTTCTTCTTTGTGAGGGTAATCCTCGTGGCCGTGTCCCCAGCCCAGTACATTGGCCACCTTCTCGGCCCCCTCAAAGCACAGGTAGGCCCCGCCAAGCATCAACAGCGGCGCAATCGCCCATGGTGCAAAGGCCGAGAGTGCCAGACCCGCAGGCAGCAAATACAACAGCTTGTTCTTCAATGATCCTTTGGTGATCCGCCAGATGATCGGCAATTCACGATCCGCTTTGAAGCCCGATACGTATTTGGGCGACACCGCAGCGTCATCAATCACCGCACCTGCCGCTTTGGCCGATGCTTTGGTCGCTTGCGCCACCACATCATCGACAGAGGATGCCGCCACTTTTGCAATGGCTGCAACGTCGTCCAATAAGGCAATCAATCCACTCATCTATCCGCTCCGTATTTTCGTTAAACCACAGCTAGAGCAGCCGCGCGAAATTGCCAATGCAGGACTGCGCCACGTCCGTTACCGCTAACGTCAAAACTTTAACGCTAACATAGAGATTTGGGGCGGCTTTGCCTCTGGTCCCTGAACGCAGCGCAGGGGTATAGCAGCGTCAACTAATCCCCAAAGGAGCCTATCATGACCATCAAAGTCGGCATTAACGGTTTTGGCCGCATCGGCCGTTGCACCCTCTCGCACATCGCACGCTCTGGCCGTGATGACATCCAAGTGGTCAAGCTGAATGCTACAGGCCCTATTGAGACAGCAATGCACCTGTTGAAATACGATTCCGTGCATGGCCGCTTTCCAAATGAGATCACAATCGGCGACGGCACGATCAATATCGGGCAAAATGATATCGAAGTTATGTCCTCCTACGATCTGGATGCGCTTGATTGGTCCGGTTGTGACGTTGTTCTGGAATGCACAGGGCAGTTCAACGATGGAGAGATCGCAATTGCACACATCCGCAACGGCGCGAAAAAGGTGCTGTTGTCCGGCCCCGGTGTGAACGTCGATCGCACTGTTGTCTTTGGCGTGAACGATCATGAGATGCTGGCAAGCGATGTTATGATCTCTAACGGGTCATGCACAACAAACTGCCTCGCTCCGCTGGCGAAAGTGATGCACGAATCCGTCGGCATCGAGAGTGGCATTATGACCACCATCCACAGCTATACTGGTGACCAGTACACATTGGATAAGCGCCACAAGGACCTCTACCGCGCGCGCGCTGCCGCAATGGCAATCATCCCCACCTCTACGGGTGCCGCAAAAGCGTTGGGCCAAGTTATGCCCGAGCTTAAAGGAAAGCTTGACGGGACCTGCCTTCGCGTACCAACCCCGAACGTGAGCGTTGTCGACCTCACATTCACTGCCTCTCGCGAAACAAGTGTTGACGAAGTTAACGCAGCTGCAAAAGAGGCCGTCGATGGCCACATGTCCCACGTGATGGCCTATGATCCGGAAAAGAAAGTCTCCATCGACTTTAACCAGACCGAGCACAGCGCCATCTTTGCCCCTGACCAGACAATGGTCACCGGCGGACGCACAGTGCGCGTACTGGCATGGTACGACAATGAATGGGCGTTCTCCGTGCGCATGGCCGATGTGGCCGTGGCCATGGGCAAACTGGGCTAAGCCTTGCCGCGATGCGCTGCCTGCCCTAGAAGGGGCAGGCAACTGAGAGGGCGCGCGCCATGACGAACCGGATCGCATTAGTACTAGGCCTGATCATCATCGGCGCCATCGTTGTCGACTACGCCTACTACGGCGTCGAGCATACCGTATTTCTGGCGAAAAAGATGTTCGAACTTATCGAATGGCTCGCTTTCTGGCGCTAAGCCTCGTCCTCCCCCCCGACATGCACTCACTCTTGTCTTACTTTGTTGACATTCAGGCATTGCCCCATATGTTTGCGCAAACATTGCTTATGAGGGGCTCAAAATGACTATCAAGGTAGGAATTAACGGATTTGGCCGCATTGGTCGCAATGTATTGCGGGCGCTGGTTGAAAATGGCCGCACTGATATTGAAGTTGTCGCCATTAACGATCTCGCCCCTCTCGAAACAAATGCACATCTGTTCGAGTTTGACAGCGTCCACGGCCGCTTTGGCCGCGAGGTGACTTTTGCTGATGGTGTGATGGACGTAGGCCGCGGCCCGATCCGTGTTACGTCCGAGCGCGCGCCAGAAAACCTCCCTTGGGGTGACGTGGATATCGCACTGGAGTGTACGGGCATTTTCCGCAGCGCAGAGACCGCAGGAAAGCACCTTTCAAATGGCTCCGGTAAAGTGCTGATTTCCGCACCAGGCAAAGGCGACATGAAAACCATCGTTTATGGCGTGAACGAAGACATTCTGTCAGCGACTGACACCGTGGTTTCTAACGCATCATGCACCACCAATTGCTTGGCCCCCCTGACCCACGCGATGCATAATGCCTTTGGCGTCAAGCGCGGGTTCATGACAACAGTACACAGCTATACGAGCGACCAGCCAGTGCATGACACCGCGCACAGCGATCTTTACCGCGCGCGTGCGGCGGCCATGTCCATGATTCCTACGACAACGGGCGCTGCAGAGGCGTTGGCCCTTGTGCTACCAGACCTTGCAGGTCGCATTGCCGGCACCTCTATCCGTGTACCCACGCCCAACGTTTCTTGCGTTGATCTGGTGGTGGAGTTGGACCGCGATGTAACAGTAGAAGAGGTAAACGCGGCCCTGACCGAAGCGTCGGCAGGCATGCATGGTGTGATGGGCGTGACAACCCGCAAGCTGGTCTCCATCGACTTTAACCACGACCCGCACAGCACCATTGTCGCCCTTGACCAGACAGCAGTTCAGGACGGCAACATGGTCCGCGTTTTCGCATGGTACGACAACGAGTGGGGCTTCTCCAACCGCATGCTCGACACTGCTGCGGCGATGATGCGCGCTTAGGCGTTACTTGCCAAAGCGCGCTTTTAGCTCGGAGTTGACCCGCGGCGGGACGAACTTACTTACGTCCCCGTCCAGCCGCGCGATCTCTTTAACCAGCTTGCTCGCAATCGCCTGATGCTGGGCTTCGGCCATCAGGAACACAGTCTCGATTTCATTGTTGAGCTGCCTGTTCATGCCAACCATCTGATATTCATACTCGAAATCAGCGACTGCGCGCAGACCGCGGATGATGAGGGTTGCGCCCACATCTTGTGCACAATGGATCAGCAGGTTCTCGAAGGGGTGAACCACGATTTCGATGCCCGTGTCGCGCGCGAGGCCCGCACATTCATGCTCGATCATAGCAACGCGCTCTTCGAGGTTGAAGAGCGGCCCCTTGTCACGATTGATAGCCACACCGATCACCAGCTTGTCCACGAGCGTGGCCGCACGGCGGATGATATCAATATGTCCCATCGTAATGGGATCGAATGTGCCGGGATATAGGCCAACGCGCATGGGCAGCGCTCCTTGGATCAAACAATGTCAGGACACCAAGCAAACATGTGCCGCCCCCAGATGCAAGAGCCGCTAGTGCCCTCGGATCATTCCTTCAAGTGCATCTTTCTCCATCGCCAGTTCGGTCAGACGTGCTTTAACAACATCGCCGAGCGAGATAAGACCGACCAACGCGCCGTCTTCGAGCACGGGCATGTGACGAAAGCGTCCCTCGGTCATCTGTTCCATAACCTCGTCAGCACGCATATCACGGCTACAGGTGACCAGTTTCGAGGTCATAATGCTGCTCACAGTCTCGAGCAGACAGGCTGCGCCCTCTTGTCCGACGCGGCGAACAATATCGCGCTCTGATACAATTCCATCAGGTGCGCGTTGATCGCGGGAGACAATAAGCGTCCCGATCCGGCGCTCCGACAACATCTGCGCCGCCTGTGCAATCGTTGTGGACGGCAGGACCGTAACAACCGACTCGTCCGCCTTGGATTTTAGAATTTGCGACACCAACATACTGCATTCTCCCCTGTCAAACGTGTTGAAGTCTCTTGATGGTCGCTCGGGAATGGCGCTTGTGTCAAGGACGCAGAGATTAACGCACCTGCGCTTCCAATCGTGCCACTTCCTCGCGCAGGCCCCACGACAGCATATCTGCGAACCGCGCAAGCCGTTGATTGCGGGCATCATCAGCGTGGCGGATCAGGTAAAATGCACGCGTGAGGCTAACGTCGTCCACCAGCACCCGCCGCAGTTCTGGCGCAAACGGGAGGCTAAAATCATGCACGACTCCTACTCCTGCGCCCTGCCGCAACATATTGACCTGCACCGAGACTGAATTTGACGCCAGTGCCACGCGCCCTGCCCCTAAATCCGCAAGGTAATCCAACTCGCGGTCGAAAATCATATCCTGAATATAGCCGACCACTTTGTGATCTTTGAGGTCTTCGCGCTGTGCTATCGCACCGTGTTCTGCCAGATATGATTCTGATGCCGCCAGATGCAGGCGATATTCCGTCACTTGTCGCACGACCAGCCGCCCTGCCGTGGGCGCACTGACGCCAATCGCCATGTCCGCCTCACGCCGTGTCAGGTTAAACACCCGTGGCAACGCCACGATTTGCAGGTCAAGCTGCGGGTTATCGCGCACAATGGCCGCACAGACCTGTGGGAGCAGAAAATTCGCACATCCATCAGGCGCACCCAGCCTGATCTGCCCGCTCAGTGTCTCGCTCTGCGCCATGTCACCAACAGCGGCACCGCGCATCGCCTGTTCCACGGCGCCCGCGCGTTCCAGCAACTGCTCCCCTGCTTGGGTCAGCGCATACCCTTGCGGGGATTTCACAAAGAGCGCGACCTGCAACGTTTTTTCCAATCGTGCCATTCGCCGCCCCACCGTCGCAGGATCAATGCGCAGCACTTTGCCCGCGCCCGACAGGCTCCGCTCTCGCGCCACGACCAAAAACAATCGCAAGTCATCCCAATTTTGCACCAGCGCTCCTTTTCTTTTCTTTGCCCTTAAACTGCATCCCGTCACCACTTAAAGCTCATACCGACAAAAATGCAGAGCTATTTTGGAAACTTGCCTCTACCCCCCGCCTTTTTGCAAGACTAGAGTGGCGTCAAATCCAACAGGAGAGAGCCCATGCAAGAACTCACCCACTACATCAACGGCGAACACGTCAAAGGCACATCAGGCCGTTTTGCGGATGTGATGAACCCTGCCACAGGCGAAGTTCAGGCCAAATGCCCGCTGGCCAACAAAGCAGAGATGGAACAGGCCGTAGCTTTCGCCGCAGCCGCTCAGCCAAAATGGGCCGCAACAAACCCACAACGTCGCGCCCGCGTCCTGATGAAGTTGGTCGATCTGCTGAACCGCGATATGGACAAACTGGCCGAAGCGCTGAGCCGTGAACATGGCAAGACCCTCCCCGATGCTGCTGGCGACGTGCAGCGCGGCCTTGAAGTGGTTGAATACTGCATCGGTGCGCCACAGCTTCTCAAAGGTGAATACACCGATTCCGCTGGCCCCGGCATCGACATGTACTCCATGCGTCAGGCCCTTGGTGTCACGGCGGGCATCACGCCCTTCAACTTCCCTGCGATGATCCCCATGTGGATGTTCGCCCCTGCAATTGCTTGTGGCAACGCGTTCATCCTCAAGCCGTCCGAGCGTGATCCCTCCGTGCCTTTGATGCTGGCTGAATTGGCCGAAGAAGCGGGCCTGCCTAAAGGCATCTTGCAGGTTGTTAACGGCGACAAAGAAGCCGTTGATGCGATCCTTTACGACGAGACAATCCAGTCTGTAGGTTTTGTCGGGTCCACGCCTATCGCTGAATACATTTACTCCACAGGCTGTGCGCAGGGCAAACGCGTCCAGTGCTTTGGCGGCGCCAAGAACCACATGATCATTATGCCCGATGCCGATATGGCCCAAGCTGCGGATGCCTTGATCGGTGCCGGTTACGGCGCTGCGGGCGAGCGTTGCATGGCCATCTCCGTTGCCGTCCCTGTCGGTGACGAAACAGCAGACAAACTGATCGCAGAGCTGGTCCCACGGATCGAAAAGCTGAAAGTTGGTCCATATACTTCCGGCAAAGACGTGGACTATGGCCCGGTTGTTACTGCGGCGGCAAAAGCCAACATCGAGCGTCTGGTTCAAACCGGTATCGACCAAGGTGCCGAGCTGGTCGTTGACGGGCGCGGGTTCAAACTGCAGGGCTACGAAGACGGCTATTTCATCGGGCCGCACCTCTTTGACCACGCAACCAAAGATATGGATATCTACAAGCAGGAAATCTTTGGTCCTGTCCTCACCTGTGTGCGCGCACAAACTTACGAAGAAGCGCTGGGTCTCGCGATGGATCATGAATACGGAAACGGGACAGCGATCTTTACCCGTGACGGCGACGCGGCGCGTGATTTCGCAAACCGCATCAACGTGGGCATGATCGGGATCAACGTGCCGATCCCTGTGCCGCTTGCTTACCACACCTTTGGTGGTTGGAAAAAATCTGTCTTCGGCGATTTGAACCAGCACGGACCCGATGCGTTCAAATTCTACACACGCACCAAGACCGTGACCGCACGCTGGCCCTCGGGCATCAAAGAAGGTGGCGAATTCTCTATTCCGATTATGGAGTAATTTGCCCTGCTGCCTGACCTGTTGCGCGGCATAACCGCCAGAATAAACGCTAAGGCAAATTAAAGAATAAAGGGCGGCGTTTGGGATAAACGTCGCCCTTCTTATAAAGTGTGGGAGTGCTTTGACAAACTCCTGAAAGAATTGCCAACTAGGATTTGGCCAAAGACCTTTGGGAGAACGACATGGATTTTGCACTGAGCGAAGAACAAACCGCCATTTTCGATATGGCCTACGCCTTTGGCCAAGAGCATATCGCGCCACACGCGCAGGCATGGGAAAAGGCCGAGACGATCCCAAAGGAATTGTGGCCGCAAATTGCCGAGCTTGGCTTTGGCGGGCTCTATGTCTCCGAAGAAGGGGGCGGCTCAGGCCTGTCACGGCTCGATGCGACGCTGGTGTTTGAGGCGCTGTCTATGGCCTGCCCTTCCGTCGCGGCCTTCCTGTCCATCCACAATATGTGCGCCAAAATGCTCGACACCTTTGCATCAGAAGAGTTGAAGGGCCGGATCATGGAAGACGTGCTCTCCATGAAGACAGTGCTGAGTTATTGCTTGACCGAACCGGGTTCGGGATCAGATGCGGCAGCGCTCAAGACCCGCGCAGAGCGGACCAACGAGGGATACAGCCTAAACGGCACCAAAGCGTTCATCTCTGGCGGCGGATATTCGGACGCATACGTCTGTATGGTGCGCACAGCCGAGGGCGGCGCGGGCGGTGTGTCCACGGTTTACGTCGAGGATGGCACTAAAGGCCTCAGCTTTGGGGGCTTAGAGGACAAAATGGGATGGCGCAGTCAACCAACTGCCCAAGTGCAGTTTGACGATTGCAATATTCCAGCGGGAAATTTGGTCGGCGAAGAGGGAAAAGGTTTCAAATATGCGATGAAGGGCCTTGATGGCGGTCGTTTGAACATCGCAGCCTGCTCGCTTGGCGCGGCACAAACCGCACTGACCAAAACGCTGGATTATATGGGCGAGCGTAAAGCCTTCGGTAAGCCTATCGACCAGTTTCAGGGCCTGCAATTCCGCCTCGCGGACATGGAGATTGAGCTGCAAGCTGCGCGGGTCTTCCTTCGGCAGGCGGCATGGAAGCTCGACAATGGTGACGTGGACGCGACCAAGCACTGTGCCATGGCGAAGAAGTTTGTCACCGAGGCGGGCAGCCGCGTTGTGGACCAATGTCTGCAACTGCACGGTGGTTATGGATACCTCGCAGATTACGGCATCGAAAAGCTGGTACGTGACCTACGCGTCCATCAGATTTTAGAAGGCACCAACGAGATCATGCGCGTCATCGTCTCCCGCGATATGTTGAAGAACCGCTAATGTCCGATATTGATATTAGGATTGTCGGCCATGCGGGGCGGATTACACTGACACGGCCTAAGGCATTGAATGCAATGACCTATGATATGTGTTTGGTGATTGAAGCCGCATTCGCGAATTGGTGTGACAACGATGCAGTAAAGCTCATTGTTATTGATGCTGAAGGAGAGCGCGCGTTCTGCTCTGGCGGAGATATTGCCGAGCTTTATGACACCGGCACCAAGGGCGATTACGCCTACGGTCAAAAGTTTTGGGCCGATGAATACCGCCTGAACAACACGATTTTCAACTACCCCAAACCTGTTGTCTCGTTCCTTCAGGGGTTCACTATGGGCGGTGGTGTCGGGATCGGATGCCACGGCTCGCATCGCATCGTGGGCGAGAGCAGCCAGATTGCTATGCCTGAATGCGGCATCGGACTGGTCCCTGATGTGGGCGGGTCACTGATGCTGACCCTCGCTCCTGGGCGGCTTGGTGAGTATCTGGGGATAACTGCCATACGCATGGGGCCAGCAGATGCCATTTATGCTGGATTTGCTGATAGTTACATCCCGCAGTCAATGTGGACAACTGCGATATCCGAACTTGAAACTACGGGCAATGTGGAGTGCCTCGCAGCTCATTCTGCAGATGCACCTGATGGTGTGCTAAAGGGACAAGCCGCCCAAATTGACGTCCTGTTCGCTGGCGAAAGCTATGATGATATCAAGCGCGTTCTGACCAACGACGAAAGTGAATTTGCCAAAGCAGCGCTCAAGCTGGTCTCGCGCAATTCCCCCCTCTCGATGGCCTGTACTGTGGAAATGATTCACCGTTTGCGTGGGCCAAGCCTTACGATGGAAAAAGCGCTCGACTTTGAGTACCGTTTTACCTCGCGGGCGATGGAGCATGGGGACTTCCTCGAAGGCATCCGCGCCGCGATCATTGATAAGGACCGCAAGCCCAAATGGCAGTTCGCCGATCGAGATGTGCCTATGGCGGCGGTGTCCAAAATGTTGCGCCCGTTGGCGCCAGATGCACTCAAACTCGAACGGGAGATACAGATGAGCAGCTTTAAAATCGGATTTATTGGCCTCGGTAACATGGGCGCTCCTATGGCGCATAATCTGGCAAACGCGGGTAACACCGTTGTGGGATTTGATACCGCTGGCACCACCGCCGAGGGAGTTGGCGTTGCCGCAACTGCGCAAGACGCATGTGAAGGCGCAGATTTCGTCATCACCATGCTCCCCAACGGGGCGATCCTGCGCAATGTTGCTGCCCAAGTTCTGCCAGCGATGAAGAAGGGTGCCACGCTGATTGATTGCTCTACCGTGGATGTGGAGAGTGCGCGCGACGTTGGCGCGCAGGCCGCAGAGATGGGCATCGGCTTTGTCGATGCGCCTGTATCTGGCGGGATTGGCGGGGCTTCTGGTGGTACGCTGACCTTCATGACGGGTGGCTCGGATGCGGCCTTTGCTGCGGCAAGCCCGCTGTTTGATATCATGGGTCAAAAGGCTGTCCATTGCGGTGAAGCTGGCGCAGGCCAAGCGGCCAAGATTTGCAACAACATGATCCTCGGCGCTACGATGATTGCCACCTGCGAAGCCTTTGCTTTGGCGGACAAACTTGGCCTTGATCGTCAAAAGATGTTTGACGTAGTGAGCACCTCGTCGGGATACAGCTGGTCAATGAACGCCTACTGCCCCGCACCGGGTGTCGGCCCGACATCCCCCGCCGATAATGATTACACGCCGGGGTTTGCTGCGGAGTTAATGCTTAAGGATTTGCGCCTAAGCCAACAAGCAGCCGACGCAGTCGATGCAGACACCCCGATGGGGGCATTGGCCCAAGATCTCTATGCGAAATTTGTGGAAGAGGAAGACGGCAAGGGCCGCGATTTCTCGGCCATGCTGCCTCGTTTGGCGGCGCGCGGTCGCGGCATGTAATGTCGCATTCGGGCATTTTTGCGCTGTAACGCGCCCTAGGATGAAGGAGTAACAGCCAAGGATGCTCGAATGCCCCTGCCCTTTGACACGTTTGCAGCGACGCTAAGCTATGATGATTTGCCGCAAGACCTGCTTTGGACATTGCGGCGGTCCTTTACGGACACGATGGGCACAGCGGCCGTCGCTTCGACCACGCAGATGGCGGACATTGCGCGGCGTGGAGCGCTGGCCGTTTTTGGTGCCGGAGGCGCTGGATCGGCCCGTATTTTAATGCATGGTGGATCGGTTAGTCCCGTTGGTGCTGCGATGGCAGGTGCTTTTACCGTCGATGCGGTAGATGCCCATGACACAACATCACC
>JBALTK010000118.1:0-12519 GCA_036964385.1 Sulfitobacter sp. | reverse complement strand
CGAATCGCTCGTTATATGTCAGAAGAGGCAGACGCCGAAAATGACAAGAGCAAGAATAATGGAAGGACGACGAGTTGAAAGATTTCGTTGATGGCACGGCCTTTAATAACGAACAAGGTAACCGCGCCCGTAAACTGTTCGCAGCCGTAGTACTGGCTGCACTCGATGATGCAATCGCAGACGACAAGAAGTACGGAAATGGCCCCGAGCAGATCGCCCGGTGGGCACGCTCACGCGATGGCCGTGAAGTGCTTAGCTGTGCAGGCATCGATCCTAACGAACGTGTTGTGACTGGTCTTATGGACTTTGTCGGCAAAGGTGTACGGACTTCCGTTGCCCTGTCGCGCGAAGAATCTGAGCGCCGCAATGCTGCTCAACAGGCCGAAGCCGCGTAAGCGACCTTACCCTGCTTTGAGAATAAAAAGACGCAGCCTGAGGGCTGCGTTTTTTCATGCCTACACGAGACGTATGATCTCCCTTTTCCTTCCCGACGCTTTGCGCCACCTTGCGGCCAACCATCAAACCGAGGCGCACAATGGCAAAAGCGATCATGATCCAAGGTACCGGCAGTAACGTCGGAAAATCTATGGTTGTTGCAGGTATCCTGCGCGCCCTGCGCAATCGCGGCCTCACTGTGCGTCCGTTCAAGCCGCAAAACATGTCCAACAATGCAGCTGTGACCTCAAATGGAGGCGAGATTGGCCGTGCCCAAGCGCTACAAGCACGTGCATGTGGCGTAGACCCCCATACCGATATGAACCCCGTCCTGCTCAAACCGCAAACCGCAACAGGCGCGCAGGTTATCGTGCAAGGTCAAGTGGTCGGCAGCCAGGAAGCGCGGGCGTTTGGCAAAAACAAGCAAGATTTGATGCCAGCCGTTCTGGAAAGTTTTTCGCGCTTAAGCGGCCAATGCGATATTGTCGTGATTGAGGGTGCTGGTTCCCCCGCCGAGACGAACCTGCGCGCAGGTGACATTGCCAATATGGGCTTTGCCCGCGCGGCAGGAGTGCCTGTGATCCTTATGGGCGACATTGACCGTGGCGGGGTCATTGCCCAGATCGTTGGCACCCAAGCAGTAATGGACGGAGACGACAACGCCCTGATCAAAGGATTCTGCGTTAATAAGTTTCGCGGTGATCGCAGCCTGTTCGACCAAGGTCGCGATGATATCGTCACTCGCACTGGATGGCCGTCTTTTGGTGTGCTGCCGTGGTTCGAACATGCCGCACGCTTGCCGGCCGAAGATGTGATGGACCTTCCCGCGCGCAGCCGCTCCGGCGGATCGGGCCTCGTTGTTGCCGTCCCACAGCTTCCCCGCATCGCCAATTTTGACGACCTCGATCCATTGGCGGCAGAACCATCAGTAGACTTGCGGATGATCACAAACGGTGAGGCGATCCCTGCTGAAACGGATTTGATCCTGTTGGTGGGGAGCAAGTCCACCATTGCCGATTTGGCTGCCCTACGCACGGCTGGGTGGGACATTGATATTGCAGCGCATATACGGCGCGGAGGTCATGTCATGGGTCTGTGCGGCGGCTACCAGATGCTAGGAAAAACGATAAGCGATCAAGACGGCGTAGAAGGTCCAGCCTGCACGGTTGACGGCCTCGGCCATCTGGATGTGCATACGGTGTTGGAACCCGTCAAAAACCTTTTACTACGTGAAGGGACACACCTTGAAACAAACACCCCGCTCAGTGGCTATGAAATACATATGGGGAAAACCGAAGGGCAGGATTGCGCGCGACCCCTGCTTAACTTGGGTGGAAAAGATGATGGTGCGGTGAACAGCAGTCACCGTGTTTCTGGGTGCTACCTGCACGGAATTTTTGCATCCGACGCCTTTCGCAGCGCCTATCTTGGCACGCTTGGCGCGGGGTCTACCGCAATGTTCGAAGATCAGATTGAAGAGACGCTCGACGCTCTCGCAGAGCATATCGAGGCGTATTTTGACCTCGACGCCCTGCTCGCAGCAGCCGCCGAGGTCACTTAGGCTTTTTTATTCCATTTCCTGCGCTGTCAGCGCACGATGGATTTCACGGCGTACCAACTTGCGCACATTGCGGGTAATCCGCTCTCCCAGTGCGCCTTGAAGCTCTGCGCGGACGATCTCGCTCACAAGATCGCGCAACGCTTCTTCGTCAATGAGTTGATCATCAGCCGCAAAAGCAGCACCTTGCGGAGCCGCTTCACGCTCTGGTGCCGCATCGTTGCGATCGTCTGCTTTCTTCACATCCTGCTCAGGTGGCGCAACAAAAGGCTCACCCTTGGCATCAAGTTCCACATCATCTTCCCATGCCATCGCAGGAGAGCCTGGCGATGCGAGTTCGTCTTTCTCATCTCCATCAGGCTCATAGTCCTGATGTTTACCACCGATCACAGCCTCCAACGCCGCGATTTTTGCCGTAAGGGGAATATAGGGTGCCCGCTTTCCCGAAGCCACGTCTACCGGTTCTGAAGCAATCTCTGGCGCGCCTTCGAAAAACGGCGCCTCCTCAACTTCGGCTTTGTCTTCGCTGCTATCTTCCGCGGCGTCGGCATGTGCAGGCTCCTCGTCGCCCAAATTCCAATTTTCCTCGTACTCGAAGTGGTCGTTATCCTCAAAAGTATGGCTATCGTCGCTCCGCTCCTCGTGAGATCGGTCAGCAGCCGACGTCACCTGAGGCGAAGCATCATCGTCCTCATCGTCCCAAAAGCCCTCGTCAGCGTAGTCACCCGCACCGACCGCCTCTTCGAGATCTTTAACTTCACTCTCGATCGCGTCATGCACCAAAGCATCAAGGGCATCCATCGCATCGTCCTGATCAGGCACTTTAGCCTCGGGAAACAGAACCATCGGCGCATTGTCATCAGATGCACCCGCTTCCTCGACAGGATTTTCCTCTATGTCCTGTGTCCAAGTCTCACGCGCGACAGAGCCAAGGTCCAGCGGCCCTTCATCGGCGGCATCAGCCTCTGGCGTCAGGACACGAAATGACGGCGTCAAAACAAATCGTTCGGCTTCATGCAGGGTTTCTTCAACAGACTGTTCATCTGCTGGGGTTTCGTCACCCTCCTCCTGCTCGGCGGTGACTTCGTCTGCAACAGGCGCAGCGAAAGGCGCGCTGCGAAGCCCAGCTAAGGGACGCTTGTCTTCGGATACCAACCTGCGGATTGAAGACAATACATCTTCAACCTCTTCATTCGTGACGGCTTTTGACATTTTTTACCACTCTCTGCTCGGTGCCAAAGATAACCCGCATAACCGATTCCCACAATGGGGCGAAAATCCTTTGATATTATTAATTTAGCATGTGGCCTTCATGCGAACCCTGCCCCTGAATGCAAAAAGGGCCGCCCGTACAGGCAGCCCCTCGGCATTGCTCTCAATGCTCGGTCTTAGTTTTTCTGCAACCTGCGCAGAACGCGGTCCAACTGTGCACCTTGCTCCGACTGCGATGTCGGGCTGTCTTTCACCAGATTGTAGTATTCGTTCACGTCATACTGCTGCACCGGCAAACGCAAGTCCCGCGCCGTAAGTCTGCCTGTGGATGCGAGCACCGCATAGGCCGCATTGTAGATCAACGTTTGCGCCGAAATTCGTGACGCTTCGGCGTCCAGCAATGCCTGCTCGGCATCAAGTACATCCAACGTCGTCCGTGCGCCCAGTGTCGCCTCCTCACGCACACCTTGGAAGGCAATGCGTGCCGCTCTGATCTGACGCTCCGACGCCTCAAACGAGGCGCGCGCAGAGCTTAGCTGCGCATAGGCGATCCCGACGTTTTGCTGCACATTGTGGCGTACTACATGCAGGTTGCCGCGTTGTGCATCGCGTTGTGCCTGCGCCTTGCGCACAGCAGAAGAGCGCGCGCCCCCCTGATAAATCGTTCCAGCTGCATTCAAACCGATGCTCGCACCCGTGCTGAAATTGCTACTGGACAGGTTCTCGCTCAGCGAAAGTACTCCCTGCGCTGTGACGGTGGGTCGCTTACTCGCTTCCGCCCGCTTTATCGCCAGTTCCGCCGCAGACACCTGATGTTGTACCGCGCGCATGCTGGGATGATTGCGCACAGCAACAGCTTTTGCAGCGTCAATATCACCACCAATTTTGGGCACGCGTGGCGGTCCGGCCAAACGGCTCGGCTTGCGCCCGATCACATTGCGGTATTCTTCAACGGCGATCGCATAGTTACCTTGCGCACTCGCCAATCCACTACGCGCCTGCGCCAATTGTGCTTCTGCCAGTGCCACGTCCGTACGCGTCACTTCGCCCACTTCGAAACGGTTGCGGGCAGCGTTCAATTCCTGTGTCAAAACGCGCACGTTATTCTGGCGCAACGTAACAAATTCTGCCGCTTCGATAACGCCCATGTATGCCTGAACACCGCGCAACATCACTTGTTGCTCAATCCCGATGAGAGTTTGGCGCGTTGCAAGCACAGTTTCCTTTGCCGCCTCGACTCCCAATGCAGTTGCGCCGAAATCATATAGCAAAAGTTCGGCGATCAATTGCCCGGCTACAACAAGGCTATCAGAGTTTTGTACGCCCAATGTGAGAGAAGTCTGCCCCCGCCCGATGCTCTGTGTTGCGCTTGCGGTCCAGCGTAGCACAGGTTCAAGCGTGGCCGCCGCAGCGGCAACATCCTCATCTGCCGCACGCAACAACGCACGGTTCTGCTCTAGCAGCCCCGAGTGTTGGTAAGCGCTTACCAACGCATCGGCCAGTGTATCGGCCCGAGCAGCAGGGGCGCTCACGCCAGTGACAACTGCCGCGACCGCAACTATGACGCTCATCCGCACCGCGTTCGCGGCACCCTGCCTGATTACACTAAATACCATTCCAAATGCCCCCGAGCATATTGTGATCCGTACGACCATATGTGTGCCGTTCCACGCAGACTGCTGCGCGTCTAACTAGAAATTAAACGTCATCTCTTTATCAAAACCGGGCAAAACGGGCGCCGTCGCATTGAATGCCAAGCGCCAGCTGATTTTGCCTTCACGCTTGTAGCCTACCCGAACTTCACCAAGTGGCCCGTCCATAAACATCGCGGCAATCCGGCCACCCTCTTTGAGTTGATCAAGCAGGCCCGCAGGTACGTCCGTAACACCGCCTTGGATCGCAATGACGTCATATGGGCCGTGCTGGGCCGCACCTTCAACAAGTGGGCCTTCATGCACAACAGCATTGTCCGCCCCCGCTGCGACCAGCGCATCTTGCGCCTCGCGCGCCATGTCGGCGTCTTCTTCTACGCCAACCACCGCTTGCGCCATACGCGCAATCACAGCGGTCGAATAGCCAAGCGTACAGCCCACATCCAGTACCAGTTCGTCACCATCAATCGCCAGCACATCGAGCATTTTGGCCAGACTGCGCGGCTCCAGTAGAACACGCCCATGCCCCAAATTCAGGTTTTCGCCTACATACGCCGCTTCGCGTTGTGCAGTGGGCACAAAGTCCTCTCGTGCGACTAAGAGCATCGCGTCGATGATCGGGAACTTTGTGACGTCCGACGGACGCACCTGAGTGTCTACCATCATTGTGCGGCGTTTGGAAAAATCGGTCATGGGGAATGCTCGTCTGTTCAGAATCCTGTTCTGTGCAATGTGCCACACTGCGCGCCTGTCAGCAACGCCACATCCCAAGCTCCAATATGCAGCCCTCTTCAGGCCATCTTGCCCCTTGCAGCCCAGAAAACCACGGTCTATATCCCCCAGAATACGGCGAGTTGGCGGAGTGGTTACGCAGCGGATTGCAAATCCGTGTACAGGAGTTCGATTCTCCTACTCGCCTCCATTTAAAATCAATGACTTAGATGAAAACACTTCGATTGACGAAGACCCATTTTACAGGGCATTTTACAATTATGTTCTGGTAGCGTTCTTTTCCGCCTTCGCCACAAGCTCCAGTATTTTGTCGGTTTTGTCACCTCCAACAACCGCATAGATCTCGATCATCTGAGTTGCGTACCGTAAGTTCCAACCGAACACCGTTGCGAGCTGATACGCATCAGCCCCTGCTTCAAGCAGTTTTGTTGTGGCAGTCCCCCTACAATCGTGCATGTGTAAGCTGTATCCAAGCGCCTCTTCAGTCAGACCAGCATGATTCTTCCAATGACTGAGGCGTTGAGAGACATACCGTTCTGTTCATGGCTTTCCGGACGGGTTTGTGAGGATATACTCCTGACCTTCGAGCATAGTGTCTATGACTTTGTTCATTCTGGTCGTAACTGGTATGCTTTGTTGGGCCACCTGTGACTTCCTCTCATAAAGGAATTGGTATGCTCCATTCATGAATGGTTACCGATGAGCCATAATATCTTTTATATCAAATGCGACTATTTGCACCCTGTGGTGCTGTCGTCAGATACAAAACCCTAGACACATTCAAGCAAAAGCTTCCTCGTGTTTTCCATTGTCATTTTGACTGGATTTCCGCCGGTGCTTGGATCACTCAGTGCGCCTGCGACGATTTTATCAATATCGGGATTGCTCACACCAATACCGGACAGTGTTTTAGGGATTCCTAGGGAACTATTCAGCCCATCAACATAATCACAAAACCCGTCAAACCCGCCTGAAATATCCAAGTACGCGGCTGCTTGACTGATCACACCCGAAATTTCCGGCTTATTGAACTGAAGGACCGCAGGCATGAAGACAGCGTTCGTTGTGCCATGGTGGGTGTGATAGATTGCACCGACAGGGTGAGACAGGGCATGGATCGCGCCAAGTCCTTTTTGAAATGCGGTTGCGCCCATTATTGCAGCAGACATCATATGCCCACGCGCCTCAATATCGGTGCCATCAGCATAAGCGCGAGGCAGATACTCTTTGACTAGGCGCATGCCCTCAAGCGCCATACCCTGTGACATAGGATGATAATGCGGCGAACAGAACGCTTCGACACAATGTGCAAAAGCATCAAGGCCGGTTCCCGCCGTGATAAAGCCAGGCATGCCGACGGTCAGTTCCGGATCACTGATCACCACTGACGGCAGAAATTTAGGATGGAATATGATCTTTTTCTGCTGAGTCTCGGAGTTGGTGATGACAGAGGCGCGCCCCACTTCAGACCCTGTACCCGCAGTGGTTGGCACGGCAACTATAGGCGCAATGGCATCAGCGTCCGCACGGGTCCACCAATCACCAATGTCCTCAAAGTCCCACAGCGGACGGGTTTGCCCCGCCATGAAAGCCACCAGTTTTCCAAGATCGAGCCCTGAGCCACCGCCAAAAGCAATCACTCCGTCATGCCCCCCCTCACAATAAACCTTTACGCCTGCTGCCGCATTCTTCTCGTTGGGGTTCTGGTCCACATCGGAAAATATCGCACGTCCCAGACCTGCGGCCTCCATGAGATCAAGTGTTCTGGTCGTGATTTCCATCGTAGCCAAGCCACGGTCGGTGACCAAAAGCGGTTTGGTGATGCCTGCCACAGCACAGGCATCTGCGATCTCGGAAATGCGTCCCGCACCGAAGCGGATTGAGGTGGGATAGGACCAGTTTGCGGAAATGCTCATGTTCTCAGGCCTTTTTCAGGTGGTATGATTTTGGACGCGTCAAGTTGTGGTAGCCAATAACAGACAACCCGCCGCCGCGCCCCGTGTCCTTGCATCCCGTCCAGCACAGGGCAGGATCAAGGTAATCCGCACGATTCATAAAGACCGTGCCTGTTTCAATCTGGTCCGCAATAGCCTCTGCACGATTAGCATCACTGGTCCAGAGTGAGGCAGTCAGACCAAAGTGACTGTCGTTCATCAGGCGGATCGCTTCGGCGTCATTTTTAACAGACATAATCCCGACAACGGGGCCAAAGCTTTCTTCGCGCATCACGCGCATATCGTGGGTCACATCCGTGAGAATTTGGGGCATCAGATATGCGCCACTGTCCTCTGGGAAATTGGCTGGATCAACATGCGCTGTGGCTCCTGCTGCGATGGCCTCAGCAGTTTGTGCCCGAACCTCATCTGCAAATCGTACCTGCGCCATCGGACCTAGAGTGGTTTCAGCTTCAAGCGGATTGCCGAGCTTATAGCCATTTACGATTTCAACTGCCTTTTCGACAAAAGCGTCAAATAGGCTCTCATGAACATAAATCCGCTCGATCCCGCAGCAACATTGACCAGAGTTGAACATTGCACCGTCGATCAGTGTATCAACGGCAGCGTCGAGGTTCGCATCCTCCATAACATAGCCGGGGTCTTTACCGCCCAATTCAAGCCCGAGACCTGTGAACGTACCACTTGCGGCTGCTTCCATTGCCTTGCCACCGCTCACGGACCCTGTGAAGTTCACAAATCCAAAGGAGCGGCTTGCGATGAGTTCGGAGGTCGTTTGGTGGTCCAAGAATACATTGATGAAGACGTCCTCGGGAATACCTGCAGAATGAAAGGCCGCCGCCATCCGCTCCCCCACCAAAGGGGTCTGCGACGCGTGCTTTAGCATCACGGCATTGCCCGCAATCAGCGCAGGTGCCACCGTATTGATTGCTGTCATATAGGGATAGTTCCATGGGGCCACGACGAGAACCAAACCGTGAGGGACACGCTTGATCACGCGGCGAAACGCGTCACTGTCCTCAATCACAATGGGCGCCAAGGCCTCTTGTGCAATTTCAGCCATGTAACTGGCGCGCTCGTTGAAGCCGCCGAATTCGCCACCGTACCGAACCGGTCGGCCCATTTGCCATGCGATCTCGGGCACGATCTCATCGTTCATAGCACCAATAGCGGCCACGCCTGCTTGCACCAGCGCGATACGTTCTGCCAGCGGGCGTTTGGCCCAATCCGCCTGCGCGGACTTCGCCCGTGCGACAGCCGCGTCAGCCTGCACACGCGTCAGCGTTTGGCGCGCCGCGTAAACATATCCGTCAATGGGTGAAATGCATTGGATGATCATCTTCTCAAGCCCTCTCAAATCCGCGCGCTATTTCCCAATCGGTCACAGCGCGGTCAAATTCTTCCTGTTCCCATTCGGCAGCACGCGTGTAGTGGTCGACAACATCATCCCCCAACGCACTGCGCAAAAAAGATGACTGGCGAAGCGTTTGCGTGGCCGCACGTAAAGTTTGCGGAATGTCCGCTGCTTTGGCATCCTCATAAACATCGCCCGTTGTCGCGGGGGATAACTCCAGTTTGTCTTCAATTCCTTTAATGCCAGCAGCCAGCATAACAGCTTGCGCCAAGTAGGGATTAAGATCGGATCCGCCGATCCGGCATTCAACCCGGACGCCCTTTGTCCCTGCCCCGCACAGACGAAACCCTGCCGTACGGTTATCCACAGACCAGACCGTTTTCGTGGGTGCAAATGTACCTTTTGCGAACCGTTTGTAGCTGTTTACATATGGGGCCAAAAAGACCGTGTAGTCAGGCGCGTATTTAATAAGACCCGCCATGTAGTGCCCCATGAGGTCAGACATCCCGTGCGACCCTGACTTATCAAAGAACGCCGCCTCACCATCCTTCCAAAGCGATTGGTGAACATGGCTTGATGATCCCACACGGTCCTTGTGCCATTTAGGCAAAAAGGTAGCGGCACGCCCGCTTTGCCAAGCGATTTCTTTGATCGCATGCTTCGCAATCGAGTGGTAGTCAGCACAATCCAGGGCCGGTGAATAACGAATGTTAAGCTCTTCTTGTCCAGCCTCAGCCTCGCCTTTCGAGTTCTCGATAGGCAAGCCTGCTGCAAATAAATGATTACGGATAGGCCGCATGATGCCTTCTTCTTTGGTGGTTTGCAGGATGTTGTAATCCTCGTTGTACCCGCTGATCGGTTCCAGATTGCGAAACCCGTCCTTGCGAATTTCATCAAAGCTTTTCTCGAACAAGAAGAACTCAAGTTCTGTCGCCATTTTGGCGTCATATCCCAACGCCTCCAGCCGTTTGATCTGCTTTTTTAGGATCGCACGCGGGGAATGGGGGACTGCTTCATGAGTGTGGTGATCAAGGACATCGCACAACACCAAAGCAGTACCTTCCAGCCAAGAAACCAGCCTGATTGTGCTCAGGTCAGGCGCCATGACATAATCGCCATAGCCTGACTGCCAACTGGTGGAGGCGTAGCCATCGGGTGTCGCCATCTCAAGATCTGTAGCCAGCAGGTAATTGCAGCAGTGCGTTTCCTTGAAAGATGTCTCGACAAAATTCACCGCATGGAACCGCTTGCCCATAAGGCGGCCCTGCATATCCACCAAGCAGGTCAAAACCGTATCAATCGTCCCATCTGCAACGCGAGATTTAAGATCGTCAAACGTCAATGTACCAGTCATAATCTATCCACTCATTCGCAAATCAGGAAAAGCCGCCGTCGCTTGCTGCCAAAGGTCAGTTTCACCGTAACGATACCGGTCATCAACAAGCAACCACCCGCTCCTCAGAGGGCAAGTTCCTTCCAACGGTGGCACGCCACGTTATGCTCATCTCCAGTGCTTTCCAGAATTGGCTCTTCTATACGACACCGATCGATTGCGTTGGGACACCGCGTCTGGAATTTACACCCCGGCGGCGGGTTAAGCGGCGAAGGGATTTCACCCTCCAGTTTTTGCGCTTTGCCCCGGTCGTCGGGATCAAGCGATGGGATCGCAGACAGGAGCGCTTTTGTGTAAGGATGGCGTGGCGATGAAAACAACGTGCGCGTCGGCGCTGTCTCAACAAGACGGCCCAGATACATCACCGCAACATGGTCACAGACATGCGCCACAACGCTTAGATCATGACTGATAAACAAGAAGGTCAGCCCCATTTCCTGCTGGATCGCCTTGAGCAAGTTAAGCACATCTGCCTGAATGGACACGTCCAAAGCAGCGACACTTTCGTCCGCAACAATGAATTTTGGGCCCGAAACAAGCGCCCGGGCAATCGAAATGCGCTGTCGTTGCCCGCCAGAGAACGCATGCGGAAAGCGGCGCAAATGCTCCACATTCAGGCGACATTTGGCAGCAATCTCGCGCACACGCTCGTCTGTCTCTGCACGTGACGTCGTCAGGCCCATAACTTCGAGCGGCTCTGCGATAATGTCGCGCACCGTCATCCGCGGACTGAGTGCAGCATAGGGATCTTGGAAAATTAGCTGTGCCCGTTTGCGGTAATCCTTGAGTTCTTTTTTCCCGAGGTTCTTTAGCGAATATTCCACTTCACCGTCATCAAACAGCACGTCACCTTTGGTAATCGGCGCCGCACGCAACATGGCACGGCCCAATGTCGTCTTGCCCGAACCTGATTCGCCAACGAGCCCGAAAAAACTACCCGCCGCAATTTCGATGGTGACGTTTTCCACGGCTGCGACATAGGGCTTCGGTCCGATCAACCCACCCCGCAACGGGAAATGGACCGACAGATTCTGTGCTGTGACCAGAGGTTTTTGTGTCATTCGGAACCACCTGCAGGATCATACAAATGGCACGCCGCTGCGTGCCCCGTCTCTACCTCGAAAAAGGCAGGCACCTTGGTTGAGCACTGAGGCCCGACAACCTCTTGGCAGCGTGTATTGTAGACACATCCAGGCGGGCGCTCCAACGGGGATGGAATATCACCGGGGATCGGTGTGAGCGGGGCATCAATATCGTCCAATGTCGGGAGCGCGGCCAGCAAACCACGGGTGTAGGGATGCGCTGGTCTGCGGATTACATCACGCACAGTCCCCTGTTCGACTAAACGCCCCAGGTACATAACGGCAACTTTATCGGCAGTCTGCGCAATCACACCCAGATCGTGGGTAATGAAAATAATCCCCATGCCGAATTCTGAAACAAGGTCTTTCATCAGGTCGATCACCTGCGCCTGAATGGTGACATCCAGCGCTGTCGTAGGCTCATCCGCAATCAGCAGTTTGGGTTTGGTCGAGAGCGCCATCGCGATCATCGCGCGCTGCCGCATCCCCCCAGACAGCTCAAACGCATATTGCCCGAACCGCGTGCTAGGGTCCGATATGCCAACGCGGTCAAGCATTTCAATAGACACCTCTTTGGCCTGCCGTTTCGAAAAGCTGGTATGAATCAACAACTGCTCTACCATCTGATCCCCGATCGAGATCGCAGGCGCAAAGCTGGCCATCGGTTCTTGGAAAATCAACGAGATCGCTCCACCACGCACAACCTTCATCTCACGGTCGTTTTGCAGAGCCATGACATCCACTGGCCCGTCATCAAGGTGCAGCGTAATTTTTGTATCCGGCCCATAAACCGCATTGCCAGGATTGAGTTTCATCAGGGATTTCGCGGTCACTGACTTACCCGACCCGCTTTCCCCCACCAATCCCATCACCTCCCCCGCCTCAAGGCTGAAGGAGACATCATCAACTGCCGTGATGCGTCCCTCATCTGTATCAAATTGCAAGGTCAGATTTTCAACGTCGATCAACCGGCTCATTTCTTGGTATCTCCGTAAGGATCAGCAGCATCGCGCAATCCGTCGCCAACAAACACAAATGCCATGACAAGCACGATGAAGAAGATCACCGGAATGAAATACCATTGATAGTTAAGCAAAACATCCGCGCTGGTCACATTCTGCAACATAACCCCCAGCGAGTTGACCG
>JBALTK010000117.1:0-12548 GCA_036964385.1 Sulfitobacter sp. | reverse complement strand
GCGGACTGAGGTAGAGCGCGAAGGCCGCCATATACGCCGCATGGACCAAAAACAGCGCTGGAACACCTGCAGCCTCGGTGAACGGACGCCCGAACCATGCCATCACAGCAAAGGCGACGCCAAAAAACGTCCCCCAAATCGTCAAGGCCAGTCCGCGTTGTTGGTCCGTGGCGATTTGCGCAATCAGCGTCGGTGCGGCCACGACAAGGGCAAGGTGCGAAACCCCTTCGATCAGACGCAAGAGCAGCATCACGGGAAGCGGCGGCAGGAGCGCCTGCCCCAAGGACACCACAGCACCCAGCCAAAGTGCAGCGAGCAAAGAGCGACGAAAGCGGATGCGGGAAACAATCATGGCGGCTACGGCGCCAAGGAAGATGCCAATGATACCGATGAGTGAAACGAGCCAGCCCAAAGCCGCCCCCGCCTCGGGGTAAATTCCGCCCAGCATATCATAGATAACCGCGAATTTTGCATATTGCATGGCCGCGCCCAGCCCGGCGCCCCAAAGCGCCAACATCAAAGGCCATGATCCCGTCATCAGCTGCGTTCAGCCATTGCCCAAGCGCAAATCGGAAACATCGGATCGTCCTCTATGTCATCTTCGCCTTCGATGTACTCGGGTGGCCAGACTTCTTCAAGGTTGCGCTTCGCCACATGACGATTGCCCCACTGAAAGGACTGGATGAGGTGCTCCTCAAACCCGCATTCGATCAGGAAATTCTTGAGCCCGCGTGCAGACCAGCGCGAGTTGTCCATGGGTGCGGCGTGAAACGGGACAAAGAACGGTACTGCGACCCAGAACTTGCCGCCCTTCTTAAGCATCTGCCGCACATGTCTAGTAGCGGTGTAGGGTCGATCAAGATGCTCCCACACTTGGTTCGCAAGGATCAGATCGAATTTGCGTGGCTTGCCCGTCTCGGGATCGAGATAGGGGCCGGCACAGATGTCATACTCGGGATAACGGAATTGCTCATAGCTCTTAAAATCGAACTGCTGCCCGTAATGCCCTGAAACCTCAGCTACTTTGAGGTGTTGGGGTTTTAGATCCTGGATCATCTTTCGGGACGCAGGCCCCATCACAACGCGATTTATACTTACCATTGGTTGAGTATGTCAGCGGCTCTCAAGAGGGTCCAGCACAAACAGGCATCAATCAATTCGAGAAAAACGAATGAAAAGCGCGAGCGGTTCCGAGACTACAAAAAGAAAAACTTGCTGGAACCGAGCCTGTCTTCGGATGGTTTTGATCACATAGGAGCTCCGCCTTTTCCTACACAAAAGGACGAATTATGACACTGAAATTGATCTCCGCTACAGCCCTCCTCACGCTCAAGGCGCAGACCGCATTTGCCGCTGGTCACGCCACGATGACAGGATACGGATTGGCGGGTGATGGTGCTGCGATTGTTGTATTTAACGACATGAGCGCTCCCTCTGGTGCTGAAAAGGTTGCCCTGACAGGTAGCACTGTTGATGCAATTGCTTACCGCCCATTGACGGGTGACATGATCGGATTTTCAAAGGCCGGTAAGGTGTTCACAATCAATCCTGAAAAAGGTGCTCTGACCGACACCGAAGCAAAGTTTGATGATGCAGTGACAATGGCCGACGATGCTGTTGTCGCACTTGATTTCAACAACAAGATTGATGCGGTGCGTGCCGTGTCGTCGGATGGCGCAAACGTAGTGTACTTTCCTGTAGAGTTCGGGGACAAGCGGGCAAATTCTGTCCTACGGTTTACCGATCTGGCCTACGCCGAAGATGAGGCGAACGCAGGTGCCACTCCTGCAATTTTTGCAAACGCGTATACGAACGCAGTGAACGGCGCCAAGCAGGACGAGACGTTCCAATATGCATTGGACGCTGATCTGGACGTGCTGGTGAGCCTCGCCAACAACGACGGCACATTGGCAACCATTGCGCCCCTAACACTTGATGGCAGCGCGTCCGACATCACGGCAAGCGGCGGGTTCGAGATCATTTCCGGCGAAGCCGGTGACAACACGGCCATCGCGCTGCTCTCGGTTGAGGGAAGTGAAACCGCAGGCCTCTACCAGATTGATCTGGAAACTGGAGCAGCAACCCTGATGGGCGATACAGAGATGAGAGGTTTTAGCGGATTTGCCGCCAAGATGAATTAACCAGTCTATCGCTTTGACGAGACGGAAAGCGGCGTGCGGGGCAACCTGCACGCCACTTTTCTATCAAATGTCGGCCACATCGAGCGTCTTTCGAGGTCTGCGGAGATAGGTCAACTACGCAGGCTACACAGATCAACTGATGCGTGGCCGTTTTCTACATGTGGATGACTTTACCATATGCGTCGAGTACCGATTCGTGCATCATTTCCGACAAGGTGGGATGCGGGAAGACAGTGTTCATCAAATCTTCTTCCGTCGTCTCCAACTGGCGGCCCACGACATAGCCTTGGATCAGCTCCGTGACTTCGGCACCGATCATATGTGCGCCCAACAGCTCCCCTGTTTTGGCGTCAAAGATGGTTTTAATCATACCGCTCTCTTCGCCCAAAGCGATGGCTTTTCCGTTACCAATAAAGGGGAATCGGCCAACCTTGATCTCAAAGCCCAACTCCTTTGCCTTTGCCTCGGTATAGCCAACGGAGGCGACCTGCGGGTGGCAGTACGTGCAGCCTGCGATGCTCTCTGGTTTTACGGGATGGGCGTGCTTGCCCGCGATGAGTTCGGCAACCATCACACCTTCATGGGATGCTTTGTGCGCCAACCACGGAGCGCCCGCGATATCACCAATAGCATAAAGACCGTCAATGCCTGTGCGGCAGTATTCATCGGTCACAACATGGGTGCGGTCAATCTTGACCCCAAGCTCTTCCAACCCGAGGTTTTCGACGTTTCCGACGATCCCTACAGCACTGATAACAGTGTCGAATTCATGCGTCTCGGTCTTGCCGCCCACCTCGATATGGGCTGTGACCTTGTCACCCGCACGGTCGAGCTTTTTGACCATCGCTTTTTGCATGATCTTCATGCCCTGCTTCTCGAAGGACTTTTTCGCGAAGGCTGAAATTTCTTCGTCCTCTACAGGCAGCACGCGGTCCATAACTTCGACCACAGTCGTGTCTGCACCTAGCGTGTTGTAGAAGCTGGCAAATTCAATCCCGATCGCGCCTGAACCGATGACCAACAGTTTCTTTGGCATGTGAACCGGCTGAAGCGCGTGGCGGTAGGTCCAGACAAGTTTCCCGTCGGCCTCAAGCCCTGGCAATTCGCGCGCACGCGCACCTGTAGCCAACACGATATTCTTGGCTGTCAGATCTTCCGTGCCTTTGTCGGTTTTTACGCTCACCTTGCCCTTGGCAGGGATCGTCGCTTCGCCCATGACGACAGTGATTTTATTCTTCTTCATCAGGTGGCCTATGCCGCCTGACAATTGCCCTGCAACCTTGCGGGAGCGCTTAACGACCGCATCCAGATCATAGCTGATACCGTCTGCTTTCAGTCCGAATTCCTTAGCACGGTGCATGAGGTGGAAAACTTCGGAGGACCGCAGCAACGCCTTTGTCGGGATACAGCCCCAGTTGAGACAAATGCCCCCGAGGTTTTCGCGCTCGACGATACAGACCTTCATGCCAAGCTGCGCACCACGGATCGCGGCAACATAGCCACCTGGCCCCGCGCCAATAACAATCAGATCAAAGGACTTATCGGCCATGGGCACCTCGCATGTTTCAACAGAAATATATAGTTCAACGTTAAACTATCCCAGACTGCGTCGCAATGCCCTCCCGCGCATTCCAGTCATGCAAAAGCCCGCGCTCTCATAAGATCGCGGGCTTTTCATCTTGATTGAAGGTGCTTGGCATTACGCGGCGAGACTGGCTTCCAACTGGCGCAGGGTGTGGCCGTAGCCCCCTTTGGCATTGTAGGCCTGCTCACTCTGCGTAGGGTCGCGCGAAAGTGCGTCATTGCGATATGGAAAGCGGCCGAACTCACGGATGACTTCGCGGTGCGCTTGCGCATGCAACAAGTTGTTCTCAGTGGTTTGCGGCATCCGCTCCACCATCAGGCGGATACAGCGGTCCTGATCACACAGGTTCTCTGAGTGCATCATCGGCAAATAGAAGAACTGTCGCGCAGGAACATCAATCTTGAGATCCCATCCCTTACAAATTGCCAGCTTGGCCACGGCCAGCGCCAAAGCATCCGTCGCGAAGGCATCACCGCTGCCGCGGAACATATTGCGCGAAAACTGATCCGTAAGAATGAGATAGGCGAGTGCGCCAGAGGGATAGGTCAACCTCATGCTTAACGCGCCGTCACGGGCCGCCTCCCAAGTCGCAAGAAACCTTTCGCGGATCTCTGCATCGACTTTGTCGTCGACCGCATACCAGCCAGCAGGTCCAACATGGTCTAGCCAGAATTCTAGTACTTCTTCGGGGCCTACCATCGTATTATCCTCTTTGCATAAACGCCAATACGTTCAGTTAAAGCCAGAATAGGCGCATTTCCTACACACGAATTGCAACAAAACCGTCATGTTTAGCGCAATCATATGTCGTTCAGGACATAAAGTTTCCTTTAGGTGGCAGGTATTTGCTAAATCATGAAGGCGTTTCTGTCGCGTCTTCGTCTTCCAGCTCTGTCTCGATCGCATATTCCTGCGCAATCTCCATCGCCACAGTCGTTGCTGTCGGACCCATGGGAACATATGAACCCGTCTCCTCGTTCGGAAGGGTCGAGCGTACCGTGGAACGGTAGCCAGCGTAGACGATCATCGCACCAAACAGGACGGCTGTGAAAAGGTAGAATCCTCCGGGTCCAAGAGATGTCCCCATCATCCAACCCGTAATCATAGGCCCCAAGATCGCGCCGAGACCGTTGATGAAGATCAACCCACCCGAGGCTGCTGCCATATCGTCATGCTCCAAAAAGTCATTGGTGTGTGCGATCAGCAAGGAATAAAGCGGGTTCGCCATACCGCCAATTACAAAGGCCGAGACGAGGAGCAGGCTGAACACGTCCCCTTTGAGCATACCCAAGATACACCCGACGCCACCGATAATAGAAACGATAATCACCAAATACCGACGGTCCATCCGGTCAGAAATCCAGCCAATCGGGTACTGCAACACGACCGCGCCAATAAAGAAGGTCGCAACGAATGTCGAGATTTGTGGAACGCTCAACCCCGCCTCGGCACCGTAAACCGAAGACATGCCGAACTGGGCCGAAAAGATACCGCCCAAGATAAACATGCCCACACACCCCAGCGGGGAGAAGCTCATCAATTCTTTGAGGCTCATTGGTTTTGTCGTCTCAAAAGCTGGTGTCGGGCTGATTGACAGCAGGATGGGTGTAATTGCCACGCTCACCAATACCGACGGAATAACGAACAGGATAAAACCGTCAGGTTCCGCGACGAGCAGCATCGCCTGCGCTGTTACGATCCCGAGGGTCTGGATAATCATATAGAGCGACAACGCCTGCCCCCTGTTGGAGTTGTCCGCAGCATTGTTGAGCCAGCTTTCTGCAGTGACATACACGGCAGAGAAGCAAAAACCGATCAACACACGCCCCAGAACCCAAAGCCAGACGTAGGGAAAGGTCGGGTAGAGGATCATGACAGCAGAGATCGCAGATGCCAGCGCAGCAAAGACCCGAACATGCCCCACACGCCGGATCATACGAGGCGCCATACGTGAGCCACCAAGAAAGCCTACGAAATAAGCCGACATTACGATCGACATGGCGAAAGTATCAAAACCTTCGATCTCGCCTCGGATACCCAAAAGTGTACCCTGCATGCCGTTCCCAAGCATCAGAAGAAACATGCCGAACAGAAGCGCCCAAGCGCTGGTGAGGACTTGCCACATGGTATGTTCCTTTAATTACTTGTCACCCATACGGGTGAAACAGGGGTTCGATCAGGTCCAAATGCGACCAGATCAGCCGCTTTTGCGCGGCGGTATCAGGAGTGATGCATCTCCGTAAGAGAAAAACCGATATTTCTGATTAATTGCATGGGAATAAATACCGCGGACAGTCTTCGAGCCCATCAACGCCGAAACAAGCATCATCAAAGTGGAGCGCGGCAGGTGGAAGTTGGTCATCAGCGCGTCCGCCACATTGAAGGTAAAGCCAGGGGTGATGAAAATGTCAGTATCTCCTTCCCATGGCGCGATTGAACCGCCCTTCCCAGCCGTCTCGATCAGGCGCAGGGCTGTTGTGCCAACGGGGATCACGCGGCCTCCTGCTGCTTTTGTCGCCGCAATCTCGATTGCGGCCTCTGCGCTGACCTGACCCCATTCAGAGTGCATTTTGTGATCCGCAATATCGTCGACTTTTACGGGCAGGAAAGTTCCCGCGCCCACATGCAACGTCACATAGGAAAAATCGACGCCCATTGCGCGCAGGGCCTCCAACAGCGGCGCATCAAAATGCAGCGACGCGGTTGGCGCGGCTACTGCGCCAGAGTTCTTGGCCCAGACTGTTTGGTAATCCGTTTTATCCTGTGCATCGGCCTTGCGTTTGGCGGCAATATAGGGCGGTAAAGGCATGGCTCCTGCGGCGTTGAGGGCAGCGTCGAAATCATTGCCCGTCAGATTAAAGCGCAGGTAGCCTTGGCCATCCGCGACACCTTCCATAGTGGCGCGCAGCGTATCGGAGAAAATGACATCTTCGCCAATCTTCAGCTTTTTCAGCGGCTTGACCAAAGCAGACCAAATCCCCGCCTCTGCCTGAGGTTCCAGCAGCGTCACCTCGACCTTTGCACTGACGGGACCTTGGGCGCTGTCGCGGTGGCGGACACCAGACAGACGCGCAGGGATCACACGGGTATCATTGAGGACCAAACGGTCCCCCTTGCGCAGCCAGGTGGTCAGGTCATGCACATGCCCATCATGGATTGCATCACCATCGGCGACCAACAGGCGCGCAGAAGAGCGCGGCTGTGCGGGGCGCACGGCAATCAGGGTTTCGGGCAAGTCGAAGTCAAAATCACTAAGTTTCATACGGGCGCTTTAGCGTCCTTCATAGGGCTGTTCAACGGGCCTTTGCGCGGGGACCTTTGGCGCAGGCGTTGTTTCGCCTTCCACCGTCGGCAATTCGGTTTTCGGCCCACGGAAAATATCACGCAAGCCGCCAGGAGCGAGTACCGACAAGGGGTTAATGGATACTTTTGGCGACTTCGCCGCCCCTGTGAGGCTGTAGTTAAAGCCCAGAAGGCCTTCCCCTTTGCGCGTCAGTAAGGACCCGATGCCATTGAGCAGATAGACGGGGGTGATCACCCCTTGCATGGCGATCTGGCCGCTGTCAGTCGCATAGACACCGTCCATAGACAGGCCCAGCGACGCGCCCGTTGCACTCCCACGGGTCAGCGTCATGCGGTTGGGGGTGAGGCGAAATTCGGCCTCCACCTCATCAAAATAGATGCCGTCACCGTTCATTTCATTGACCAGCCCCACCACCGAAATCGAGTTTACAAGGGCCGCCATCGACGGAGCATCCTTGATTGAAATACCAGTCACCTTGAGCCGCCCGTCAAATGCACTGCCGCTGCCCACAGGCAGTAGCGACACGTCCAGTTTGCCACCTACCGCCTGTTTCGCCACGCCAGCAGAGCGCAGAACACCGCCCGCGTCTGCAGAGGTCAGGCGGATCGCCGTGCGACCCCGTTGAGGCACTACGCGGCCCGATACTCCCGTCCCGCCATTCACCCGGGCCTCGAAAGGACCATCAAGACCGCCTGTTGTTTGGAACGTTCCTGCCAGCCCTTGGAGCCAGAGCGTATCGGTGACTTGAAGTCGGTCAAGCGTCACGCGCATCGGCGGGCTTGCAGGGCCTGCGGCTCGCACACCGCTGCTGCTTTGTCCGCTACCGCCAAACTGCGCGGTGCGCAGATCAAGGCGTCCGGAACGTACGACGACTTGTGGCGCACGGCCTGCCCCCTGCCCCACGAGCGCTGCTTTCACGTCCAGCCAATTGCCGACTTTGAGCTGGCTCAGCTCCAGCACTCCCAAGCCGCCGCCATCTGCCAGTGTGATTCCGCCCCGCGCGCTCAGGCCAGCGCCGCTCAACGAGATCGCGGTCACTTCGGGCTTTGCGCCAAGGCGAATGGCCATATCGAGCGCACCCGAAGTGCCGCTCCCCTTGCGCCAGCCGATTTGCGGAATTTGCAGCGTGGCGCCCCGAAGACCCGACCGCAGTGTCATGCGCGGCGATTGACCGCGCTCGAAATCAATGCCGATGTCGGCTTGCGTGGCCCCTGTCATCATCCCGTCAGGCAACGCCACGTTAAAGGCGGTCAGTGCCCGTGGCGTGATCTGTGCCGTGCCGCGCAGTTTGCTTTTATTGGACCCTGCACCGATGGGCTGTTGCCAGCGGCCATCAAATGCCACCCCTTCAAGTGTACCTTTGCCTGCAATCTCGACACTCTTGTTACTGGCGACCAGCGCCATGCGAGGCGATTTGAGCGTGCGCCCTTTGATCAGCTGTTTACTCGTAAGGTTGAGCAGATCGCCCGCCACATCGAACTCAACATCCGCTGGACTGCCCCCGCGTTTGAGCGGAAAGGCCAGCGTGCCAGAGACAACCGCTTCTCCCGACCCCAACTCGACGGGTAAACCAGTGCGGCGCATCACGCCCATGGGCGGCTGGTCCAGCGTCCAAAGTGCTGACGTCACAGATGCACGGGCATTGAGGCGCACAATGGCAGGTGTGCCACCTTTGACGCCGAGATCGGGCAGGATAAACGACGACCGCTCCACTGCGACGGTTCCCCCAAGGCCCGCCTCGACCTCACCTTCATCCAGCGCCACAACGAACCGCTTGCCATCGAGGCTGGCGTGGCCGCGCCCTTTCGTAATGGGGGGTAACGTGCGCAGAAATTTGACCGAGGCATCCTGATAGTCAAATGCCACATAAGTACGCGGCGCGGCATCAGGGGCGAGCCGCAGGGCAAAGTCGGCATTGGTGATATCCGCTTCAAGTAAGTTCGCAGCGAGCCAAACGCGGGTTTTGGTTTTCACGGCTTCGGGCCACAACTCGATTATGCGCGCGGCATCTATCGTATCGGTGCGCGCATCAAGGGCCACCTGCCATCCGTCGGGTTGCGCTATAAGCGTACCGAAAGCATGGCGTGTCTCAGCCCCGTCAAACAGGTCAAGCCGCCCAATATCAATTTTGAAGGGCTTCGTTTGCAGGCGAAAATCAATCTCGGCACGGTCCAGCTCGACTGGCTCAGGGTAGAACCCCATCGGGTTTGCCCGCAGGTGGGTTATGCTGAACTGCCCCACCAGATCCTCAAGCGCGCCTGTGCGCAATCCAGTGAGCGATGCAGTTCCTTCCGCCCGTGCAGTGACCCATTTGCTGTCCACGGAAAGTTCATCAAATTGCAACAAGCCGCGCGCCGCATCATAGGAGAAATAGCTCCGCGCCTGATCGAAAGGAATCGGTAATGTCTCTTCGTTGGGCTGCACGACGCCTGCGCCGATCTGGAGCGTCGCGCTGAGCGGGGCGAGTGTCCCGTTTGCGCGCACACCAGAGCGAACCGCCCCCGAAATGGGCGCCTTGAGCGCGCCCATCCATGCGAATGCAGGGCTTTGCGTGGCGATATCAGCAGCCGAGGCATTCTCGATCTGCACGCCAAACTGCGCCTCTTCTTCGCCGATCACGCTGGTATAATTTGCGGACAGGGTCGTTGCCGCCGCCCCTCCGCCCAGCAGGGCGAGATCGGCAGAGGCCACCAGCGCACCGTCTTTGCGCTGCGCAATCATGCGCCCCCCGTCCAAGGTAAAGGCGGTCTTTGCCCTGCGGTCGATATATTGCAACGTCAAGCCACGCACTTCTGCATAATCGAGATCGGCAAGGCCGGGTTGCTGGAGCACCTGATCAATCTGCGCCACCACGCGGCCCATTGGCGCGCCTTTGGCTTGCTGCGCTCTGCTGCCCGCGAGATCGGTTTGCAGCAAAAACCTGCCGTCCTCATCGCGGATCAACGTGGCGAACACCCCCTGTACGGCGACTTCGGCGGGCTTCACATGGCCACTACGCAACGACGGCATGGACAGCCGCACCCGCGCCTCTGAAAAGCGGATCATTTCGGAGCCCGACTTATCTGCAACGGCCACGTTGCGCAGCCGCACGCGGGGCCGCCACCCCTCCTCCATGAGCAACCGTACTTCGCCAAAACTGATGTTGAGATCGGGGAATTCGGTCACAAGCCGCTGTTCGATGCGTCCCTCAATCCAATCGGGCAACACAACAGGGCGATCATATAGAAAGTAGACAGCCGCTACAGCGACCAAGGTCGTCAGGACGAGCAGCGCCCAGATTGCGTTAAACAAGCCTACCAACAACAAAAACCATCCCCGCTTGCGGCGGCGTGGCTTAGGGGTGGCTGGCGGGGTCGTGTCGGCCATCAGGTTCCGGTCACTGGAAAAGGGTGTTAGATCGTGCGCGGCGCTGCTTGGATTTTTGCGCCACTGCCCTACTATGACAGAGGTCTGTGTCCACTCCAAGGCCACGCCCCACACACAAAAGAGTTATGACATGCCCGAGATATCCCAAACGGCCCCTGATTTCACACTGCCAGTCACAGGAGGTGGCGATATCACGCTGAGTGCGCTGAAAGGCGCGCCTGTAGTGCTCTTCTTTTATCCCCGCGACGACACGCCCGGCTGCACAAAAGAAAGCATCGGATTCTCGGAACATCTGGAAGCCTTTGAAGCCGCTGGTGCGAAGGTATTCGGCCTGTCGCGAGACACGATGGCGAAACACGACAAATTCGCCACGAAGCATGACCTGACCGTCCCCCTTTTGTCAGATGAGGAAGGCAGCGTAACGGAAGCTTATGGTGTTTGGGTCGAAAAGAACATGTATGGCAAGAAATCAATGGGCATTGAGCGGGCAACCTACCTCATCGGTGCTGATGGCACGATCGTGCAGATCTGGCGCAAGGTAAAAGTACCCGGTCATGTCGAAGAGGTGCTCGAAGCAGTGCGCGCGCTATGATCCCACTGGCGCAAATGGCGGAGGCGGTTTTGCGCACCGCAGACGGGCGTGAAAAAACAGCCCTCTCGCATGAATATGCCGCCATGTGGCGTGCAGCACGTACAGATGGGTCCCATCCCGAAATTGGGACAGGTAATCCGCCCATGCACCCTGCCCGCCCTGCCGCGCCAGAACTGCTCAGCCCGCGGGATGTGCCACACCGCAAACCAGGCACGCCCGAAGGCCGGATCGCTATGATGCATGCCGTTGCGCATATTGAATTGAACGCGGTGGACCTGCATTGGGACTTGATTGCACGGTTTGGCGATGTGAAAATGCCCATCGGCTATTACGACGATTGGGTAAAAGCAGCAGATGAAGAATCCAAACATTTCAATCTGATGTGTGATTGCCTTGAAGCTGCGGGCAGCCATTACGGTGCCCTGCCTGCCCATGCAGGCATGTGGCAAGCAGCCGAAGACACCGCGACAGATTTTATGGGCCGCCTTGCAGTCGTGCCAATGGTTCTGGAGGCCCGTGGCCTTGATGTGACGCCCAATATGATAAGGCTATTCAAGCAGGCGAAGGAGGTTAAAGCGGTGGAAGCGCTTGAAGTGATCTACGCCGATGAGGTCCACCACGTTGCCTATGGCTCCAAGTGGTTTCACTACCTGTGCGGCCGCCATGAGCTTGATCCGACGCCAAAATTCCACGCGCTTGTACGGAAATATTTCCATGGCCAACTCAAGCCGCCGTTCAACGAGGAAAAGCGCGCCGAAGCGGGCATTCCGCCAGATTTCTATTGGCCGCTTGCAGCAGGCACTTAAACATCCTGCACCAAAGTCCTGAAATAGGCGGATTTTTGCCAATATGTCACTTAAATTGGCGGGGATACGTCGTACTGGGTCAGAAGGGTTGCCCGATACCCTGTCTAAAGGTTATTGCCATCTTGTTAACGGGTCTGTGAGGGACACGCCGAGCCGTTATGGGATATAAGGGATATATTAGACGTGCGTACAAAGCTCGCGATTAAAACTTCTGCGTTTTTGGAAAAACATTTTCCAGAGCGCCGCTTATTTTTGAAATCAGACAATGACACACGGTTCATCCGTTTGCGCTCGAGCACACAGCTGTTCGCGCTTGCGGGTTGTTCGGTCATGGTGGCATGGGCGATTATTGCTACAGCGATTGTTCTGATGGACAGCATCGGCTCTGGGAATTTCCGCGAGCAAGCCAAACGTGATCAACGCACCTACCAAGCCCGCCTTAATGATCTGAGCTCCCAGCGCGACAACCGCGCGGTTGAAGCACTGGCCGCGCAAGAGCGCTTTAACGCCGCCCTCGCCCAGATTTCAGTGATGCAATCCGAACTCCTGACCTCCGAGACGCGCCGCAACGAACTCGAGACAGGTATCGAAGTGATCCAGTCTACATTGCGCGACACGATGAAAGACCGCGAAACAGCGCGTAATCAAGTTGCCGCGATGCAAGCAGACGGAGACGGCTCCATTCAGGTCTCTGCCAGCACAGCACCGATGGATTTCATGGCCGACGCCCTTGCCCGCACCGCCAAAGAGCGTG